>NZ_KV803651.1:0-334473 GCF_001811145.1 Corynebacterium sp. HMSC062A03 | reverse complement strand
AGACTAAAACAGCACTAGCCACCCCGCAACCGGAAGCAGAAACCGCCTGCTTACCGGTGGGCGAAACGCCAATCGCGGAGGCAAGAGAATGCGAGGTTAGTCGGTGCCGCAAGACGCACGTAGGCGGTGAGTAAGCCCGCTCGCCGCGCGCGGCGGCCTAGACGGTAGCGTTGCGGACCTTCGTGAAGTGAACCTTGTACCGCGTATCCACATCCACGTCCGGGAAGGCCGCGCGGAAGTCGCGGTCATTGACCTCAATGGCATCCTTGATGCGCAGCAGCGGGGTATCGGGATCCGCTAGCACCTCATACTGCAACGTCGGCCGCGAGCGGTCGTAGGCTACCAGTCGCGATACTTTCTCCACGCCCTCAATGTCAGCGAGAGTATCCGTTACCGCCCCTGCAATCGCGGGCATCTCCGTCTTAATCGCACCCTCCTCATTCGATTCCTCCGAGGGCATCGAATTAAAGCGATGATGGCGCAGGTTGCTTATCACCAGCCACAGGCCGGTGAGGGCACAGATGATTGTCGCCAAGCCCAGTGCATAAGGCCACCAGGTCTGTTCCGGCAGACCCGCCCACGTGTCGTGGTCCACCCACGAGGCCAAGTACGTTGCGAAAGGCACGTCGAAGTGGATGAGGATCGGCCACCCCCCCAAGGCAATAAGCAGGATTCCCAGTATGGCCAAAAGCGCACGGTCCACACCGGCAAGCTTCTTAGACATTGGCGATGTCCTCCTGTTCATTCTCAATCACCACGGTAACCTCCGGGGCTGGCGTGATAGCCGCCAGCGCCGCCGTCACTGCTTCAGTCACGCGCTCCTTAAGCTGCGCATCATCGGCATCGCCCGTGGCCGTGACCGTGATACGGGAGCGCTCCTTAGTGATCTTGGCCCGACTCCGCGCCGCCGTCGTTCCCGGCACCCGACGCGCCGTTGCCGACGCCACCCGCGCAATATCCACCGCGCGCAGCCACATCGACGCGTCCTCGGAGCCAATCCGCACGTGCGTTGTCTTCCGCGGCGCACACGCCGCCCACAACAGAATCAACCCGACGAAGATCGCCACGCCCCCGGCCACAAGCATCCATGTATGGATCTCCGGCGAGGACATCACGTCGATGAAGGGCTGCAGCCACGAGGTTGCGCCCTCGTTGGCACCTGACACCCAGGCCTCACGCCCCACGATGACGGCGGCCGCGAGCAGCAGGATGCCCACGATGATGGTCCACCCCCGCGCCGGTGGGGAGGCTTTCGGGCGTTGGCCAAAGCCAGCGGGCAGCGAGTTCTCACTCATGATGACCTCCTTCGCGGATGGTGATGGCGCGCAGCGGCACCGGACGTGGAACGTCTACCCGGCGTGTGAACTCGGCCGAGGGCCGAATCGCAATTGGGCGAAGCTGAAGCGGCTTGGCATGCGGGACGCGAAGCGGAGAAGTATGCGGAAGGTCCACGCCGCGCGGTTCAACCGGGCGGGGCACTTCGACGTGGCGCAGCGCGAACTCCCGTGGCGCAGGCACCGAGCGGACCTGTACCGGCGCAGGATCCGTGACTGCGCGCAGCGGCTGCGGTTCGGGTGTGTGGATGGGGCGCAGCTTGTCGTAGCGATTCTCGCCGGGGCCGAAACCTTCCGTGCGTACCGTAACGTCCGCAGGCTTGCCGACGCCCCTCACCCGCACCGCCTCCGGCACCCTCACCGTGCGTACAGGGACCGGCGCAGGGGTCGACACTTGGCGCACCGCGGCGCGCTGGCTTACGTCCACCGGCTTCAAAGCGCGTTCCGGAACAATCGCTGGAATCTGCGCCGACAGTGGCGCGCGTGTCTCGACCGCCAGCGCGGTTGTGCGCTCGCCTGGGACCGCACCGCCCACCGTTACGTTGACGCGAGTGGTGCGAAAACCTGTGAAATCGCGGACTGCCTCCCGGATTGCCGTGCGAACTGCCTTCGCCACCTCGGTGACGGGGGAGGGCCAGTACACAGCGATGTCGACATCCACCGCCACCATCTGCGTATCCGGGTCCATTTGCGCCATCACGCGCGGAAAGGCGCGGCCGGCGAGGCCGGCTAATTTGGCGTCGACAGCCGCGGTCCCCGGCACGCTCGCAATGGCGGCGTTAATGACCTTCTCCATCGCGCGCAGGGAAAAGCGGGTTCGCCCGAAGAGAGCGACCCCGGTTGATTCGGTGCTCACTAGCCTCGGCCTCTATCCTGGCCGACCACGCCTTTCCACACCGCGGTGAGGTCAATGCGGCCGTCGAAATGCGCGCCGATGACGCCGCCGACCGCGGCAAGCAAGACCGCGAGCGCGACGTACCACACGCCGAGGTAGATGAAAAAGGCCAGAACCAAGCCGGCGATCACGCCGAGGGAGGTGTAGTTCTTCATGGTTTTCCTTTAGTTCTGTATGTCGGTTCCTTTTAGACCGCGTCGTCGAAGACCACGTCTACGCGGCGCACTGCGGGCCAGGTGGCGCGGACGGTGGTGCGGGTGACGTCGCCAAGCTCGGCGAGTGGTACGCCTGCGCTGACATCAACGACAATGTGCAGCTCCAGGTGCGTGTCATCCTGCGGGCTGGGGCGGCGGATGCCGTGCACGCGCTCACCGGGGAAGAGCAGCGCGACCTCCCCGAACCGGCCGGGCGAGAGCTTGGCGACGCCCCTTAGATCCGTCACCGCCGCCGCTATGGACGTGGCAAGGGGGAGGGTGAGCTCGGCAGAGGTCACGTTATGCCTGGCCCTGGGTAACCGCCGGAGTTGCCTCGGTGGACTCGTCCTCTTCGCGCGGCAGCTTGACGTCGTGGACGACGACGTCGACGCGATCGACGGACAGGCCGGTCATGCGCTCGACCGCATTCATGATGTTGCGGCGGATGGCTTCGGCGAGCTCGTGGATGGCCACGCCGTACTCGGCGATGATGGCGATATCAATGGAAGCGGTGCCGCTGTTCACCTCGACGCTCACGCCCTGGCGGACGTCCTCGGAAGCGCCGAAGGATTCGCGGATGGAGCCCATCATGCGGGCGCCACCGCCGCCGAGGGCGGCGACGCCGGAAACCTCGCGGGCAGCGATGCCGGCGATCTTGGACACAACGACATCATCGATGCGGGTGGTGCCGAAATCGGTCTCCAGGTTCTTGTTGCGCTCCGGGGCAGGCGCCGGGGTGGCGTCGTTCGCCGGGGCGGTCTGCTCGGCGACGTCCTTGGGGGTTGTGTTTTCAGCCATGGTGGATCCCTCTCATTGTGTAGTTGATGTAGGTATGTATCTACGTCACGAGCTTAACCGTGAACGCGGTCCGCGGGGCGGCGGGGAGCCGAACCTTGGCCAAAACGTGATGTTACCCACTGTTTCCGCAGGAGTTTGGAAAACGCGAGGTTACGTGCTTAAATACAGGGGTTGCTTTAACACAGCGACGTAACCACAGGCTTCAGCTTGTAGGGCGTTGTTGCTGGTAAGGCGAACATGACACCTTTGTTGTGGGGTTCTTTTAGAACTACACGCGAAGGTCATCCGATCGGGCTAGGTCCGCGCTTGAGCAGAGACAATCCCGAGAAGATGGACCGGAGAAGGGGCATGGCAAATAAACAGCGGCAGTATATGAATAAGACTTTGGTTGCGGATCATTGAGATCTAACGCCCCAGTCTTCTTCCTATTTACTTTGACTACGGGTCTTGTACCCCGTCACGAGCACTGCACTCTGGGCTTTTGCCTTAAGTCACTCTCGTGGTCGTCATGACAGTCAGACAACTGGCGTTGAGCCATGGCTTCCAGCCCGGACAACGTTATAGAGAAATCGAGAAGCAATTTCCCACCGCTTCACGCCCCGGATACGCCGGGAATGTGAAAGTGGGGAAGCGAGGAAGAGGATAAGCGTGGCGGGACAAAAAATCCGCATTCGGCTGAAGGCCTACGACCACGAGGCCATCGACGCTTCTGCTAAGAAGATCGTCGAGACCGTTACCCGTACGGGTGCTCGTGTTGTCGGCCCGGTGCCGCTCCCAACCGAGAAGAACGTATACGCCGTTATTCGTTCTCCGCACAAGTACAAGGACTCTCGCGAGCACTTCGAGATGCGCACTCACAAGCGCCTCATCGACATTCTCGACCCGACCCCGAAGACCGTTGACGCCCTCATGCGCATCGACCTTCCGGCAAGCGTCGACGTGAATATCCAGTAAGCGATCGACACAACGTATTTGGTGGAGAACAAACAATGAGTGAAAACGAGATCAAGGGAATTCTGGGCACCAAGCTCGGCATGACCCAGGTCTTCGACGAGGAGAACCGCGTTGTGCCGGTGACCGTCGTCGAGGCTGGCCCGTGCGTGGTTACCCAGATCCGTACGAAAGAAACCGATGGCTACAACGCCATCCAGATTGCCTTCGGCGAGAAGGACCCGCGCAAGGTCAACAAGCCTGCAACCGGTCACTTCAAGAAGGCTGGCGTGACCCCGCGCCGTTACGTCGCTGAGATCCGCATGGACGACACCTCCGCATACGAGGTCGGCCAGGAGGTCAAGGTGGACATCTTCGAGGGCGTGTCCTTCGTTGACGTTACCGGCACCACCAAGGGTCACGGCTACGCTGGCGCCATGAAGCGCCACGGCTTCGCAGGCCAGGGCGCTGCCCACGGTAACCAGGCTGCTCACCGCCGCGTTGGTGGCATTGGTGGCGCTTCGTTCCCGGGCCGCGTCTTCAAGGGTAAGCGCATGGCTGGCCGCATGGGCCAGGACCGCGTGACCACCCAGAACCTGAAGATTCAGAAGATTGATGCCGAGTCCAACCTGCTGCTCATCAAGGGTGCTATCCCGGGTGCGCGCGGTGGCCTCGTCACCGTTAAGACCGCAGTGAAGGGCGGTGCACACGCATGAGCAACCTCAAGCTAGACGTCCAGACCGCTGACGGTAAGACCAACGGCACCGTTGAGTTGCCGGCCGAGCTCTTTGACACCGAGGCATCCATTGCTTTGATGCACCAGGTTGTCAACGCACAGCTCGCTGCTGCTCGTCAGGGTACCCACAAGACCAAGACTCGCGGCGAGGTCCGCGGCGGTGGTCGCAAGCCGTTCCGTCAGAAGGGCACCGGCCGCGCCCGCCAGGGCTCCATCCGTGCGCCTCACTACACCGGTGGTGGCACCGTGCACGGCCCGGTCCCGCGTGACTACTCCCAGCGCACCCCGAAGCGCATGATCAAGGCTGCTCTCTACGGCGCACTGTCTGACCGTGCACGTAACGAGCGCATCCACGTCATCGAGGAGCTCGTCCCGGGCCAGACCCCGTCCACCAAGCAGGCCAAGGCTTTCATCGAGCGCCTCACCGACCGCAAGAATGTTCTTCTGGTCATCGGCCGCGAGGACATCAATGCTCGCCGCAGCGCCAACAACCTGCCGAACGTCCAGATCCTGGACGCCGGCCAGCTGAACACCTACGACGTCCTCTACTCGGACGACGTTGTGTTCTCCGTTGAGGCTCTGCACACCTTCGTCGAGCGCGCTACCGGCGCCGCCGAGGAAGCTAAGGAGGAGAAGTAATGGCTAAGCTCGCTAACCCGCGCGACGTCATCATCGCACCGGTTGTGTCCGAGAAGTCCTACGGCCTGATGGAACAGAACGTCTACACGTTCTACGTCTCCACGGACTCCAACAAGACCCAGATTAAAGATGCCGTCGAGCAGATCTTCGGCGTGAAGGTTGCTTCCGTGAACACCGTGAACCGTGCAGGCAAGCGCAAGCGCACCCGCACCGGCTACGGTCAGCGTAAGTCCACCAAGCGCGCCTACGTGACGCTCCGTGAAGGCAGCGACTCCATCGACGTCTTCGGCGCAGGCGCTTAAGCCCCACCGAAGAGCCGAAAGGAAAAGGAAGAATTATGGCTATTCGTAAGTACAAGCCGACAACTCCGGGTCGCCGCGCATCCTCCGTGTCCGAGTTCGAGGAAATCACTCGCTCGACCCCGGAGAAGTCCCTGCTGCGCCCGCTGAGCAAGACTGGTGGTCGTAACAACTACGGCCGCATCACCACCCGCCACATCGGCGGTGGCCACAAGCGCCGTTACCGTCTGATCGACTTCCGTCGTACCGACAAGGACGGCATCCCTGCAAAGGTCGCACACATCGAGTACGACCCGAACCGTACCGCCAACATCGCCCTCCTGCACTACGCAGACGGCGAGAAGCGCTACATCATCGCCCCGAAGGGCCTGAAGCAGGGCACCATCGTCGAGGCTGGTCCGAACGCAGATATCAAGGTTGGCAACAACCTGCCGCTGCGCAACATCCCGACCGGTACCACCATCCACGCTGTGGAGCTCAAGCCGGGCGCTGGCGCTAAGCTGGCCCGCTCCGCTGGTGCCTCCATCCAGCTGCTGGGTAAGGAAGGCAAGTACGCCATCCTGCGTATGCCGTCCTCCGAGATCCGTCGCGTCGACATCCGTTGCCGCGCCACCGTCGGTGAGGTTGGCAACGCTGACCAGATGAACATCCGTTGGGGCAAGGCCGGCCGTATGCGCTGGAAGGGCGTCCGCCCGACCGTCCGCGGTGTCGTTATGAACCCGGTTGACCACCCGCACGGTGGTGGTGAGGGTAAGACCTCGGGTGGCCGCCACCCGGTGTCGCCGTGGGGCCACAAGGAAGGCCGCACCCGCAACCCGAACCGTTACTCGAACAACATGATCGTGCGCCGTCGTCGCCCGAACAAGAAGCGCTAAGAGGAGGTAAACAATGCCACGCAGCCTTAAGAAGGGCCCGTTCGTCGATGAGCACCTCCTCAACAAGGTTGATGCTCAGAACGAGGCCGGCACCAAGCAGGTCATCAAGACCTGGTCTCGCCGTTCCACCATCCTGCCCGACTTCATCGGTCACACCTTCGCCGTCCACGACGGCCGCAAGCATGTGCCGGTGTTCGTTGAGGACTCCATGGTTGGTCACAAGCTCGGTGAGTTCGCACCCACCAAGACCTTTAAGGGTCACGTCAAGGACGACAAGAAGGGACGTCGATAAGCGATGAGTGACACCATCACCTCCGCATCCGCAACGGCTCGCTACGTCCGCGTTACCCCGATGAAGGCACGCCGCGTCATCGACTTGGTCCGCGGTAAGTCCGTAGCCGAGGCACTTGCAATCCTGAAGTACGCTCCGCAGGGCGCCGCTGAGCCGGTTGCCAAGGTCGTTGCATCCGCAGCCGCCAACGCTGAGAACAACTTCGGCCTGGATCCGCGCACCCTGGTCATCTCCGAGGCATACGCCAACGAGGGTCCGACCATGCGTCGTTTCCAGCCGCGCGCACAGGGCCGCGCATTCATGATTCGTAAGCGCACCAGCCACATCACCGTGGTTGTCGAGAGCCAGAAGGAAGGGGCCAAGTAATGGGCCAGAAGATCCATCCTCACGGCCTACGTTTGGGCATCACTTCCGACTGGAAGACCCACTGGTACGCCGATAAGGACTACGCAAACTACGTAGCCGAAGACATCAAGATCCGCGAGTACCTAGAGAAGGGCCTCGACCGCGCCGGCATTGCCGACGTCGTCATCGAGCGCACCCGCGACCGCGTCCGCGTGGACATTCACACCGCCCGCCCGGGCATCGTGATTGGCCGCCGCGGCGCTGAGGCTGACCGCATCCGTCGTGAGCTGGAGAAGCTCACCGGCAAGATGGTTGCCCTCAACATCCTCGAGGTCAAGCAGGTCGACGCCAACGCAACCCTGGTTGCACAGTCCATCGCGGAGCAGCTGGTTAACCGCGTCGCATTCCGTCGTGCAATGCGCAAGGCTATCCAGTCCGCTATGCGCCAGCCGCAGGTCAAGGGCATCAAGATTCTGCTGTCCGGCCGCCTGGGCGGTGCAGAAATGTCTCGCGTTGAGCGCTACCACGAGGGTCGCGTTCCGCTGCACACCCTTCGCGCCGAAATCGACTACGGCACCGCAGAGGCCCACACCACCTTCGGCCGCATCGGCATCAAGGTGTGGATCTACAAGGGTGACGTTGTCGGTGGCGTCCGCGAGTCCGAACTGAACGCTCCGGCGCAGGGCCGCGGCCGCGGTGACCGTAACGGTCGCTCGCGCCGTGGTGGCCAGCGTCGCCAGCGCGCACAGCAGAAGCAGGAGGGCTAATCCATGCTGATTCCTAAGCGCGTCAAGTACCGTCGCCAGCACCGCCCGACCCGCTCGGGTGTGTCCAAGGGCGGTAACCGCATCAACTTCGGTGACTACGCCATCCAGGCTCTTGAGCCGGCGTACATCACCAACCGCCAGATTGAGGCCGCACGTATTGCCATCAACCGCCACGTCAAGCGTGGTGGCAAGGTGTGGATCAACATCTTCCCGGACCGTCCGCTGACCCAGAAGCCGCTCGGCGTGCGTATGGGTTCCGGTAAGGGTCCCGTCGAGAAGTGGGTTGCCAACGTTAAGCCGGGCCGCATCCTCTTCGAGATGACCTACCCGAACGAAGCTACCGCCATCGAGGCTCTGCGCCGCGCCGGCCAGAAGCTTCCGTGCAAGGTCCGCATCATCAAGAAGGAGGACCAGTTCTAATGGCTACCGGTACCCCCGCCCACGAGTTCCGTGAGCTCGACAACGCTGAGCTGGAGAACCGCCTGAAGGATGCGAAGGAAGAGCTTTTCAACCTTCGTTTCCAGAAGGCCACTGGCCAGCTGACCAACAACCGCCGCATCGGCACGGTTAAGCGCGACATCGCCCGCATCTACACCGTTCTGCGCGAGCGCGAGCTGGGCCTGTCCGTTGCTCCGGGAGCTGAGGCTTAATCATGAGTGAGGCAAACGTGAACACTAAGAAGGAAAAGGGCGCTCGCAAGACCCGCACCGGCATCGTTGTCTCCGACAAGATGAATAAGACCATCGTTGTCGAGCTCGAGGACCGCAAGCAGCACGCCCTCTACGGCAAGATTATGCGCACTAACAAGAAGGTTAAGGCGCACGACGAGAACGAGACCGCCGGCATCGGCGACCGCGTTCTCATCGCCGAGACTCGCCCGCTGTCCAAGGACAAGCACTTCCGTCTCGTCGAGATCGTTGAGAAGGCTAAGTAAAACCCAGCCCTCCTCGATAACAGTGGCCCCCACGGTTTACGTGGGGGTCATTTTTTATGCGCTCATCCCGTTGCCGCCGAAGGCGCGCTTCACACGACAGCCTGGAGAGGGGGAGTGCTCTCCAACCATGACGTTTACGCTGCAGGAACGTGTTAGGGTAAGCCCGTTCATCTCTTGAAAGGCTTATCTTCGTATGTCCTCGCTCTCGCGCATTACTGTTGCCCTCGCCTGCGCTTCCTCCGTTGCGGCCCTTGCTGGCTGTGCTGCCGAGGATCCTGCGCCTGTCGCTTCCGACGCCTCCACCGTAGATGCTGTCGACGTCGCTGCTTCAGCTACGGAGGAGGCCCAGGAAGACGACGCACAGCCACAGCCGAGCATCGGTGCAGCCGGCCCTCAGCCGACGCTGCCAGCCGGCTATAAACCTGGGGCCGCTGATTCTGGCACGGCTGAAAAACCGAGGACGTCCAACGCACAGGACGTAGCTAAAGACGGCGCGGGCACCTCTGCGGCCAGCGGCATCGAAAAGTGCGTGTACCGGAAGGATCGCGTCCGCAGCGAGGGTAATCCTGCCGATGTTCCCTCCACTGTGTCGGGCACCGTGTACAAAGCCCAAGCAGGTGACCTCGACGGCGGTGAGCCAGGCATTGTTTTGCCTGAATATGCCTCTAAGGAAGTCTGGTTCGTTGCCTTGGACGCGCCCACCACCTTGAGCGGCAGCATGAGCGGCAGGCCGGGTGAGGTGGAGGTTCGTGCAAACCAGGAATGCATCGGTTTCAGCAATGGGGATGCGTGGGACGGCTACGAAGGCACGAAGGTCACCTTGCCGATTGATGCCAGGAACGGTTTCTGGCAAAGCGATGTTAGTGTCCCTATGGGCACGCTGCGCGTGATCTACATACCGGCAGATATTCTTTAGCGATCCCGCCGGGGCGGCCGGTGCGTGAAAGCGATAGCGAGGCAAAACGCACTGAGCACCGCGCCCACCGCGAGAAGGAACGTGCCGATACGGTAGGGCGTGGCGCTCACCAGGTCGATGGTGTTATAAATCCGCAGCCACACCAACCAGCCAGCGATGAGCGCAGCGCTGCCTACCGCCGACAGGGCTCGTAAACCGCGGGTGGGGCGCTGGGAGGGGGAGAAGGCGTGGTAGGAGGCGTCGACAAGCGCGAGTGCGGCGAGCACCACCGACGCCCACGCCGCAAGCGGCACCGGTAGTAGTGCTGCAGCGCCGAAGAGCACCGGCAGGATGAAGGCCACGGCCACCAGCACGAAGAGCAGGCCGTGCAGGACGCCGGCGCGCAGTGGATAACTCACAGGCGCTCCTCCACCTCAGAAAGCGTGGGCGGCTGCGCGCCCGTGCGGGACACCGTAATGGCTGCGGCCGTCGCCGCAAAGCGCAGGATTTCCCGCCACTCCTCGACGCCCAGCGCATCAATATCCCGCTCCACCACCTGGCTCAAGAGCGCGGCCATGACTGTGTCGCCCGCGCCGATGGTGTCCGCCACCTCTACCGTGACCGGCGGGACCTGCACCGATACCGAATCTGTGCGCACACTGAGCCCCTCCGCGCCACGCGTGGTTACGACCACAGGCACTTGTGCCAGCGCGTCCTCACCGAGGAACTCAACTTCTTCCTCACTCAGCTTCAGCAGCGTGACGTGCGGCAGCAAGGACAGCAAGAACTCACGGTGCGCCGGGGTGGCGAAGAAGGGGCGGATGTTGGGATCCAAGGCCACTTTCGTGCCCTGTGCCGCAAGCTCCTGAAGCAGCGCGGCATAGCGGGATGCGCCAGGCTCCAAGGCGAGGGAGACGGTGCCGAAGCAGGCCCAGGGGACGTCGGCAAGCACAGGCTCCACCAGGCGGTCCGCCGTGCCCTCCGTATAGAAAGAATAGGTGGCCGACCCGTCCTCCCCGATATTGCAGACCGCTAGTGTTGTGGGCTCGTCACCGCGCTGCACGAGCGAGGTATCGACGCCCTCTTCAGCAAGGCGTTCAATCAGCGCCTGCCCGAATGCATCCCGCGAGAGACGCGACTGAAATCCCACGTTTGCACCCAAACGCCCCGCCGCGACCGCTACGTTGAAGGGGCCGCCACCCAAGGCCGGTGTTAAATCCGCCAGCTGCCCGCGTCCGCGCGGAACGAGGTCAACAAGGCCTTCGCCACACACCATAATGTTCATGGAACCCATACTATCGAGAGCATGAACTACCGTCCGCTTTTCCATCTCTCCCCGCCCTCCGGCCGCCTCAATGACCCGAATGGGGTCTTCATCGATGGCAACAACCTGCATGTTTATTATCAGCACGACCCCTACTTCCCGCACGCGGCGAAGCAGACAGGCTGGGGTCATGCCGTGGCCTCCTTAAGCGAGGCGAAGCCATGGCGGCACTACCCGGACGCGCTGTATCCCATCCGTGAGCACGACGCCCACGGCTGCTACTCGGGCGGCGCAGTGGTCGACGGTGAGGACGTCTGGCTGTTTTATACCGGCAATCTCAAGCGCGATGGCGTGCGGATTCCCTCGCAGAATCGCGTCCGTGCCGTCGATGCCGGCGGTCCAGAAGGCGGTTTCTATGAGCACGACCCCGCCAACCCGCTCATCAATGGCCCCGCGGAGGGCTTCACGGGGCACTACCGCGATCCCCAGATCACCCGCGATGGTGCCGGCTGGCGCATGGTGCTCGGCGCCCAAGCAGAAGACGAAAGCGGGCACGCCGTGCTCTACCGCTCTACGGACTTGGCGCAGTGGTCCTTTGAAGGCACGATCACCTTTGATACCTCGAGTGCTCAGCCGGGCCTGAGCCCGGATCTCGTGCCGGGCGGCTACATGTGGGAGTGCCCCAACCTTCTCACGCTCCGGGACCGCGCGACGGGAGAGGACAAGGACGTCTTGGTCATCTGCCCGCAAGGACTCGAGCCGGTGGTTGCTGACGGCACCACGCACTACGCCTCCTCCGATCAGTGCGGTTACCTCGTGGGCCGGTTGGAGGGCACCGTCTTCCACGTGGAGCGGGGCTTTAGCGAGCTGGATTATGGCCACCAGTTTTATGCGCCGCAGCTGGTGGAAAAGGATGGCGAGGCCATCATGCTGGGGTGGATGGGGCTGCCCGTGCAGGATGACACCCCGACGGTTGCCCAGGGCTGGGTCCACACGCTCACCTTGCCGCGGCGCGTGTGGCTGGAGGAAGGCTGGTTGCGCCAGGCGCCGTTGTGGTCGCTGCCGGCTGTGCCGGCGGAGGCAGCACGCGTTGGGTTCGGTTCGGTAGCCACGCTGATGGCCGGCGAGGGAACGTACGTGCTTGTCGACGACTCCGGGGCCGACGCCTTCCGCGTCACCTACGGCGGGGGAGAACTCCGTTTGGCAGTTGGGGACGATGAGCGCGTCGTTCCCTGCCCGGCTGGCTCCGTGGAGCTCATCGCGGATGGATGTGCCGTGGAGGTCTTCGCGGGCGATGGGCGGATTGCGGGCGCGTCGGCGATTTTTGGTGCCAGCGACGCTCGCTGGCACGGCTGGGAAGCCCGTTAGGGTGTGAATTTTCCTATATTTATGCCCGAATGCTTGGCTTTGTGTTGGGTAACGTGTCTAATAGGAGGTGACGCTATTTAATTCATCTCACTCTTCTAGGAGGCACGCCGGAATGGATCACTCACAGGTCGCGGCGCGAATACTCTCAGCCATCGGCGGCGAAGACAACATCGTGGCGCTCGCACACTGCGCCACTCGCCTGCGCATGGTGCTCAAAGACAGCAAGAAGGTCGACAAGGCCGCCCTGGAAAACGATCCGGACCTCAAAGGCATTTTTGAGGCCGGGGGCATGTTCCAGGTCATCGTCGGTCCGGGCGATGTCAACATCGTCTTCGACCAGCTCAACAAGATAACCACCAAGGACATCGCGGTCTCCACCGATAAGCTCAAGGACATTGCCGCCGATTCCGGCAACTGGTTCTCCCGCGCGGTGAAGGTCCTCGCGGATATCTTCGTGCCGCTCATCCCGATTCTGGTCGGTGGCGGTCTGCTCATGGCGCTCAACAACGTCCTGACCGTCAATGGTTTGTTTGGTGAGCAGTCCGTTATTGAGATGTTCCCGGCCATGGCAGATGTTGCTGGGCTCATTAACCTTTTGGCCTCCGCGCCGTTTGCCTTCCTGCCGATCTTGGTGGGCTTTACCGCCACCAAGCGCTTCGGCGGTAACGAGTTCCTCGGCGCCGGCATGGCCATGGCGATGGTGATGCCGGACCTGGTCAATGGTTACCAGGTGGCCGCGACCATCGAGGCAGGGGAGATGGCCTACTGGAATATCTTCGGCCTCGACGTTGCCCAAGCGGGCTACCAAGGCTCCATCCTGCCCATCCTGGTCATCGCGTGGATTCTGGCCACGATTGAGAAATTCCTGCACAAGCACCTTAAGGGAACGGTGGACTTCCTGCTCACCCCGCTGCTCACGCTGCTGGTGACGGGCTTTATTACCTTCATCGCAGTGGGGCCGGTGCTGCGCACTGCGGGCGACATGCTCGGCGCGGGTCTTAATGACCTGTACACGTTTGCCGGCCCGGTGGGCGGCTTCATCTTCGGTCTGTTCTACTCGCCGATTGTCATCACGGGCCTGCACCAATCCTTCCCGCCGATCGAGACCATGCTGTGGAACGAGGGCGGCTCCTTCATCTTTGCGGTCGCTTCCGTGGCCAACATTGCCCAGGGTGGCGTGGCCCTGGCGGTCTACTTCCTGACCCGTTCTGAGAAGCTCAAGGGTCTGTCCGGCGCTTCGGGTGTGTCCGCGCTCTTCGGTATTACCGAGCCTGCCATCTTCGGTGTGAACCTGCGACTGCGCTGGCCTTTCTACATCGGCATGGGTGCCTCCGCGATTGCCGCGACGCTCATTGCGCTTTTCGACGTCAAAGCAACCGCCCTCGGCGCCGCCGGCTTCATCGGCTTCGTCTCCATGCGTCCCGAGGATTACACGCAGTTCTTCGTCTGCGCCTTTACCTCTTTGATCCTCGCTTTCGGCGTGGCCTTTGCCTATGGCCGCTACCTCATTTCCAAGCATGGTTCCATCGACCCCGATGAGACCGGTGCTGCCACCGGTGTCGGCGGCGCGGTGCCTGCTGCCACCGCCGACCCGAATGCCTATCGCGTGGCCTCCCCGCTGGCTGGAAAAGCTATCGCCTTGGCGTCGGTCTCGGACCCGATGTTTGCCGCTGGCAAGCTGGGTGCGGGTGTGGCCGTCGAGCCGACCGAGGGGCGCCTCGTATCCCCGATTGACGGCAAGGTTACCGTCACCTTCCCCTCCAAGCACGCGTATGCCGTGCGTGGCAAGGATGCTGACGGCAACAACGTGGACATTCTCATGCACATCGGCTTCGACACCGTGAACCTGAAGGGCGAGCACTTCACCTCGCACGTGTCCAAGGGCGATGAGGTGAAGGCTGGTGACCTGCTGTGCGAGTTCGACATCGCAGCCATCAAGGCCGCCGACTACCCGGTGACCACGCCGGTCGTCGTGTCCAACTCGAAGAAGACAGGCCCGGTCCTGCCGGCCTTCGTCACGGGCGAGGAGATTTCCTTCGGCGATGCATTCCTTACCGTGGACCCGAAACCAGAACCTGCTGATGCGACAACCACTGCATCAGCCTCCAAGGCCTAGGAGTGCAGACGCGAGCGAGGGGGTATGCCGCATGGGAGCCCCGTCATGCAGCCGGGCTGTGGGAAGCAGCGGGGCGTGCAATTTGGGGAAACAGTCTAAGGCATGCTTGAATGTATGGGTTGCATATGGCCGGTCGGTGCAGCGCGATGCGTTTCCGAATCGCCGCACCGAGACCCTTCGACCGCTGTGAACAGCGAGTTCGTCGCACAGCCTGTGCCACATAAGCAAGTAGACCAGGTGTGTCAAGGACGGAAATCTTGACGCACGTTAATCCAGGTCAGGAGACCCATAGTGATTCAGAAAGAATCGCGTCTGCGCGTCGCCGATAACTCTGGTGCACGAGAGATCCTCGTCATCCGCGTTCTCGGCGGCTCCGTTCGACGTTTCGCTGGCATTGGTGACATCGTCGTCGCCACTGTCAAGGAAGCCATCCCGGGTGGCAACGTAAAGGAAGGCGACATCGTCAAGGCCGTCATCGTACGTGCCAAGAAGGAGACCCGTCGCCCGGACGGCTCCTACATCGCATTCGATGAAAACGCCGCAGTTATTCTCAAGGGTGACAACGAGCCGCGCGGTACCCGCATCTTCGGCCCGGTTGCTCGCGAACTTCGTGACAAGCGCTTCATGAAGATCGTTTCTCTCGCACCGGAGGTGATCTAGTCTTATGAAGATTCATAAGGGCGATATGGTGATCGTTATTTCGGGCCCGGACAAGGGCGCGAAGGGCAAGGTCATCGAGGCATACCCGAAGCGTGACAAGGTCCTCGTTGAGGGCGTTAACCGCGTCAAAAAGCACGTTGCTAACTCCGCTACCGAGCGTGGCGCCGAGTCCGGCGGAATCGTTACCCAGGAAGCTCCGATCCACGTGTCCAACGTTGCGATCGTTGACTCCGAGGGCAACCCGACCCGCGTGGGCTACCGTTTCGACGAGAACGGCAAGAAGGTCCGCATCGCACGTAGCAACGGGAAGGACATCTAAAATGAGCGAGAACTACACTCCGCGTCTGAAGACCCGCTACCGCGAGGAAATCAAGAAGGCTCTGAACGAAGAGTTCAAGTATGAGAACGTGATGCAGATTCCGGGCGTCACCAAGGTTGTCGTCAACATGGGTGTGGGCGACGCTGCCCGCGACTCCAAGATGATCAACGGCGCTCTCGAGGACCTTACCGCTATCACCGGCCAGAAGCCGCAGGTGCGTCGCGCTAAGAAGTCCATCGCTAACTTCAAGCTCCGTGAGGGCATGCCCATCGGCGCACGCGTTACCCTGCGTGGCGACCGCATGTGGGAGTTCCTGGACCGCCTGCTGACCATCGCGCTGCCGCGTATTCGCGACTTCCGCGGTCTCTCCGACCAGCAGTTCGACGGCCACGGCAACTACACCTTCGGCCTCAGCGAGCAGACCATGTTCTACGAGATCGACATCGACAAGGTGGACCGCCCGCGCGGTATGGACATCACCGTCGTCACCTCCGCTACCAACGACGAGGAAGGCCGCAAGCTCCTGCGCGAGCTCGGCTTCCCGTTCAAGTAAGCGGCGACACTTTCTCTTTGAGATAGAGAACGACCCCCGGTACTCCCTGCAAGGAGGCCGGGGGTTTCGCGCGTCCTGACACGGAGTACGATATCGGGTGCCTTAACGTTTCTCGAGCCAGTGAGGTACTGGATGTCTCTCAACGAAGCCGCCGCCGTTGCGGTGAAGAAGAAGCTCACGCTTCTCGACGAATCCCTCGCCCGTTTCGCCGTGCGAGCTACCCTGGCGGGCGCGTACCTAGCCATCGGCACGGCATTCGCTGGCGTAGTGGGGATGGGTGTCGAAAAGCACGCGACTGGCTTAGGCTCCTTGGTTTTCGCTGCGCTTTTCGGGCTCGGCCTGTTCGCCATTGTCATCTTGGGTGCTGATTTGGCCACCAGCAACATGATGTACATGGTCTACGGCGCGGTGAAGAAGCAGGTGGGGTGGGGAAAGGCGCTGTGGTTGCTCGTGGTGACCACGCTGTTTAACCTCGTCGGCGTAGTGATTTTTGCCGCCGCCATGTCGGTGTCCGCGAAGCTGGGAAACATGGACCCGGGTCACCTTATCGCCACGATGTCGGCGGGGAAGCTGGAGAAGACCCCGGGCGGTCTTTTCGTCGAGGCCGTCGTTGCCAACTTCGTGGTGAACATGGCGATCATCGGGGCGATCTCGGCCAAGGAGCTGGTGTCCAAATTCTTCGTCATCGTTCCCATCATCGCGTGCTTTGTGGGCTTAAGCCTTGAGCACGTCATCGCGAACTTCTGTCTGATGTTGCTGACGGTCTTCTGTGCTAGCCCGCTGCCCGATGCCTTTAGCCTGGGCGCGGTGCTCACCAACTGGTCCATCGCGTGGATGGGAAACCTCATCGGCGGTGGCTTCCTCATGGGTGGGGTCTACGCGTGGCTTAACTCCGGCCCGGAAGCGTATCGCGACTAAGTTGACCCGAATAAAGGTTGAATCGGTCGCCGCGGGTAAAGCCGACGAGCGCCATGCCCGTCTCCCGGGCGGTTGTGACGGCTAAGGAGGAGGCTGCGGAGACCGCGACAAGCATGCCGAAGCCGGCCATCGCTGCTTTATTGACGAGTTCGAAGCTGGCGCGCGAGCTCATGACCAGAATGAGGTCACTGGCGGGCAGCTTTCCTTCCATGAGCAGGTTGCCGATGACCTTGTCGGCGGCGTTGTGCCGCCCGACGTCCTCGCGCACCACGACGGGAGCGCCGTCGAGAGTAAAGGCCCCGGCAGCGTGAATACCTCCGGTTTTACGGAACTGCTTCTGCTCCCGCTTGAGGGCCTCGGGCAGCTTGGCGACGACCCCCGGATCCACCGGCACCTGTGGAATCTCGTAGCGTGACTGCTTCATGAGTGCCTCGATGGAGGAGGTGCCACACACGCCGCAGGCGGACGTGGTGGTGGTCAGACGCAGATCGGCGAGCGTGAGCGCGTGGGGGTTAGCCAGCTCCACGTCGAGCAGATTATAGGGATTGCGCCCATCCACCGAGGCGCCGGCGCAGTAGCGGGCCCCCCGGACGTCACTGACCTTCTCAATGTGTCCTTCGGAGTGGAGGAAACCATGTGCCAGCTCGACGTCGTGTCCCGGGGTGCGCATCGTCGTCGTTAGTGTTTGCCCGCCGACGCGGATCTCCAGCGGCTCCTCGCCGGCGACGGAATCGCCACGGGTATCGACTTGGGTGACGTGGCCGTTCTCATCGAGGCGCACCTTGGTCACAGCGAATGTGGCGTTGACGCGCCCGCTCATCGGTTGAGGGCCTCCTTCAAGGTGGCAATGTGTGCACGGGCCTCATCGGTGTTCTTGGACGCGAGCCCCACCAGGTAAGCGGTTAGGGGAGCGGCGGGCCGGGACTGGGTATGCGCAACGTCTTTGGTCAGATCGAGAAGTTCTTTGATCAAAGCGGTGGCCTCCTCGGGAGAGGCGCCGATCAGCTCGGCAGCCTCCTTCAGCCACTGATGGGCGGTGCGGATCGGATCAGGTGTTTCGCTCATGGCTTCCTATGCTAACGCGTTTTGGAAAACTGCATGTCAGCGGGTAGAGTAATCCGACGGACTTGCATTTTTCCACTCCTGTGCCGCGAAAACAGTGCAGGAGGTGCGGAAACGTGCCAAGCCGGAAGAATTGAACACATCTACTTTGTTGTAGGCCCCTCGCCGTAGATAGCGGACCGTTGTCTGTATCAAAGGGTGGCGAGCGCCTCGTGGTATTGACCGCGGGGAGCGTGAGTAGCCCGAAATCACACGGAAAACGCTTTGGTGAGCTTTTGTGGGAACCGCAACGAGAAAGGTTAAAGGTCACTCATATGACTATGACTGATCCTATTGCCGACATGCTGTCGCGCGTGCGCAACGCATCTAATGCGCACCACGACGTCGTGTCGATGCCGACCTCCAAGCTCAAGGCGAACATCGCTGAGATCTTGAAGCAGGAAGGCTACATCGCTGACTACTCCGTCGAGGGCCACGAGCTGTCCCTCGAGCTTAAGTACAACAACCGTGAGCGTTCCCTCTCGGGTCTGCGTCGCGTGTCTAAGCCGGGTCTGCGTGTGTACGCAAAGTCCACCGAACTGCCGCAGGTTCTGGGCGGCCTGGGCGTGGCTATCATTTCCACGTCTCAGGGTCTGCTTACCGACCGTCAGGCTCAGGAGAAGGGTGTAGGCGGAGAAGTTCTCGCCTACGTCTGGTAAGGGAGGATTGACACATGTCTCGTATCGGTCTAGCACCTATCGCCGTCCCGAAGGGCGTCGACATCACCATCAATGGCCAGGTTGTCAACGTTAAGGGTGCCAAGGGCACCCTCGAGGTTGAGCTGCCGGAGCCGATCACCGCAGCCGTCGAGGATGACGAGATCAAGGTCTCCCGTCCGGATGACGACCGCAAGAACCGCGCCCTGCACGGTCTGGCCCGCTCCCTGGTCAACAACGCCGTTGTTGGCGTGACCGAGGGCTACACCAAGAAGATGGAAATCTTCGGTGTTGGTTACCGTGTCCAGCAGAAGGGTAAGGACCTGGAGTTCTCTCTGGGCTACTCCCACCCGATCCTCATCGAGGCTCCGGAGGGCATCACCTTCGCTGTGGATGGCGCAACCAAGCTCTCCGTATCTGGTATTGACAAGCAACTGGTTGGACAGGTCGCCGCGTACATCCGCCGCCTGCGTAAGGACGATCCTTACAAGGGCAAGGGTATTCGCTACGACGGCGAGCAGGTCCGCCGCAAGGTCGGAAAGACGGGTAAGTAAGCAATGGCTAACACTGAAAACGCAAAGCGCACCCCGGTTGGCAAGGACATTTCCTCGCGTCGTCGTGAAGCACGCGCGCGCCGCCACTTCCGCATCCGTAAGACCCTCCGCGGCACCCCTGAGGCACCGCGTCTGGTCGTTCACCGCTCCTCCCGCCACATGCACGTTCAGGTCATCGACGACCTGGCCGGCCACACCCTGGCTGCCGCTTCCTCCATGGAAGCCGACGTGCGTGCACTCGAGGGCGATAAGAAGGCCAAGGCTGCCAAGGTAGGCCAGCTCATCGCTGAGCGCGCCAAGGCCGCTGGCATCGAGCAGGTCGTCTTCGACCGTGCAGGCTACAAGTACCACGGCCGCGTTGCTGCGCTGGCCGACGCCGCTCGCGAAGGTGGTCTGCAGTTCTAATGATTAAGGCATACGGAAACATCAACGGAAGGAACGCCTAATGTCGGACCGTGAACAGCGTGACGGCGGACGCTCCGCCGAGAACAACAACGACCGCAAGGGTCGCAACAACGGCCGTCGTAACGACCGCCGCAACCACCAGGACAACGAGCGCGATAAGTACATCGAGCGCGTTGTGACCATCAACCGCGTCGCTAAGACCGTCAAGGGTGGCCGCAACATGTCCTTCACCGCTCTCGTCGTCGTCGGCGACGGCCAGGGCATGGTGGGCGTCGGCTACGGCAAGGCCAAGGAAGTCCCGGCCGCAATCCAGAAGGGTGCAGAAGAGGCTCGCAAGAACTTCTTCCGCGTCCCGATGATTGCTGGCACCATTACCCACCCGGTTGAGGGTCGCGACGCAGCTGGCATCGTGATGATGAAGCCGGCCGCTCCGGGTACCGGTGTCATCGCCGGCGGTGCTGCTCGTCCGGTGCTTGAGTGCGCTGGCGTGCAAGACATTCTGTCGAAGTCCCTGGGCTCCGACAACGCTCTCAACGTCGTCCGCGCTACCGTGGACGGCCTCAAGCAGCTGGTTCGCCCTGAGGAAGTTGCCGCACGTCGTGGCAAGTCCCTCGAGGAGGTCGCACCGGCCCAGATGCTGCGCAAGCGCGCAGGTCAGGAGGCATAAGCAATGGCTCTGAAGATTACTCAGGTAAAGGGCCTTGTGGGCACCAAGCCGAACCACCGCGCAAACATGGAGTCGCTTGGTCTCAAGCGCATCGGTCACTCTGTTGTGAAGCAGGACACCCCGATCATCCGCGGTATGGTTCACAAGGTGCGTCACCTGGTCACCGTCGAAGAAGTGGCAGGGGAGTAAACCATGGCTGATATCATCAAGCTCCACGACCTGCGCCCGGCCGCAGGATCCAACAAGCCCAAGACCCGCGTCGGCCGCGGTGAAGCATCCAAGGGTAAGACCGCTGGTCGCGGTACCAAGGGCACCGGAGCTCGTAAGCAGGTACCAGCTGCTTTCGAGGGTGGCCAGATGCCGATCCACATGCGTCTGCCGAAGCTTAAGGGCTTCAAGAACCCGAACCACGTTGAGTACCAGGTAGTCAACGTTGCTGACCTCGCAGAGGCTTTCGCTAACGGTGGCGACGTCACCGTTGCGGACATCGTTGCTGCTGGCCTGGTTCGCAAGAACCAGCCGGTCAAGGTTCTGGGCAACGGTGAGATCAACGTTAAGTTGAACGTCACCGCTGACAAGTTCTCCAAGTCTGCTGTTGAGAAGATCGAGGCTGCTGGCGGCACCGCCACCGCAACCAAGTAATTCTCTTACAGGCTCTGTGAGAGCCATAGCCCTCCCGCGGCGCCACCTTTCGGTGGCCTTCGGGAGGGCTTCTGGCGTTTTCGGGGCAGCCCTGGGCGCAGAAGGCATGAGTACCTTTTGAGGGGTGCCTTATGGCTTGCGTGTTATGTATTGACCTGGGGGTTTACGTGGAGAGTGCCGCAAAAGGCATCTCTCAAAAGGTATTAATGCCTTTTGGGAGAAACCGTATGGCATGAAATTTATGCGGGGCCGTTAGGCCTCGTTGACCGTCTTCTCGTAGAGGCCAGGGAAGCGGCCATCCGGATCGGTGACGGCCTTGATGCGCTCCGGGAGGTTTCCGCCGTAGAGCTTGGCAAATTCTTCGGGGGAGTAGAATGCCTCCGAATACAACGATTTATGCCCGCCTAGCTCGCTCACCTTGTCTTCGATGACGCGATTGAAGGCGCCATTGCCTGGAGCAGAGGGGTCGACGTGATTGCCCTCTACGCCTGACCAAAAGCCCACGTTGATCCAGGTCTGGCCCGGGCGCAGGGGGTACAGCGGCCACGGAGCTGGGGAATCAGCGGCCAGCGTGCCCGTGTCAGCGAGGTCTTCGACGCCCTCGCGCAGCCGAATCGGGCACAGCCACACTGGTTGGATGCCGGAGGCTTGGAAAAACCAATCCAAGAACTCCGGCAAATTGTCCGGTGTGACCTCGATGTCCTGCACCACGCGCTCGGCGCGGGGCAGGCCCTTCGGCTTCTTGATGAAGTTGTACTCCAGCTCGTATTTGCGGTCTAGGCGCACGAGCTTCCAGTAGAAGGAACTGCGGCGCAGCTGCCGCGGCCACACCTTGCGCACGCGCGGATTCTGCGCCCCGAAGGCGCGCGAACACCAGAACCAGTCCGTGTCCCAGCGCCAGATATAGTCGCGCACCGTGAGGCGGTCGCGCCGGATGCCGTTCGCATGCTGGAGGCTGCGATAGAAGATTTTCTCCCGCGTGTAGTCCGAGGTTGGTCCCTCCTCATCGGTGAAACGGGCCATGACGAGGTATGACTCCTCCGGCGAGAAGACCACGCCATCCAGGCCGTGCACTTCGACATCGTCGTAGGTGTGGGTGCGGGAGACGTCGTCAAGCGTGTGTGCCAAAGACTCGAAGTCGTGAAAGCGTACCTCCCGCAGCTCCACATAAGGTTTGACCGCGCGCAGCTCAATCTTCAGGCGCACCGCATAGCCCAAGGAGCCATAGGAGTTGGGGAAGAGGCGGAAGAGATCGACGTTCTCCTCGCGCGAGCACGTGACAATATCCCCCGTGCCCGTCAGGACGTCCATCTCCAATACGGATTCATGCGGCAGTCCATCGCGGAAGCTCGTGGACTCCACGCCCATGCCCGTCACGGCGCCGCCCAGCGTAATGGTCTTGAGCTGCGGCACCACAAAGGGCATGAGGCCGTGCGGCAGGGTGGCGTCGACGAGGTCCTCGTAGGTGCACATGCCCTGAACCTCGGCGGTCTGTGCAATGGGATCAACCTCAATCACCCCATCCAGACCGGAGACGTCCAGCCCGGCTTGCTCACCGCTGCGCCCGCGGAACAGGTTCGAGGTTTTCTTGGCCAAACGCACACGCTTATCCTTCGGCACCGCGCAGAAGCTACGCAGCAGCTTATCGACGCCCTCCCGGTGCGCCTTCCAGCCCACCGGCGGAATCTCTACTGCGTCAACGCTGCGGTGATTACGGATGAGATCGGTCAACATAAAACTCCCTTAAGTCTTTAGAAGCGCGAATCTTCCCACCAGCGGCGCTCTGGCACGCCGGCGCGGGAGCCGGCTTCGCCCAGTTTGACGCCCACGAAGTGGTACAGGTTGATGATGTTGTGCTCAAAGCCCCACTCGGAGCCGGCCATATAGATGGCCCACAGGCGCGCGGTGGGCAGACCCACCAGCGAGCAGGCTTCTTCCCAATTCTCCTTGAGGTTCTCGCACCAATCATGCAGCGTGCGCATGTAGTCGAAGCGGAGGGATTCCGTGTGGACAACTTCGAATCCGGCATCCTGCATGCACTTGGTGATGGTGCCGGAGCCGGAGAGCTCGCCGTCGGGGAAGATATAGCGGTCGATGAACCCACCCTTCGGCGTTTTATGGTTATCCGGGTAGGTGATGCAGTGGTTGAGCATCACACCACCTGGCTTGAGCTTGCCGTGAAGGAAGCTGAAGAAGCTGGGATAGTTCTTGACACCGATATGCTCGAGTAGCCCGATGGCGGAGATGGCATCGAAGCCTTCCTCGGTGACGTCGCGGTAATCCAGGAAGCGGATTTCCGCCAGGTCCTCGAGGCCCTCCTCCTTAATCTTGGCTTGGCCCCATTCAGCCTGTTCCTTGGACAAGGTCACACCGACTGACTTCACGCCGCGCTTAGCGGCGTAGCGCACCATCCCGCCCCAGCCACAGCCGACGTCCAGGTGGCGGTCGCCCTCCTTGAGGCGCAGCTTGTCGAAGATGAGCCGGTACTTGTTTTCCTGAGCCTCATCCAGCATGGCGTCGGGGGAGGGGTAGTAGGCGCAGGTATATGTCATCGAATCGCCGAGGAAGAGTTCGTAGAAGTCATTGCCCACGTCGTAGTGATCGGAGATGACGTCTGCATCGCGCTCCTTGGAATGCTTGGACAGGCCTTCGTGCAGCTTGCGGCGCAGCCAGGAAGCGCGCTCAACCTCTGGGACCGGCTGGATTTGGAAGGCACCCAGCGAGGCTAAGGAGCGGGCTACCCGGGCCAGTGTCTTGGCGTCCGGGCGGGAGAACTTGTCATACATCGCATGCAAGGCGTCGAAGATGCCATAGGGATGCGCCGGGTGTTCGCCTTCGACCGTGATGCCGTCGGTGACATAGGCGCGGGCGAACCCGACGTCCCCTGGGTGAGTAGCGATATAGGCCAAGCCCTGGAGGTTGTTAATCCTGACGGTGAACTGCGCATCGGCCGGGCCGGTAGAGGAACCGTCGAATGCCTCCCAGCGGAAGGGGTTGGGGCTGGGAACGAAGGAATCGATGATCTCAGCCACGGTCATTGGGGTGAATCGCTTACTCATAAAATTACATACTTCTTTCGGTTCAGTGTCTGGCAGATCAAGAACGGCCATACTCCGAGACACTCCAGGCGTCGCCGGAAAGGTCGAAAAGACGTAAAAATCTTGTAAGGACATTGCCTTAAAGCAACGGGGTCCATGGTAGGCCCGATCTGTAGAAGGCGCTAAGGGGGAAAACCATAGGGAGCCCAGCGGCGTGGCATGGGCGGGCTCAATGTGGCGAATGAGGCCGAGGCTGGTAGGGTGATGGGGTCAAAAGTGTTCAACCGTTCCTATGAGAGACCTTAAAAAGACTCTTAAAGTTTGGGAACAGATGAGATCCACCCCCGTGCGCGGCGAATTCGAACCGCATAGCAAGCGCGGTAGGCCAGGAGGATTTAGTAGTGTCCGCCATTCTGCAGGCTTTCAAAGATGCCGACCTGCGTAAGAAGATCATCTTCACACTCGTGTTGATTATCCTCTACCGCGTTGGCGCACAGATCCCGTCGCCGGGCGTTGATTACGCCACCATCGCCGGCCGGCTTCGTGACCTCACGGAGGAAGCAGGCAACCTCTATTCGGTGATCAACCTCTTCTCCGGTGGTGCGCTCCTGCAGCTGTCCATCTTCGCCATCGGCATCATGCCGTACATTACGGCGTCGATTATCGTGCAGCTGCTGACCGTGGTCATTCCCCACTTCGAGCAGTTGAAGAAGGAGGGACAGTCCGGTCAGGCCAAAATGACGCAGTACACGCGCTACCTCACCCTGGCGTTGGCGCTGCTGCAGTCTTCGGGCATCGTGGCTCTGGCGGACCGCGAGCAGCTTCTGGGGCAAGGTGTGCGCGTCCTGGCGGAGGACCGCAACTTCTTCACCCTCATCGTGCTCGTTATCACCATGACCTCCGGCGCCATCCTTGTGATGTGGATGGGTGAGCTGATTACTGAGAAGGGCATCGGCAACGGTATGTCGCTGATGATTTTCGCCGGTATTGCTACCCGCCTTCCTACCGACGGCGTTAACATCCTCCAGAACAATGGCGGCCTGGTCTTCGCCATGGTTCTTGCCGGGCTCATCTTCCTCGTCGTGGGCATTACCTTCATCGAGCAGGGCCAGCGCCGGATTCCGGTGCAATACGCCAAGCGCATGGTGGGCCGCCGCCAGTACGGTGGTTCCTCCACCTACCTGCCGCTTAAGGTCAACCAGGCCGGCGTTATCCCGGTCATCTTCGCTTCCTCGCTGATCTACATGCCGGTGCTCATCACCCAGATCGTTAACTCCGGTTCCGCGGGCGTGTCTGATAACTGGTGGCAGCGCAATGTCATCGCGCACTTGCAGTCGCCGAGCTCCTGGCAGTACATCGTCCTGTACTTCGTGCTCACCATCTTCTTCTCCTACTTCTACGTTTCGGTTCAATATGACCCGGCCGAGCAGGCTGAGAACATGAAGAAGTATGGTGGATTTATCCCGGGCATTCGCCCGGGCCGACCGACCGCCGAGTACCTAGGCTTTGTCATGAACCGTCTGTTGTTCGTCGGCTCGATCTACCTCGCGGTTATCGCCGTCTTGCCGAATATCCTCCTGGATCTTGGAATCGGCAGCGCTGGTGCCGCTGGTACCTCCGCTTTCGGTGGTACCGCCATCCTCATTATGGTCTCGGTGGCCCTGACCACGGTCAAGCAAATCGAGTCCCAGCTCCTACAATCCAACTACGAAGGACTGCTTAAGTAATGCGTTACGTACTCCTTGGCCCTCCCGGTGCCGGCAAGGGCACCCAAGCCGCTCTCCTCAGCGAGAAGCTCGGCGTTCCGCACATCTCCACCGGTGACCTCTTCCGCGCCAACATTGGTGAGGGCACCCCGCTCGGCGTAGAGGCCAAGTCCTACATTGATGCCGGCAAGCTGGTGCCGACCGACGTCACGGCCCGCATGGTGGAGGACCGCCTCACCCAGGATGACGCCAAGGACGGCTTCCTTCTCGACGGCTTCCCGCGCACCGTGGAGCAGGCCGACATCCTGGAGAAGCTACTCGCCGACAAGGGCCTGAAGCTCGATGGCGTCCTGAACTTTGAGGTATCCGAGGACGTCGTGGTCGAGCGCATGCTTGCTCGCGGCCGCGCGGACGACACAGAGGAAACCATTCGCACCCGCCTAGGTGTCTACCGCGAGGAGACCTTCCCGCTCATTGAGCACTACGGCGATGCCATCATCTCCATTAAGGCTGAAGGAAGCGTTGAGGAGATCAACGAGCGCACCCTTCAGGCTATGGGCAAGTAATCTGCCAACCTCGCCATGGCTTTTCGACGACGCACCAAGACCATTCCCGCCCGCACGCCGGGCGAGCTCGACGCCATGCAGGCGGCCGGAGAAGTTGTCGGCCGCGCTCTGCAAGCCGTGCGGGCCGCCGCGGCAGTGGGGGTGAGTACGCTCGAACTCGATGAAGTAGCCGAGCACACCATTCGGGATGCCGGCGCCGTGCCCACCTTCAAGGGCTATGGCGGCTTTCCGGGGTCTATTTGCGCCTCCGTCAATGACGTGATTGTCCATGGTATTCCTCACAAAGACCTTCTCCTGGCCGAGGGAGACCTCGTCTCCATCGACTGCGGTGCCACGCTAGACGGCTGGGTGGGGGATAGTGCGTGGACGTTTGGCGTCGGCAAACTCAGCCCTGAGGCACAGGCGCTGAGCGACGCCACCGAATGGGTCCTACACGAAGGCCTCAAGGCCATGGTTCCCGGCAACCGGCTTACCGACGTCTCCGCAGCCCTCGAGCAGGCTACCTATCGCGCCGAGGATAAGTTCGGCGTGGAGCTATTCATCGTCGATGGCTACGGTGGCCACGGCATTGGCCGTGAAATGCACGAAGAGCCTTACCTGGCTAATGAAGGTAAGGCGGGACGTGGCCCGATTATTCAGGAGGGCTCCGTCCTCGCCATTGAGCCGATGCTGACCCTGGGTACCGAGGACAATGAAGTTCTCGACGATGATTGGACTGTCGTGACGCTCGACGGTTCACTATCTGCCCACTGGGAGCACACGGTGGCGGCCACGGAGAATGGTCCGCGCATCCTGACTCAGCGTTATTAAAACTTGTTTCCTGGGTAGGCATTTTGCCTAAGGAAGGTTTATACTTTTTGCCATGTCTAAGATTCGCTCCCTAGTTGGCGCCCGTTCCCTACGTCGCGCCACCGCAATTGGCCTGGTAACCGCCACTCTCTCGGTGGCTCCGGCCGCTAACGCACAGACGGTTCCTTCGATCGACACCCTGTCTTCCGATGTTCAGTCCCAGCTTGATGAGTTCGCTGGCCAGACCCGCGAGAACGCGTGGAATAGCCGCAACCAGATGCTGGAGACGCTCCAGAGCGTTAACCCGCAGGCGGCTGACGCCCTCCGCCCAGTTATCGATGGTGCCATCGAGCTGATCTTCCCGGGTCTGATTGACCAGAAGAATGCTGAGATCCGCGCCGCTCGCGAAGCTGAAGAGCGCGCCCACGCTGAGCAGATTGCCCGCGAGAAGGCTGCCGCTGAGGAAGCTGCCCGCAAGGCTGAGGCTGAGCGTCAGGCACAGCGCTTCGACGTTGGTCCTTGCCCGGCAGATGCACGCATCTGCGTGGATCGTGGTGGGAGCCGTACCTGGCTGCAGGATGGCAACGGCAACGTCACCTACGTCGCTCAGGGCATGTCTGTCGGCAAGCCGGGTGAGGAAACCCCGGCTGGTACCTTCTACATCAACCGCAAGATCAAGGACGAGATCTCCTGGGAGTTCGGCAACGCCCCGATGCCCTACGCCATGTACTTCACCAACAATGGCCACGCCTTCCATGAGGGTTCCCCGGCATACCAGTCCAATGGCTGCGTGCGCCTGACCCATCAGGATGCGGTGCGCTACTGGAATGATGTGCCGATGGGCTCGAAGGTCTTCATCTACTAAGACGTTGCGGTGAGCGAGTCACCGCTACATGGCATCAGCCTCCCGCACCATGTGGTGACGGGAGGTTTCTGTATTTGGAAAACCCGTTCTCGCAGC
The DNA here is from genome assembly GCF_001811145.1 of Corynebacterium sp. HMSC062A03. Lineage (NCBI taxonomy): Bacteria > Bacillati > Actinomycetota > Actinomycetes > Mycobacteriales > Corynebacteriaceae > Corynebacterium > Corynebacterium sp. HMSC062A03. Next base: position 306,257 of record NZ_KV803651.1, on the reverse strand, counting down.
GTATGCTTTAGTGCTGGTGTCTGTATGCGGCCAAAGTGGTTGCTGGAGGCACCAGGCAGTAGACATCAAACATGCAGGTGGGGGCGTCGCCAAGCGTGGCACGCACTTCACCAGAAAAGTAGAGGTTATGGCTAAGGAAGGCGCAATCGAGGTTGAGGGTCGCATCGTCGAACCCCTGCCCAACGCAATGTTCCGCGTCGAACTCGACAACGGACACAAGGTACTCGCCCATATCTCGGGCAAGATGCGTCAGCACTACATCCGCATCCTCCCGGAGGACCGCGTTGTTGTGGAGCTGTCTCCTTATGACCTGACCCGCGGACGCATCGTCTACCGCTACAAGTAAAGACTGTAAGCCTCCTCACCCACGGGACGCACTAGCTGCGTCCTTTTTCACCTCAGGCTGCGATGGCCTGAGCCCACGCTGCTAAGCATGCCCACAGTACCCCGGCACGGTCCGGGGCGAAGCGTATGCGTGGCGGGGGACGGATGAGGAGAAAACCATCGTAACAACCCGAAAGGACTAGCCATATGGCACGTCTAGCTGGTGTTGACCTCCCGCGCAACAAGCGTATGGAGGTTGCTCTCACCTACATCTACGGCATCGGGCCTTCCCGTGCCAAGGAACTGCTGGAAAAGACCGGCATTTCTCCCGACCTGCGCACCGACAACCTCGACGACGATCAGCTGTCGGCGCTGCGTGACGTCATTGAAGCTACCTGGAAGGTAGAGGGTGACCTCCGCCGCCAGGTTCAGGCTGACATCCGTCGCAAGATTGAAATCGGTTGCTACCAGGGCATCCGCCACCGTCGTGGCCTGCCCGTTCGTGGTCAGCGCACCAAGACCAACGCTCGTACGCGCAAGGGCCCGAAGAAGACGATCGCAGGAAAGAAGAAGTAAAATATGCCACCCAAGACTCGTTCCGGCGCGCGCCGTGGTGGTCGTCGCGTCGTAAAGAAGAACGTGGCCGCTGGCCACGCATACATCAAGTCCACCTTCAACAACACCATCGTGTCCATCACGGACCCGCACGGTGCTGTCATCTCCTGGGCATCCTCCGGCCACGTCGGCTTCAAGGGTTCCCGTAAGTCCACCCCGTTCGCTGCGCAGATGGCTGCAGAGAACGCGGCCCGCAAGGCCATGGACCACGGTATGAAGAAGGTTGACGTTTTCGTCAAGGGTCCGGGCTCCGGCCGCGAGACCGCCATCCGTTCCCTGCAGGCTGCAGGCCTCGAGGTTTCCTCGATCACGGATGCCACCCCACAGCCGCACAACGGCTGCCGTCCGACCAAGCGCCGCAAGGTTTAAGGGAAAGGAAGAGGTAAGAAAATGGCTCGTTATACTGGCCCCGCTACCCGCGTATCCCGCCGTCTGCGCGTCGACCTGGTCGGCGGCGACATGGCATTTGAGCGTCGCCCGTACCCTCCGGGACAGGCTGGCCGCAACCGCATCAAGGAATCTGAGTACCTGCTGCAGCTCCAGGAGAAGCAGAAGGCGAAGTACACCTACGGTGTGCTGGAGCGTCAGTTCCGTCGCTACTACGCCGAGGCTAACCGTCTCCCGGGCAAGACCGGTGACAACCTCGTCGTTCTGCTCGAGTCCCGTCTCGACAACGTGATCTACCGCGCCGGTCTGGCCAACACCCGCCGCCAGGCTCGCCAGCTTGTCTCTCACGGTCACTTCACCGTGAACGGCAAGAAGATCAACGTTCCTTCCTTCCGCGTTACGCAGTACGACATCATCGATGTTCGTGAGCGTTCCCAGAAGATGGAATGGTTCGAAGAGGCTCAGGACCGCCTGGTCGACGCCAACGTTCCGGCGTGGCTGCAGGTCGTTCCGGACACCCTGCGCATCCTCGTGCACCAGCTGCCCGAGCGCGCTCAGATCGACGTCCCGCTGCAGGAGCAGCTCATCGTCGAGCTTTACTCGAAGTAATCCTTCGACACTTTCATCTTTACCCCTTCTACCGGCGTCATATAGCGGGCGCCGACAAGGAGAAACTCCATGCTTATTTCCCAGCGTCCTCAGCTCACCGAGGAATTCATCGACTCGTCCCGCTCTAAGTTCGTCATCGAGCCGCTCGAGCCGGGCTTCGGTTACACCCTTGGCAACTCGCTTCGTCGCACGCTGCTTTCGTCCATCCCGGGCGCGGCAGTAACCTCCATCAAGATTGACGGTGTGCTCCACGAGTTCACCACCATCAACGGTGTGAAGGAAGACGTTTCCGAGATCATCCTGAACGTCAAGGGCTTGGTTCTGTCCTCCGACTCCGACGAGCCGGTTGTGATGTACCTGAGCAAGGAAGGCCCGGGTGAGGTCACTGCAGGCGATATCCAGCCGCCGGCTGGCGTGGAGATCCACAACTCGGATCTGCACATTGCATCGCTGAATGAGTCCGCCAAGCTGGAGATGGAACTCGTCGTCGAGCGCGGCCGTGGCTACGTCCCGGCTGCTGCTACCTCGGGAGAAATCGGCCGCATTCCGGTTGACCAGATTTACTCCCCGGTGCTGAAGGTCTCTTACAAGGTCGAAGCTACTCGTGTTGAGCAGCGCACTGACTTTGACAAGCTGATCATCGACGTCGAGACCAAGAACTCGATTTCCGCACGCGACGCCCTGGCTTCCGCCGGCGGCACTCTGGTCGAGCTCTTCGGCCTGGCTCGCGAGCTGAACACCGCTGCTGAGGGCATCGAGATTGGCCCGTCCCCGCAGGAGACGGAGTACATCGCCGCCTACAGCATGCCGATCGAGGATCTGAACTTCTCCGTCCGCTCCTACAACTGCCTGAAGCGTCAGGAGATCCACACCGTTGGTGAGCTCGCTGAGTGCACCGAGTCGGACCTGCTGGATATCCGCAACTTCGGTCAGAAGTCGATAAACGAGGTAAAGATCAAGCTGGCTAACCTGGGCCTGGCCCTCAAGGACACTCCCGAGGACTTCGACCCGACCCAGCTGGAAGGCTACGACGCAGAAACCGGTGACTTCAAAGACCCGGCTTCCGACGATTCCGAGTAAAGAATTCCACTGAATCGTGACGGCGCGACTTTTGCGCCCCGTCGCGCGCTCAATTAATCCGCACACGAGGAGTACATCATGCCTACCCCCAAGAAGGGTCCGCGTCTCGGCGGCTCCGCCAGCCAGCAGAAGCACCTGCTGAGCAACATGGCTGCGAGCCTGATCGAGCACGGCGCAATCAAGACCACCGATGCCAAGGCGAAGGTTCTTCGTCCGTACATCGAGAAGATCATCACCAAGGCGAAGGCCGGCACCGTTGCTGACCGTCGCGCAGTTCTCAAGCTCATCCCGCACAAGGATGTCGTTGCTTACCTCTTTGATGAGCTGGCACCGAAGTTCGAGAACCGTGAGGGTGGCTACACCCGCATCATCAAGCTGGAGAACCGCTCCGGCGACAACGCCCCGATGTCCCAGATCTCCCTCGTTCTCGAGGAGACCGTGACCTCCGAGGCAAACCGCGCTACCCGCGCTGCTGCCTCCAAGCAGGCCGAGGAAGCTAAGGCTGAAGAGGCCGAGGCTGAGTCCGCTAAGGCTGACGAGGCTGAGGCAGAGGAGACCACCGAGGAGAAGTAATTCTTCTTTAGGTCTTATAGGGCCCGCGCTCACCACTGTGGTGGGACGCGGGCCTTTGTCGTCTTTTACGGGCCCCGGCGCAGGTGCTCTGGATGAAGTACCGTTTTAACAAATAAGGGTCCAAAAATTGCAGTTTTTAGGCCACTATTTGTTAAAACGGGCCACCGACGCAGTCTGCACGGCGCTTCGGGCGCACGGTATCATCAACCCCCATGAGTGAAAGCGTTCGCCTGCGACTGGACTTGGCCTATGACGGCACCGACTTCCATGGTTGGGCTCGGCAGAAAGGTGGGCTTCGCACGGTGCAGCAGACCGTGGAGGAGAAGCTGAGCATGGTGCTGCGCCACCCCGTGGAGCTCACCGTGGCCGGGCGCACCGACGCGGGCGTTCATGCCAGCGGTCAGGTGGCTCACTTCGACACCACCCGTGAGGCGCTGAGCCAACGGAGCATCGATGGTGACCCTGCCAAACTGGTCAGGCGCCTGGCCAAGCTGCTGCCCGTCGACGTCCGTGTACACGCCTGCACCGAAGTATCGCCCGATTTTGATGCGCGCTTTTCGGCGCTATGCCGCCACTATGTCTACCGCATTACGACGCATCCGCGCGGGGCACTGCCGACCCGCGCGCGCGATACCGCGACCTGGTTCAAGCCGGTGGACCTGGATCTGATGCAGGCAGCCGCCGACAGGCTGGTGGGCCTCAACGATTTCGTGGCCTTCTGCAAAGCCAAGCCGCACGCAACCACCATCCGCGAGCTGTTGGCATTTGAGTGGAAGGATGTCTCCACGCCAGCCGAACCGCAGCTTTATGAGGCGCACGTGAGCGCCGATGCTTTTTGCTGGTCCATGGTGCGCTGTCTCGTAGGCTGCTGCCTGCGGGTGGGCGAAGGCTCCCGTGACGTGGATTTCGCAGACCAGATGCTCAAAGAGACCAGCAGGTCTTCCCAGATTCCCCTCGCCCCGGCAGCGGGTTTGAGCCTCGTCGGCGTGGACTATCCCGATGCGGAACAGTTAGCCGCGCGCGCGGAGATGACCCGCAGCCGTCGCGCTGCAGAGGATACCGAGTTGGGTTAATCTAGAACTCACTGCGCCGTGGGAGGGTGGCGCACTGATTCGGGGAGGACTCTCATGGCACGCGCGTTGCCTACTACCAAGGCCCAAGTATCCGGGCACAAGTTTCTACTGCGTCGCCTCGAGCACGGCTTGGTCTTCGGGGATATCCGCATGATTCATGATCCGCTAAAGCGACGGCGTCGCGCCTTGCTTGGCGGGGTGGCCGCCGTGGCCTTTTTGAGTCTCGGATCGGGGCTCATCGCGTGGATGCAGCCGGACCCGCAGCCAGGGGATGCGCCCGTCGTGCGTTCTTCTGAGGGGCAGCTCTTAGCGCTAGTGAATGGCACCTATCATCCGGTGACCAACCTGGCTTCGGCCAGACTCATCGCCAACGAACCGGTCGAAGCGCAGGCCGCCGGCGAAAGCTTCCTGGAGCAGGTGAACCTGGGCACACCGCTGGGAATTGCGGATGCGCCTAACCTCCTGGGCACGGCGATGGGGGAGGAGTCAGGCTGGTCGGCCTGTTTGGAGGAATCTACGCAAGGCGAGAACTGGCAGTCCAGCAGCCGCGTCGGCATCGTCACCGTGGTGGCCCACCATGCCGTTCCTGCCTTCGATGCGGAGCACGCCGCCGTGGTGGAATCCGCGGGAACGCAGTGGCTGCTGACGGGCCAGGGGCGCGTCGTGTTGCCTGAGGCTACGAGCACGCAGGGCAGGGTCCTGCGCCGCGCGTTGGGGATGACTGCAGAAACCGCTGTGTGGACCATGCCCGAGGAATTGCTCAACGCCTTCACAGAGCTGGAGCCGCTGAGCTTTCCAGCCGCGCCGCCTGAGATCCTCGACACCGGCGAGCAGTTGTGGGCGCGCACGGAGCACGGTGTTTTCTCCATCACCCCCACCCAGGCGGAGATGCTCGTCGGCGTGGGTGCTCAGCGCCTGCCCGCACAGGCGCAAGAGGTGGCCGCGCTGGGCGACGTCCCACCGACCTTCAACCTGCCCACCACCCGCGTGGACTTCCTGTCTCCCGAGCAAGGCTGGTTGTGTGCGACACACGAACAGGGTGCTGGCATGCTGCGGCCGGTGGCGGCCACGGTGGACCTACCGGGAGATTCGCCCGCGCACCGTTTCGCCGGACTCCAAGCTGGCGTGGGCGTGGATAGCGGGCACGGTTATCACGTGGTGTCCGCCACTGGCAGACGCCACGAGCTGGCTGGTGCCGCGGAGCTGAGCGCGCTGGGCGTGGAGGAACCGGAGCAGGTGCCGTGGGAGATCCTGCGCCTGTTGCCGGAAGGCTCTACCTTAAGCCGCGCGGAGGCCTTAAAGGCTGAGCACTGAAAACCGCCACGAGGATGAGCATGCCTAAGGCCCCGAGGAGCAAACGCACCTGTGGCCAGGACGTGCCTTTCGATGCCGCCGCTGGTGCGACCGCAATCGAGCGATCCTTACGGGAATCGCTCGGGGGCCGATAGGTTACCGCAGTAAGAGGATCCACCACCCCGTGCCCGGGTTCGGCCGAATCAATAATGCGCTGGCGCAGCTGTGCCGGGGAGTCCCCGGGGTATCGCTGCACCAGCAAAGCGAGAGTACCGCTGACCAACGGCGCAGCAAAGGAAGTGCCTTGAAAGGTAGCGTCGCCTTTTCCCGTGGCCCAGCCGCCGCCGGGTTCAAGCGCGAGAGGGACGTTTCCTTCCGCGCTGAGGGGCGCGGCGATGGAGTACTCCGCGAGGTCATGCGGCGTAGCTAAGGCGCCGACCGCGAGGACGGTTTCGGCTTCCGCGGGAAAGACCACGTCATCCTTTTCGCAGCCGCCAGCCGTGGCGTTTCCCGACGCCGCCACGACCACCGCCCCAGCCTCTTCTGCACGGCGAAGCGCCGCATCCACACCAGCGCGGTCCACCCTTGCCGCGGCATCCTGCGGAACGCAGGAGACCACGGAGACGTTGATGACCTTTGCGTCTGCGTTAACAGCATCCTCGATGGCGGCAGCCAGGCTGGCCAGTGTGCCGGAGCCAGCTCGTTCCGCTTCACTGCTCTCTGCTGCTGGAGCCCGGTAATGCGAACTGGTCTGCCGGATGGAGTAGATTTCCGCATCCGGAGCCACGCCGAGTTCCTTACCTGCGATGACGCCGGCCACCACCGTTCCGTGCAGGTCACAATCCCGCAGCGGGTCTGGTTCCTCCGGGGTTACGAAGTCCGCTCCTGGTGATACGTGCAGCTGTGGGTGGGCGGCCACTCCAGTGTCGATGACCGCGACCTTCACCCCGGCACCCGTGGCAAAGGAATGCAACCGCGTACGATACTCCGAGTACTGCGCCGAGGGCTGTGGTCCTGCCGGAGCCCGTGTGGCTACTGCACAGGCGGTATCCGGTTCGCGGGCAGCAGCTACCGGCCCAGGCAACACGCAGGAACCCCAAGCCAGGACGGCGCCAAGGGCTGCGCTGGCAGCGCTGATTCTGCTTAGAGCTGTCATGCGCCCAACCCCCGAATGAACTCGAAGAGCCCGGCCAGGTGCGCGGCGAGCGGCAGGCAAGCGGCGAGCGCGAGTGCCTCGGCGCGCTCGAACCACACGATGGTAGTTGGCTCAATCTGCTGTAGTTTGCCTGCCCACACCGGTACTGAAAGCATGGCCACCACGATGAGACCCACGATCACGCTGAGCACCCACGTTCCCATAGTCGGGGCACTAAGCAGCTGCCACTCGCGCAGAGGCACCGCCACCGCGGCACTAGCCGCGGCCAGGCCATAGATACCCAGTGCCCACGCCGCAATGAGCCGGGCATGGCGTGCCGCATGCACGATGACCGCTCCGGCGATGCTCACGCATAATGCCTGGGAAGCAACCACGGTTGCGTCCGTGTGAGCGTTGAGCGCGACGAGAAAGAGGGAAGGAATGCCCGCCAGCGTGCAGCCCACCGCTATACCTTCGTAGGCCTGCCCGGCGTGCCGGGCTTTGAGTGAGTTATCCGTGGGATCCTCATCCGAGATACTCAAGTCCTGCCCGGCGGTGGGCAGTTGCGGCACTCGGAGACCAGCAAGCCGCGTGGTCAGCAGGGGAGAGGCCGCTAGCAGGACCACAGTGGAGGCAAGTAACGGGCCGGGGCCAAGCACACCGACGAGCGCGAGCAGGCACCACGTGGCGGCACTTGCCCGAGCACGTAATCCGCCAATACGCACCACGTGGGAGAGCACCGCCACAGCACCCACGGCCGCCGCAGCACCCACGAGTGGTGCGGCCGGAATCACGGTTCCGGCTGGGCCAGTAGCCACAGGCGAACCAGTGGACAGCGCCCCCGCCAGACCAGCAGCAACGTGGGCGGTTGCAAGCAGAGAACCGCGCCGGGTCCACGCCGCGAGCACGAGGCCGAGGAGTGCAGCGGCGGCGCAGCCAATCGAGGGAGATAGGGCGGCGGCGAGCAAGGCGCCGACGGCGATAAGCCCTGCCACGCCCCAGACCCCGGCTAGACCAGACAGCTGCGTGGTCGAGGCCTCGGCAGCGAGTGCCTCCGCGGCATCCCGCACGATGGGCGCCGGTGTCGGCGCATCTGGGCTGAGCACCAGGACGGAGCCGTCTTCCAAACTGGTGCGGTCGAGTGGCGTGGTCATCGATATGGTTTTGCCCGCCGCGGTGGTGGCGCGCCAGAGGATGGGGGCCGGGGGGACGTCGACAAGCACGAGCAATTCTCCCAGCACCTCCCCGACGCTGGAAGAAAGCGGTAGCGATACATCTGCTTCTTTGCGGGTCTGGCCTGCATGGATGCGGACGGTGACGTGAATGGAATGCGCAAGTGCGCGAGTCATGGAAAGTACCTCCCCCGAAAAATTTTTCTGGGCAACCCCTTGCCCATTGCCTCACATTGTGGCTTACTTGTGGCACGCTGTCCACCGCTTAAGGAGGCGGTGGAGTACTTCGGGGGGAAGGACTTTGACATGCGCGTACCTACACGCGTCGTTGGCACTGGGGTGGCGGCCTATCGGGAGCCAGCACCACCGTTGCCGCAGGGCAGCATTGATGCCGAGGCGGTGCCGGAGGCAGCCCGCGCACAACCGGTGCCGCTCGTGCGCTTACTCATGCCGCTGGTGATGATCGCGGCCATGCTGGGCATGGTGGCGCTCATGGTTCTCGGAGCGGGGGATGCACGACGGATCAGTCCCATGAGCCTCATGTTCCCGCTCATGATGCTGGCCAGCATGGCCATGATGTTTAACCCACAGGCAGGCGGGCACGATCCGGATGAGACCCGCCGGACCTACTTGCGCCACCTCAAGGCACTGCGGGAGGAAGCACTAGAGCGTGGGGCGGCTCAGCGCGCGCACGAGGAACACCGCAACCCTGACCCCGAACAGCTTGGCGCGCTGATTCCCACCCCGCGGCTGTGGGAGCGGACGGCGGATGCCCCGGATGCCTTGGAAGTGCGGGTGGGGACGGGGCCGATGGCCCTGTGCACTCCCATTAATGTGCCGGATTCGGGTGCGGCGGAAGACCTCGACCCGGTGTGCGCGGTGAGCCTGCGCCAGACCGTGCGTGCGGTGGGAACCCTCGCGGATATGCCGGTGGTCATCCAGTTGCAGGCCTTTCGCGTCGTCGGCCTGGCCGGTGAAGACGCCGCTGGGGTGGCCCGCGCGCTGCTGTTACACCTGGCGGTGCTGCATGGCCCGGAGACCGTGGGCATTGAGTATCACGGTGCGGAATGGGGATGGTTGAAGTGGCTGCCGCATTCCAGGGAGCCTGACCAGGCGCAGTTTCGCATCTGCGTCATGACGGAGGAACAAGGGCATAGCGTTGGTGTGCTGCGCAGTGACGCGCCGGGGGATAGCCCCACAACCACCATCGCCGTGGGGGTGACACCCCATTCGCCGCTGGGACGGCGCGCCGAGGAAGAGGGCATCTACCTGCGGGCGGAAAGCACGCTCTCCGTGGTTACTGCCGCGGGCGAGGAGGAGCTAGGAAGCTGCGCGCTTGTCGACGTCCCCACGGCCCTCCTCCTTGCCCGCACCCTCGCGCCCTATCACCGCCCCTTCGGTGGCGATGTCGCGTCCACGCCTCGGCATGGCCGCAATGCGGATGTGCCCTCGTTGCTGGGCTTTCGGGATGTAGATGCGCTCCAAGCCTCCGGCATGTGGCAGGGGCGCAGCCCTGCTGAGCGGCTGTGTGTGCCCATCGGTGTCGACGAGTCCGGGCACGCTTTGATGCTTGACTTAAAGGAGTCCGCGCAGGGCGGGATGGGGCCGCATGGGTTATGCATTGGTGCCACAGGCAGCGGAAAATCGGAATTACTTCGAACGCTTGTCGTAGCGCTGGCCGCCACGCACAGTCCGGAGGAACTCAATCTTGTGCTCGTTGACTTCAAAGGTGGCGCCACCTTCTTGGGCTGTGAGGAACTGCCGCACACCTCCGCCGTGATTACCAACCTGGAAGAAGAATCCACCCTGGTGGAGCGAATGTACGATGCCATCTCCGGCGAGATGAATCGCCGCCAGGAGCTGCTGCGCAAGGCAGGAAATTTTGCCAACGTGGGCGAATTCAACGCCTCCGCTGCCGCGGTGGCGGAGCACGGGCCGCTGTCGGCGTTGGTCATTGTGGTGGATGAGTTTTCGGAGCTGTTGGGGCAGCACCCGGACTTCGCTGAACTCTTCGTCGCGGTGGGAAGGCTCGGCCGCTCGCTGCACGTGCATCTGCTGCTCGCTTCCCAGCGCTTGGAGGAAGGGCGCTTGCGGGGATTGGACTCGCACCTGTCTTATCGCATTGGGTTGAAGACTTTCTCCGCCGGGGAATCCCGCCAGGTCCTCGGTGTGCCTGATGCTTATCACCTCCCCGCCCAGCCGGGAGCCGGCTACCTCAAAACGGATGCCGATGCCCCCACGCGCTTTCAGGCTTCTTATGTTTCTGGCCCGGTCACGCGCCGGGTAGTGCGTGATGAGGTGACCGAACATACGCGGCATTCGGCACGCGTAGAGCTTTTTAGTGGGCATCGTACGGCGGAGGAGGACGCGGACTATACGGAGCTCGTGGATTCTTCGAGCACACTCTTGGACACAGTGGTGGCTGCCGCCCGGGAGGAAGCCTCCAAGCGCGGCCAGTCAGCGAGGCGAATCTGGTTGCCACCCTTGCCGCCCGTGGTAGAGCTATCCAGCGTTGCCGCTCTGCGCACGGATTCACTCAGCGCAGGTGGCGGGCTACGCGCGGAGGTGGGGCTTATTGATCGTCCTTATCACCAGCGTCAAGACCCGCTGCTCGTGGATTTCACGACGGGCGGTGGGCACCTCGCACTGTGCGGCGGACCGCAGTCAGGAAAGTCGATGGCGCTGCGCAGCATCGCCTCCGGTATGGCCCTGTGGCATTCACCGGACCAGGTGCGCTTTTATGTCATCGACCTAGGAGGCGGGCAGTTGCGGGTGTTGGACCGTCTGCCTCATGTAGCTGGGGTAGCCGGACGTGAGGAACCGGAAAAGGTGCGGCGCATCGTCGATGAAGTCGCCGGCCTCGTGCGCCGCCCGGAACCTCGCCACACCTTTTTGATCGTGGACGGCTGGCACCACATCGGCACGTCCGGGGCAGACTTTGAGGACTTAGCTGAGCCGATTACCCAGTTGGTTGCTGACGGTGCCTCCGCCCGCGTTCACGTCTTGATTGCAGCGGCGCGGTGGACCAGTTTGCGGCCGTCGATTCGGGATCTCATCGCGGCCCGCCTTGAGCTGCGCTTGGGCGAAGCCATGGATTCCCTCATCGACCGCAAGGCGCAGCAGAAGTTGCCGGCAGCACCTGGGCGAGGGATCACTTTAGCAGGAGAAAACCTCCTTTTTGCAGCGACCTCACCGCAGGATATCGCTCATATCTGTGGCGTGCATGCGGATGCTGTTCCGGTTCCACCGCTGAAAATGTTGCCCACTGTGCTCACCGAATTGCCTGAGCCGGAAGATGGTTCGTCATCAGACGGGGTGGCCTGGGGCATTGGTGGTCCGGACCTAGAGGTCCTCGACTGGGATCCGGGCGTCCAGCCTCACCTCGTGTGCATTGGCTCTCAAGGCTCCGGCAAATCGCATTTTCTCAGCGTGATTCTCGCCGGAATCAGCCAGCTGAGTCGGGAGGAAGCCCGCCTGGTGGTCATCGATGAGCGCCGCGCGCATTTGGGGACGCTGGATGAGGAGATGGTGGCGGCCTATGGGGCGTCGGCAAGCGCGGCCACCCAAGCCATTCTCGATACAGTGCGCACCCTAGAGCAGCGCCTCCCTGGCGCCGACGTCACCCCTGCCCAGCTCGCCGCGCGGAGCTGGTGGCAGGGCCCAGATATTTACCTTGTCATCGATGACCTCGACCTCGTCAGCGAGATAGCGCTAGCACCTCTGCTGGAGCTCCTCCCGCACGCCCGCGATGTGGGGCTGCACCTGGTGTTCGCGCGCAAAGCAGGTGGCATTGGGCGCGCGATGTTTGGGCAGTTCCTCTCGGCGGTGCGGGACTTGCAGCCGGCGTTGCTGCTTCTCGACGCCGACCGTGACGAAGGCGCCATCTTCGGCATCAAACCGACGGCATTGCCGCCCGGCCGTGGCCAATGGGTCGTCCGCGGCGTATCCCAAGGCTTGGCGCAGGTCTATGTGCCAAGCGCCGATAGTTCACATACCTCACCACAGACCACAAGCAACAAGGGAGAGAACCAATGACCACGACGCATGCACTGCGAACCCCGACAACCGCGCCCGAGACCACGCTAGCTATTACGGTGCTCGATGCCGCCACGATCTATGAAGGCCCAGAGACGATCTATCGCTATGACCTGCCCGGCACTGGAATCGCCGAAGGTTGGGCGCTGGAGGCAGTCCTCGACCAAGCCGAAAAAGTCTGCGGGGCGGAATGGCCGGATATCAGCGTTGATGTGGTGGCGGATCCCTCCGGAACGGAGGTCAGCGTCGAAGCCGTGAATATCCTGCGCCGTCAGCTCGCTGGTGCGGGTGCGACCGTGCAGGAACCAGAACCATCGCCGCCGTCCGTGTCTGTTGCGGCTAGTGCTGCACCGTCTTCTTCCCGTTCGGTCGTGGGCACGCAGCACGAGGACCTTGGGGATGAGGACGCGGCGACTGCCGAGCTGTCCCGGCCTGTCCGCCGCGGGCGCTCGCACCGTGCAGCGGAATCCCGCTGGTCCGCGTTGTTGGGAGGTATCGATCTTTTCTACATCGCTATCGCGGTCATGGTGCTCGTGGTGGCCGGGGTGTCGTGGTGGGCGGTGGGTCGCAAGGATGCGGCTGTGGCAGCGTCGACTCCCGATCAGACAGCTGAAGGAGCATCTGCCGCCTCCGGCACTTCGGGCATGGCCCCGAATCCCGACACGGAGGCACAGCCCGAGAGCTCTGCTGAGGGGACCGGAGCTCAGGAATCCGGAAGCAGGCAGCTGCGACCCGGTCAGCAGGCCATCGACGTGGAGGGAATGTCCCTGGTGCTTCCTCAAGGATTCCGCACCAGCGTGGAGGATGGTCTGGTCACCGCTGCCGGTGAAGACCCCAACCTGCGCATCCTCCTGGCTGCTGATCCGCTTTTCAATGTGCCTGTCGACGCGTTGTTCACAGAGATTAAAGAGCAGATCGAATCCGATCCTGCCCTCCGTGATCCGGTAGAGGACTCTGGACGGCTGACGTATACCGAGGACCCCGGCGACGGCTCCCGGGTGACGTGGATGATGTGGGAAGACAAGGGCCATCAGATGTCCGTGGGCTGTCACACCAAGTTTGAGCCCAATGTAGTGCAGAAGGCTGCCTGCCGAATGGCGGCAGAATCGCTGGTCAAGAAGGACTAAGCGGGAAAGTTCTGCGAATCTCAAAGAATCTGGAAATTAGCGGGAACCGATGAGCTACTAGCTCAGTCCAATAAGGGTGAGAAGGACACAGGGTGCTTCTCGGGGGAAGAAACACACACCAATCCCTAGGAATAAGGGATACGCCCCAAGGTAGGGAACAAGACAGAAAGAGAAGGACATGACTCAAACGTTCCGCACAGAAGCCGACGTAATGGTGGCCACCGCTGGCCGCGTCGACTCCACCAACGACGAGGTACAGGGGGAGCTCACCCGCCTGCAGGGTGTTGTGGACTCCGTCCGTGGCAGCTGGGCAGGCCGCGCGCAGGTTTCCTTTGACAACCTAATGCAGCGCTACAACTCCTCCGCGCAGCAGCTGCGTGAGGCGCTGACCGCCATCAGCGAGAACATCAGGGACAATGCCCGCAACTTTGATTCGGTCGAGGCTGATAACGCCCAGTCTTTCGAGAACGTTGGCGGCGCGGGCCTGGCCCTCTAAACACGAGCTGCTTTCACTGACTACTGCACACGCTGAACCACGCACGAACACAGAAGATAAGGAACACGCAATGTCTGGAATCAAGTATCAGTTTGGCGCCATCGCCGGTGCCGCCGCCGACATCAACTCCACCTCGGGCCGCATCAACGGGCTCCTCGGTGACCTCAAATCCACCCTGCAGCCGATGGTATCGACGTGGGAGGGAGATTCCGCTGCCGCATATAACGCGGCGCAGGCGAAATGGGACAAGGCAGCCGCCGAGCTCAACACGGTGCTAGCGACCATCTCCACCACGGTTTCCCAGGGCAATGACAATATGAGCGACGTCAACCGTCGCGCTGCCGCTAGCTGGGGCTAAACCACTCCTACTGTGAGTCTTGAGCTGGGTGTGCGGACACTCTCTGCCTGACCATTCACCACCATGAGCAGTGAGCGGGAGGGGGGAAGACGCGGAGGCTAGGGGAGTGGCGCAGAGAATGGAAGGGCTGGACGCGCCACCTTGACCCACACCACCCTCCGCCCACTCAGTAAAAGGCGCCGGTATCGCTTCTCATCAACGTTTCTGTCTCGAACCCCCACCCCGAATTAGCTGGGATGGAGGCGTTGGTGAGGGGCGATATCGGCGTTTTGGGTTTTTGATCCGCTGCGTACTAAAGTGAAACACCTATGTGTCCGCACCTCGTTGAACGTTGGTGCGCGCGTGCTGCAGGTCTCCACCGGCCGCTGTATGTACCGCGTAGGGGCTTACATAGCGATGGCCGGCAGTTCCGAGACAGACTTTCAAGGAGTCATTTTGTCTACTTTCCACCCGAAGAGCGGTGACATCACCCGCAAGTGGTACGTCATCGACGCTACCGACGTGGTTCTGGGCAAGCTCGCTTCCACCGTGGCTGACATGCTGCGCGGCAAGCACAAGCCCCAGTACGCACCGAACGTTGATTGCGGCGACCACATCATCATCCTGAATGCGGACAAGATCCACATTTCCTCCAACAAGCGCGAGCGCGAGATGCGCTACCGCCACTCCGGTTACCCGGGCGGCCTGAAGTCCATGACCCTTGGTCAGTCCCTGGACGCCAACCCGGTCCGCGTTATCGAGGAAGCTGTAAAGGGCATGATGCCGCACAACAAGCTTTCCAACGCCTCCATCAAGAAGCTGCACGTTTTCGTGGGCGAGGAGCACCCGTACGCCGGCCAGAAGCCGGAAACCTTTGAGTTTAAGCAGGTGGCACAGTAATGACCGAGCAGAACATCGACAACAATGTAGCCGACGCTGCCGACATCGCTGCAGCAACCGCCGCTACCGAGGAGTTCACCAACACCATCGGTGATTCCCTGGCAACCGATACCGAGGCTGAGGTTGAGACCGCTGCCCCGGCTATCCATGAGGGCCCGATCCAGACCGTTGGTCGCCGTAAGCGCGCCATCGCTCGTGTTCGCCTCGTTGCTGGTTCCGGCAACATCTCCGTCAACGGCCGCGCCTTTGACGAGTACTTCCCGAACAAGCTGCACCAGCAGGACATCCTGCTGCCGCTGACCATCCTCGAGCGCGAGGGTCAGTTCGACATCAAGGTCACCGTCAACGGTGGTGGCCCGACCGGTCAGGCAGGCGCCCTGCGCCTGGCTATCGCCCGCGCACTGAACATCTACAACCCGGCTGACCGCCAGGCCCTGAAGAAGGCTGGCCTGCTCACCCGTGATGCTCGTGCCGTGGAGCGCAAGAAGGCTGGTCTGCACAAGGCACGTCGTGCCCCGCAGTACTCCAAGCGTTAATCTTCGCTTACTGCATTTTCCGATAGCCGCTGCTTCCCTTTCGTGGAGGCGGCGGCTTTCGCCGTGTATGGCAGGGGTGGGGCGAGTTTCCTGCTATGTTGCGGGGTATAACCAAGCCCCAAAGGTGGACCGATCTGCGCCACACAACGGGGAGCGGGCATAATGAACAACTATGACTCGACTTTTTGGAACCGATGGAGTTCGCGGCCTCGCGAACAAGAAGCTCACACCGATTCTCGCGCTGCGCTTGGGCCAGGCGGCAGCGGAAGTTCTTACTTCAGACCGTGAATCTTATGAGCGTCGCCCGCTCGCGATTATCGGGCGCGACCCGCGTGTGTCGGGTGAGATGCTGGATGCGGCGATTGCCTCGGGTCTGGCATCGCGAGGCGTTGACGTCGTGCGCGTCGGCGTGCTGCCTACCCCGGCAATCGCGTTCCTTACCGATGACTTTGGGGCAGATCTCGGCGTGATGATCTCCGCTTCCCATAACCCGATGCCAGACAATGGCATCAAGTTCTTCTCCGCGGGCGGCAAGAAGTTGCCGGATGAGGTGGAAGACCGCATCCAGGCTGCTATGGACAATCTCACTGAAGATGGCCCGACTGCGACCAAGATTGGTCGTATTATTTCGGAGGCTCCGGATGGTCGCGAGCGCTACCTGAAGCACTTGGCCGAGGTTGTTACCACGGATCTCAGCGGCATCAAGGTGGTCGTCGACACTGCAAATGGTGCTGCCTCCAAGGTTGCACCGCAGGCCTATGAGGCTGCGGGTGCTGAGGTCGTTGCCATTCACAACAAGCCCAATGCCTTCAACATCAATGAGGATTGCGGCTCGACGCACATTGAGAAGACCCAGGAGGCCGTCGTCGAGCACGGCGCCGATCTGGGCCTAGCGCACGATGGTGACGCTGACCGCTGCCTAGCCGTGGACGCCGAAGGCAACGTCGTTGACGGTGACCAGATCATGGCGATACTCGCCGTGGGTATGAAGGAAGAAAACGATCTTCGCTTCAACACCTTGGTGGCCACCGTGATGTCGAACCTGGGCCTGAAGCTGGCCATGCAGGAGCAGGGCATCGAGGTCAAGGAAACCGCTGTGGGTGACCGCTACGTGCTGGAAGAGCTCAATCGCGGTGACTTCTCTCTGGGCGGTGAGCAGTCCGGCCACGTGGTGTTGCCGGATGATTGCACCACTGGTGATGGCACGCTGACCGGTTTGTCCATCATGGCGCGCATGGCCAAGTCCGGGAAGACCCTCAAGGAGCTGGCCTCCGTGATGACGGTGCTGCCGCAGGTGCTCATTAACGTTCCGGTGTCCGACAAGACCGCCATCCTTAACGCCCCTGAGGTTAAGGAAGCTATCGCTGCTGCCGAGGCAGAGCTCGGTGATACGGGCCGCGTTCTGCTGCGCCCGTCCGGCACGGAGGAGCTCTTCCGCGTCATGGTGGAGGCTGCTGAAAAGGAGCAGGCGCGCAAGGTCGCAGGCAAGCTTGCGGCCGTCGTTGCTGCAGTGTAGCTCTACTCATTCCACCACAACCCCAGGCTGCTGGCCTGGGGTTTCGTGTTTTGTGGGGTGGTGTGGGAACCAAAGTGGATGTTGCTCAGTCCAATAAAAGCAGGAATCACTGTTTGTTGTGGACGAGAAGGAGGGCGCATATGCCCGACGTATTTTTTGATGAGGATGAAGCCACGCGGCTTCTCGACGCCGTCGTGGACCAAACCCGTGCCCAAAGTGACGCGCACCGCGGGGATAGGCCGAATTTTCCCCAATCCTCCGCGGGGCGTGATTTCGGCGGGCACGGCGCACAGATTCAGGGCCTGTTGAACCGGCTCCATGAACGCGGTGCGTGGCGGTTAGAGAACATATCGGCCACAGCGGATGCCGCGCGCGAACAACTGCGTGCTTTCGGGGACGTGGACCGCGGCCTCGCCGGGCAACTCGGTGACCAGGAAGCAGGGGTGAATTGATGTCCACGATGGTCAAGTCACTCTTGGGTGATTATTCACAAGCGGTGTCCCAGTTCCAAGCGGCAAGCCAAGGAGGCTATTCCGGGCCCAGCACGCCCATTGGCTTGTTGGGGGACATGGTGGGGTCGGTCGATGGGATTAACCCAGGCGACTTGGTTACGAACACTGCGTCGGCGATGGGTGCTCGCCGCCCAGGGCGCGGTGGTAACGGGTTGCGGGAATTCCTTCTCGGCACGGTTCTATCGCTGGCCGGGGGAGCGATCATGGATCATTTGCGTGGCGTGCAAGACGATTTCGAAAAGGAAAGGGACGAAGCCGATGATTTGGTGGAATCCGCGCAGCAGTGTTCGGATGCCATCGAAGACGTCGTTGATGTTTCTGATTCCGCGGTGGCAGAGCTTATCTCTGCTGTGATTCCACTGATTAACATCTTGACCATGCTGTTGCAGCGGCACCCTCTGGGAAAGGTCATCATCCCGGTGATATCGCGCATTGGTGGGGAGCTTATCGATCAGACGAATGACACCATCACGCAAACGTGCCGGGACCGCGATACCGCCATTGAGAATTGCTATGACGAGTTTGAACGGCGCTGCACCGAGGTGTGCGAGCGGGAGCTGCCGGAAACCCCGCCAGAGCCCGAATGCGGCTGTGAGGAGAAGCGGAAAGAGTGCCCGCAACCTGAGCCTGAACCTTGTGCATCGGCCCAGCCGTCACCAGCTCCGGCCCCGTCCACACCGTCTCAGCCCACACAGCCAGCCCAGCCTTCGGCGCCAGCCGCACCGCAGCAACCTGTAGAGCCGAAACCAGAAACACCGGTGGCACCACCAGAAAAGCCGGAGCCCACTCAGCCCGCCACGGTGCCTGAAAAAGACTGCCCACCGGTTGAAGAGAAGCCACAGCCTGCGCATGTGCCAACTGAGCCTGCTTCAACGGCACCAGAAGAGGAGCACACACCGTGCCGCTGCAATGCCGAAAAGGAAGCACAGTCGTGCGGGTGTGGTGCACATCAACGTGAACTAGGAACCACGAAGCCCGCCGATGCAGGGGTTGAGGTTCCCACTGAACCTGTGCCGCAGAAGGTGGTGGACTGCCCTGAGAACGTGGAGCCGGCAGCCGAAGACATCGAGTGCCCTGAAGAACCTGTAGGAGACGAGGACTACGAAGAAGCAGAGCAGCCACCCGGTGCGGAAGCAGGTGAGTGCAAGCCTGAAGATGCCTGCTGTGGGAGCTTAGGCCTGCTTGGCGTGGGCGTTGCCATTCTGGGGCTGGGTCTGTTGGCTGAGGCAGCTATGGACTTCGTGGAGAATCTGCCGGAGCCGGAGCCCGTACCGGAGCCTGTACCCGAGCCAGAACCGCAGCCAGAGCCCGAACCCTGCCCACCGCCTGCACCAGAGCCTGCTCCTGACAACGGTGTTACGCCGCCGCCTCCGGAGCTGAACAACGTTCCTGAGCCAGAGGTACCGCCAGAGAAACTTGCGCACATGCAGGCAGCGGAGGCGCCGGCGCCACAGCCAGCCCCGGCGCCAGCACCTGCACCTGAGCCAGCACCAGGTCCGGCCGCTGGGGCTGAGGCCACGCCAGAAATGCCCCCGCAAGAAAGTTCAGAAACCTCCTCCGTACACGCACGAAAGGCAGGGCAGTGGTAATGCCGCACAATGATTTTGATGAGTTCGCACGCGGATTCCGCGAGCGCACAGCCGCACGGCTGCTGGAATTTGAGAAAGCCATGGCTAAAGCACAGGACGAATTGGAAAAGTCTGCGCAGCGTGCCGCCCAAGCCCAATCGCCTACAGAGGCGCAGCGGCGGAACCCTGCTTCTAGGAGCGGAGCGCACAGCCAAAGCCAAAGGCAGGGGCGAGGCCGCCCGCGCGGCCAAGTGCAATCAGTGCTCAGGCGCGGGTGACACGGAAACCGGGAAACTCCTCAGTGGGCCAGCAGCTCCCGGTGTTACTGTGGCGTGAGTAGCCACTGCACGTATCAACCAAGGTTTGGGGGAAGACCACATGACAGTTCCTTGGCTTTATGACGTCTTGTGGGGAGTTCTTCCTATGCTGTACCTCTTGGTGGCTTTTGTCGTGCTTGGCATTGAGATTAAATGCGACAGAGATATGGCCCACATAAAGCTGTGGACGGCCGCGCAGCTGCTTCTCCCAGGAATTGGCCTTATCGCCTGGCTTCTTCTTGAAGTTCCTCGCTTAAAACGACTAAAGCAGGACGTATAAACGATCGTCCTGCTTTAGTCGGAGCACACGTGCGCCTTGCGGTGCTAGCTCGTCGAAACCTTTCCCGTCGCTAGAAACCCGCGCGCTTGGTGAGGTCCTCGCCGAGGAAGCTCTCGACGCCCTTGGCGGAGGCGTCGGCAGCCGCAAAGGCGTCATATTTGGACTCACCAGCCAGGGTGGACAGCAAGAAGCCGGTGACTAGGCCGCGGGCTGTCTCAACGGCGGATCCTTGGAAGAAGCCGGAACCAAGCGCCAACTTGAAGAATTTATCCTCGCTGAAACCGGACTGCGTGCCCTTAGCAACCTCACGGTAGGCCACCGGGCCGCCCCAGGCGTTGGCTAGCTTCGCGGGATTACCGGCGCGGAAGATATCATCCTGGCCTGCGCCGATAACGAGCCCGCGGGCCTTAACAGCGTGGGCGGCCTGAACTGCAGAGGGGGAAGTATCGGCGGGGTAGAGGGCAGCGACGGCGCGGACCTTTGGGTTATCCACGGCGGCCAAGGTGGCTACGCCGCCGCCCATGCCGTGCCCAAAGACACCTAGTTTGGAGGGGGACACCGAAATCTTTCCGGCACCCAACCGGACACCAGCGGCAATCTGCAACGCCGATTCGAGGTCGGCAGCCAAGTTGCGGTGCTTGGCAAAGACGCCTGTCTCCGTATCGGGAGCAACCACCACGATGCCCCAGCTGGCCAAGTGGCGCAGGGTGGCGTGGTAGTCCTTAACGCTTTTCGTCCAGTCGTGGGCAAATGCCACGGCAGGCAGACCTTTACCCTCAGCTGGGGTGTAGACCTTGCCCTCCAGCCCTGCATAGGACAGGTCCCCGACGAGAACGCGGTGCGGGCCGCGCTTAGACAACGTACCGAGATGCTTCTTCAAATTCGCAGACACGCTTTACAGAATAGAGCAAAGATCGCCCGCACAGGTGGAATGCGTCGCTGCTTAGGCGAATCAACGCGTCACAATGAGTCCCTATGCTTCGGGGAGCAGAAAGAAACAACTTTTAGGCTATGTGAAAAGCACTCAAGGTAATAGGATCAGAAACGAAACTCTTCAATTGTGCGCGGGCCTAGTGTGCGCGCACAGTCACAAGTAAAGGAAGATGCGCATGGCTGAGACGCAACAAAGCAAGGGTGGCGCACGAGTCGCTGTCCAAAAGTTCGGAACATTCCTTTCTTCGATGATCATGCCGAACATCGGTGCCTTCATTGCGTGGGGCATTTTGACTGCTCTCTTCATTCCGGACGGGTTCTTCCCGAATGAAAAGATCAACACAATGGTTGGCCCAATGGTGACCTACCTGTTGCCGATTCTCATCGCTTTCACCGGCGGCAAGCTTGTACACGGCGTGCGCGGAGGCGTTGTAGGCGCCATCGTCACGATGGGCGTCATTATGGGAACGTCAGCACCGGAGTGGATCGGTGAGGACGGTCATGCGTCGCCGATGTTCCTTGGAGCGATGATTTGTGGTCCTTTGGCTGCATGGCTTTTCAAGAAGCTTGAGTCACTGTGGGATGGCAAGGTTCGCCCAGGTTTTGAAATGCTCGTCAATAATTTCTCCCTGGGCATCTTCGGTTTCGCTGGGGCTATCGCCTCCATGTACCTCCTGACTCCAGTGATGAACCTGATCATGGATTTGGCAGGTCGAGCGGTTGAGTTCCTTATCACGCATAACCTGTTGTGGTTGACCTCCGCATTAATTGAACCCGCAAAGGTGTTCTTCCTGAACAATGCCATTAATCATGGCGTGCTCACTCCGCTTGCTACTGATCAAGCGTCCCAAGCCGGTAAATCTGTGCTGTACTTGCTGGAAGCAAACCCAGGCCCTGGCCTTGGTATCCTTCTTGCTTTTATGGTGTTTGGTGCTGGTTCTGCTCGCGCGACTGCCCCAGGCGCGGCATTGATTCACTTCTTCGGTGGTATCCACGAGATTTACTTCCCCTACGTCCTGATGCGCCCGCAGCTGCTTCTTGCTGTCATCGGCGGAGGCATGACAGGCGTTGCGATTAACACCATCATGGACGTTGGACTGCGTTCTCCGGCGGCACCGGGGTCCATTCTTGCCATCTACGGAACGGTTGCTTCTGATTCCTACCTAGGCGTGACTATCGCTGTGGTTGCATCGACTGCAGTATCGTTCGCTATCGCTGCTCCGATTCTGAAGTTCACCAAGGGCGAAGATGACCTCGACAAGGCCACGGCGGATATGGAAGCCATGAAGGGCAAGAAGTCGTCGGTTGCTGGTGCTTTGACGACGAAGTCCGCTGAAGATGCTCCAGAGATCCGGAATGTGGTCTTTGCGTGCGATGCCGGCATGGGTTCTTCTGCAATGGGCGCTTCGGTGCTTCGAAACAAGATCAAGGAAGCCGGTTTCGGCAATATCGTTACAGTAACCAACTCGGCGATCAATAATCTCAAAGATGATTATCAGTTGGTCGTAGTTCACCAAGACTTGGCAGAACGCGCCAAGCCGGCTACTCCTTCGGCAATCCACGTTGCCGTGGATAACTTCATGGCTTCACCTCGCTACGACGAAGTCGTGGACCTTATCCGCAAACAGCAATCGGGTACCACTGCCGCGGCAACTGAAGCTGAAATGGCGAGGGCAAGCGCATCGGAGTCGTCTGAGTCTGCCGGTGAAGAAGTTCTCAGCCTAGACACAATCGTGCTCGATGGACACGCATCCGACCGAGAAGACGCAATTAACCAAGCTGGCGCATTGCTCGTCTCTGCCGGTGCAGTTGATCGCGCCTATGTAGACGCGATGCATGAGCGGGAGAAGTCCGTGTCTACCTTTATGGGAAACGGCCTCGCTATCCCGCATGGAACCAATGAAGCTAAGGACTCCATTAAGAAGTCCGCTGTTTCCTTCATCCGCCTAGATGAGCCCGTAGACTGGGGCGGCAAGCCCGCTACCTTCATTGTTGGTATCGCTGGTGCTGACGGTTCTCACCTCAAGACACTCGCCAAAATTGCCAAGATTTTCGGCAAGGCTGACACGGTGGAGCAGTTGGAAAGCGCCGCGACGAAGGAAGAAATCCTCACTATTTTTGAGAAGGTGAACAAGTAATGACAACTAAGAAAGCACTGCATTTTGGAGCTGGCAACATTGGTCGAGGATTTGTCGGCGTCATCTTGCACGAGGCAGGTTACGAACTAGCCTTTGCGGATGTCGCGGCTCCCCTTATTGATTCTCTCAATGAGCTTGAGTCGTACACAGTGCATGAGGTCGGAAACGGTGCCCGCGAAGTACGCGTGACTAATTTCTCGGGAGTCAACTCCGCTGAGGACCTTGAAGGACTTTACTCAGAGGTCGTGGAGGCTGATCTCATCACGACTGCAGTCGGACCTACTGTTCTACAACTTATTGCACCTTCGATCGCTGAAGGCTTGAAACGTAGAGCAGAAGCAGGCAAAGACAAGGTTGCGGTCATGGCTTGTGAGAATGCGATCAACGCTACGGATGGGCTAAGCGCGGCCATTCGAGAGGTATACCCGGGCGTTGATGAGATTGCTTTTTTCCCCAACACAGCAGTTGACCGCATCGTGCCGAACCAAGAGCGTCGAACTGGCGCCGAGGCGCTCGACGTAGTTGTCGAAACCTACCATGAGTGGGCGGTGGAATCTGGGCCTTTTAAAACTGCAGGGATCGAAATCCCTGAGATTGCAGGAATCACTTGGGTGGATGACCTCGCACCCTACATCACTCGCAAGCTTTTCACTGTCAATACGGGACATGCTGCGACTGCCTACTTCGGAAAACAAGCAGGAATTTCTACTATTGCGGAAGCATTATCGCAGGAGGAAATCCAGCGAAAGGTCGCTGCGGTTCTGGCTGAAACCAAACAACTCATTGTTGAAAAGTTTGACTTTGACCCACAGGTTCAGCAGGACTACGTAGAGAAAATTCTGACACGATTCCAGAACCCTGAGCTTCCTGATACTACCGACCGCGTTGGACGTGCCCCGCTGCGTAAGATTTCGCGCAATGAACGTTTCATCGGCCCAGCAGCCGAACTAGCGGAACGCGGGCATGAGGTCACGGCTCTCGTCGAAGCGGTGTCGGCAGCATTGGAATTTGACGTACCTGAAGATCCCGAATCGGTGGAGTTGCGTAAGCGCTTGAAGCAAGTCGCAGATAACGAAGAGGCGACAAATAGCCTGGTTACTGAGCTGACCGGGATTGCTCCGGAACACCCTCTTTTTGCAGCTCTGTCCCAAATATTTGCATGTGAAGCGGTGAGGTAGGCTCAGTAAATATGTGTGGAATTGTTGGATATGTGGGTCCCGTTTCTGGAGACCATGATTATTACGCCCTAGACGTTGTGCTGGAGGGCCTGCGCCGACTGGAGTATCGCGGCTATGACTCAGCAGGCGTCGCAATGTACGCCGATGGTGAGATCGGCTGGCGCAAGAAGGCCGGAAAGGTCGCTGCGCTGGAAGCCGAAATCGCTGCGCGTCCACTGAAGGATTCCGTCCTGGGCATCGGCCACACCCGCTGGGCTACTCACGGTGGCCCGACCGATCTGAACGCCCACCCGCACGTGGTGGATGGCGGCAAGCTCGCCGTCGTGCACAACGGCATCATCGAGAACTTTGCTGAGCTTAAAAGCGAGCTGGAGGGCAAGGGACATAACTTCGTCTCCGAGACCGACACCGAGGTAGCCGCCACCCTTCTGGCAGATGTGTTCCACAACGAAGCCGGCGGTGACCTCACCAAGGCTATGCAGCTGACCGGCAAGCGTCTGGAAGGTGCGTTCACCCTCTTGGCTATTCACGCCGAGCAGGCGGATCGCATCGTGGCTGCACGCCGCGATTCGCCGCTGGTCATCGGCCTGGGTGAGGGGGAGAACTTCCTGGGCTCGGACGTCTCCGGCTTCATCGACTACACCAAGTCTGCCGTGGAGATGGACAACGACCAGGTCGTGACCATCACCGCGGATGACATCGAAATCACTGACTATGAGGGCAACCCCGCCCAGGGCAAGCCTTTCGAGATCAAGTGGGATGCCGCTGCTGCTGAAAAGGGCGGCTTTAACTCCTTCATGGAGAAGGAAATCCACGACCAGCCAGCAGCCGTGCGCGATACCCTGCTGGGCCGCCTCGATGAGACCGGCAACCTGATCCTCGATGAGATCCGCATCGAGGAGTCGGTGCTCAAGTCCATCGACAAGATCATCGTCATCGCCTGCGGCACCGCCGCCTACGCCGGCCACGTCGCGCGCTACGCCATCGAGCACTGGTGCCGCATCCCGTGTGAGGTGGAACTGGCCCATGAGTTCCGCTACCGCGATCCGATCGTCAACGAAAAGACCCTGGTCGTGGCCCTGTCCCAGTCGGGCGAGACCATGGATACCCTCATGGCAGTACGCCACGCCCGCCAGCAGGGCGCCAAGGTGATTGCTATCTGCAACACCCAGGGCTCCTCCATCCCGCGCGAGTCCGACGCCGCCCTCTACACCCACGCCGGCCCGGAGATCGCCGTGGCCTCCACCAAGGCCTTCCTGGCGCAGATCACCGCGACCTACCTGCTGGGCCTCTACCTGGCGCGCCTGCGCGGCAACATGTTCTCCGATGAGGTCAACTCGGTCCTCGAAGACCTGCGTGGCATGCCGGAAAAGGTCCAGGCAATCATCGACAACGAGCAGCAGGTCTACGACCTAGCCAACGCTATGGAGAACGCCAAGTCGGTGCTCTTCCTGGGCCGCCACGTCGGCTTCCCCGTCGCGCTGGAGGGCGCGCTCAAGCTCAAGGAGATTGCCTACCTGCACGCGGAGGGCTTCGCCGCCGGTGAGCTCAAGCACGGCCCCATCGCGCTCATCGAGGAAGGGCAGCCGGTCTTCGTCATCGTGCCTTCCCCGCGTGGCCGCGATTCCCTGCATGCCAAGGTTGTCTCCAATATCCAGGAGATCCGCGCCCGTGGTGCTATCACCATCGTCATCGCGGAAGAGGGCGACGAGGCAGTCGAGGCCTACGCCAACCACATCATCCGCATCCCGCAGGCGCCGACGCTGATGCAGCCGCTGCTGGCTACCGTTCCGCTGCAGATTTTCGCCTGCGGTGTAGCCACCGCCAAGGGCTATGACGTGGACCAGCCGCGCAATCTGGCGAAGTCCGTGACCGTCGAATAGCGCTGAGCCCTCAAGTGGCACAATGGTGGGTATGTTAAAAACCACCGTTGACCTCAACGCTATTGCCCACAATGTTGCTCGCGTGAAGGAGGCGGTGGCTCCGGCCCGCCTCATGTGCGTGGTCAAGGCGGATGCCTATGGCCACGGCATCGAGCGCTGCGCACCGGTCATGGCGAAGGCTGGGGCAGACGCCTTCGGGGTGGCCACCTTGGCCGAGGCTGTCGCACTGCGGAAGGTCATTGACACCCTCCCCATCGCTGCTTGGCTGTGGGAGCCAACAGAGGACATCGCCCCGGCCCTCGCCGCTGGTATCCAGATCGGCATCCCTTCGCTGGCGCACGCCCAAGCACTCATTGCTGCTGAGACTCCCACCGAAGTCTTCGTGATGGTGGAGACGGGGATGCACCGATCGGGCGTCGACAAGCATGCGTGGGAGGAGACCTTCCGCCTGCTTGCCGACGCCCCCCACATCACCGTCCTAGGCCTCATGTCCCACTTCGCCTGCGCTGATGAGCCGGCGCACCCGCACAATGATCATCAGGAATCTGAGTTCCGCCAGGCCCTAACGCTTGCCCGTGAGGTGGGGCTGGAGTGCCCGCTGAACCACCTGGCTAACTCGCCCGCGGCCTTGACTCGCCCTTCGGCGCGTTTTGAACAGGTGCGCGTCGGTGTGGCCCTGTATGGGCTCGAACCGGTCGCCGGGCGCGACCATGGGCTGGAACCCGCCATGACGTGGGAGGCTTCCGTCGTCGCAGTGAAGCCGATTTCGGCGGGGGAGTCCACGTGTTATGGCCTGACCTGGACCGCGGATAGCGACCGCGAGCTCGCCACCGTCAGCGTGGGCTATGCCGATGGCCTACCGCGCGCCTTTCAGGGGGCGCTGCAGGTAGGCATTGGCGGCGAGCTCTACCCGCAGGTGGGGCGGGTCTGCATGGACCAGTTCGTCGTCGACCTCGGCGCGAGCCCTCACGGCGTGCGCGCCGGAGACACTGCCGTTATCTTCGGGCGCGGCGGTATGAGCGCTACAGAATTGGCCGAGACAGCCGGGACCATCAACTATGAAGTGGTGTGCCGCCCCACCGGGCGCACCGAGCGTACATACCGCGAAGGAGCTAGCGATGCGCAGTGATTTTCCACACGAAGGACGCCGTGAGGCCGCCACGCCAGAGGATGCCCAGGCATTTGGTGAAGAGCTAGGCGCGGCGCTGGAAGCAGGAGACCTAGTTATCCTCGACGGCCCCTTAGGCGCCGGGAAAACCACCTTTACGCAGGGCATTGCCCGCGGGATGCAGGTGAAGGGGCGGGTGACCTCACCGACCTTCGTCATCGCCCGCGAGCACCCTTCCCGCGTGGGCGGGCCGACGTTGGTGCACGTGGATGCCTACCGCCTGCTCGATCATTCGGATGATCCGTTGGGGGAGCTGGACAGTCTAGACTTGGACACCGAAATAGAGGACGCCGTGGTCGTTGCCGAGTGGGGTGGGGGCTTCATGGAGCGCCTGTCTGATGCGTACCTCGCTATCACAATTAACCGCGACTCGGACGATGATGTCCGCGTATTTACATGGAAATGGGTGAATTAACGTGCTGGCTTTTCTTGCTGAACAGCCCTTGCTGACGCTCTTTCTCATCATGGCGGTGGGACTGGCCGTGGGCAAGATCAATGTCTTCGGCATCTCGCTCGGCGCCGCGGCTGCGATGTTCGTGGCCTTGGGCTTGTCCGCGGCGAACCCGGACATCGTGGTCCCGGCGTTCGTGTACCAATTTGGCCTGGCCATCTTCGTTTACGTCATCGGCCTGAATTTCGGCCGTAGCTTCTTCGAAGATTTCCGCCGGCGCGGCTGGAAGATGTCCATGGTGGTCATCGTCTTCTTCTTCATTCTGGCGGGGCTGACAACCCTGGCGATGCGCCTCTTTGATCTGGACCCCGCAATCAGCGTGGGTACCCTTGCAGGTTCGCTGAGCTCGACGCCGGGTATGGCAGCGGTCGTCGAGGCTTTGGGCGGTGACAGTACCCCGGTGGTGGGCTATTCCTTGGCCTACCCAGGCTGCATCATCGGAACCATCCTGGTGGCCGCCATCGGTGCGAAAGTCCTGCGTGTGAACCACGTTGAGGACGCCCGCGCCGAGGGCATGATTGCGGAGCCACTGGAGTGGCGGGCGGTGCGCCTGACCCGCGACTTTGACGCAACGGTAGGTCAGCTGCAGGAGGTGACTGGCGAGCGCGTCATCGCTACCCGCCACGTCAACAATCCCCACAACCACAACCTGGCCTACCCGGAGCTGCCGCTGCGCGCCGGCATGGAGCTTTTGCTCAACGGCACGGCCCCAGCGCTGGATAGCGCGATTTCCCAATTGGGTGAGGAGATCCACCTCAACCTCCACGAGGAAGATGGCCTGGTCTACCGCCGCCTGACCGTGTCCAGCCCACGTGTTGCGGGCTATCAGCTCAAGGACTTGGACACTGTGAAGGAAGGCTTCCTCATCGCGCGCGTGCGCCGCGGTGACTCGGACGTTGTACCGAACGAGGAAACCGTCCTGCATTACTCGGACCGCGTGCGCGTTATCACCGCGCCGGGCAGGCTTGACGACGTCCGCCGTTTCCTCGGCGACTCCGAAGCCAAACTCGGCAACGTTGATCTCTTCCCCTTTGCCCTCGGTCTCTTCATTGGTCTGCTCTTCGGCGCTATCCCGATTCCGTTGCCGGGTGGCACGACGCTCTCTTTCGGCTTCGGTGGCGGCCCCATCGTCGTCGGCCTCATCCTGGGCGCGCTGGGCCGCTCGGGCCCGATTAACTGGCAGCTTCCTTTCCACGCCAAGCAGACAATCTCCACGCTGGGCTTGACCTTGTTCTTGGCGGGCGTGGGTACGTCGGCAGGCGGCCAGTTCCGTGATGCGCTGTCGGATCCGACCTCCCTGAAGTACATCGGTGTGGGCATGGTGCTGTCGCTGGTCTCCGCCATCGGCATCGTCGCGGTATCCATGCTGGTGCTGCGCCTGAAGTTTGATGAGTCGATGGGCATCGCCGCGGGTATGACCACGAACCCGGCGATCATGGCCTACCTCAACCCGCAGACCGGTACTCAGCTGGCAGAGCGCGGCTATGCCACCGTGTATCCCACGACGATGATCGGCAAGATCCTCATGTGTCAGGTCCTAGCGTTGTTGATCGTGTGACCCTGTGTGCCTGATTTTTTATGCTGGGCGTGGCGCTTCAGCGCAGGGCCTTCACAAGGGTTGTTCAGGTTCGCGGCAAGGTGGTCGCGTAGGATATCTCCCGTACTGAACTCCCTATTAATTAGGAGCACATCCCTTTTATGAACAAAATCGGACAGTTCATCACCACCGTTGTTATCGGCGGCTTCGCCGTATTCCTTGCCGCGCTCATCGTGCTGCCGATGGTCCGGACGGCGGACGCGGAGTCGAAGGAGCCCTCAACCGTTGCTCAGTCCCTGAGCGCCTACCCGAAGAATCTGGACTTCGCTATGTTCATCCCGCAGGATGTGTACGGCCCAGAGTGGAGTGCGGCCGCAGCCGTCTGCCCGGGTATCACCGAAGAGCAGCTCAAGGAGCGCGGAGTGGAGACGGGAAACCTGAATATCGACTTCGTCGATGGGGCTGTGCCTGATGACGTGAACTACATGCTGCTGGTCTCGCAGTACAACGAATTCAAGGCGGAGAAGCTGCCGCGCGCGAAGGTGGACCTCTGTGATGGTTTCCTGCAGCAGCTGAAGACACCGGAAGCTGCTAGCCAGAATATCCCGCCGCTGTTGCCGTTCCAGCAGGGACAGCCGCTGCAGTTTATGCGCGATACCCCGGAATACGTGGAGAAATTGGGGAAGAACAACCCTGACTACGTTGAGACCGACTGGCACCTCGCAGGCTAATGAAGGTTCTCGCACTCGATACCGCCACCACGGATCTGGTCACGGGCATCGTTGATACCGACACCGGGGAGAGCATCGACCGTGTTATCAGCGGTACGCGCGCCCACA
This sequence comes from Corynebacterium sp. HMSC062A03, assembly GCF_001811145.1. Classification (NCBI taxonomy): domain Bacteria; kingdom Bacillati; phylum Actinomycetota; class Actinomycetes; order Mycobacteriales; family Corynebacteriaceae; genus Corynebacterium; species Corynebacterium sp. HMSC062A03. The sequence continues at coordinate 276,245 of NZ_KV803651.1, read as the reverse complement.
ACGAGCAGCTCATCCCTACTATCGAAGAGCTGCTTGCCGACGCCTCCCTGACCTACCCAGATCTCTCCGCCATCGTCGTGGGCATGGGGCCCGGGCCGTTTACCGGTCTGCGCGTAGGCATGGCTACCGCTTCCGCCCTGGGAGTGGCCCTTGATCTGCCGGTCCATGGTGTGTGCACTCTGGATGCCATCGCGCACGGGCGCACGGGGGAGTGGCTGGTGGCCATCGATGCTCGCCGCAAAGAGGTCTACTGGGCCACCTTTGCCGATGGGGAGCGTCGCAGCGGCCCAAACGTATCGAAGCCGGAAACCCTTGATCTGAGCGCTTCCGGACTCGCGATCCCGGACAGCGTGCGCCTAGTGTTCCCAGAGTCTATTGCCCCTCGTTTGCCGGAGGGCATCGCTGGCCTTCCCCGTGAGTGGGCTACCCCGCGCGCAGCGGGTTTGGTTGCCTGCGCTGATCTGTCCGCTGAACCTGAGCCGCTTGTCCCGCTCTACCTTCGCCGTCCCGATGCCGTGGAACCACAGGCCAAGCCGCGCTCGGCTGCCTTGGTCGGCGGCATCGAGGAGATACCGGCATCATGAGGCTGCGGCCATTAGCGTCCGCGGACGCACCGCGCTGTGCCGAGTTAGAGAAGGTCCTTTTCCCCGGCGAAAGCCCATGGCCGGCGCGAGCCTTCGAGCAGGAAATCGCGGCGGGCCACACCACGTACTGGGCGGTTGACGCAAGCGTCAACCGCGTGGGCCACAACGACAACCACGCGGAAGTTCTCGGCTACGCCGGCGTGGGCCGCATGGGCCCCGCTGCTTGGCCGGAGTACGAAATCCGCACCATCGGCGTCGACCCCGCGGCCCAACGGCAGGGCATCGCGCGGCTGATGATGGACGCCATCGTCGAACGTGCAGATTCCCACGACGCGCCCATCTTCCTCGAAGTGCGCGTAGGCAACGATCCGGCCATCCGCCTCTACGAGGCCTATGATTTTGTCATCAACGGCCTGCGCCGCAATTACTATCAACCCTCCGGTGCGGACGCCCACACCATGTATCGACCACGAAAGAGTGAAAGATGTTAATCCTCGGCATCGAGTCCTCCTGCGACGAAACCGGCGTGGGCATCATCGAGCTGTCTGATAACGGCCACATGGAGATCCGCGCCGACGTCGTCGCCTCCTCCATGGAGCAGCACGCGCGCTTCGGCGGCGTGGTTCCGGAGATTGCCTCCCGCGCCCACCTCGAGGCCATGCCACAGGTGATGAAGGCGGCGTTGGAGGAAGCGGGCGTCGAGAAGCCAGATGCGGTGGCCGCCACCGTGGGCCCGGGCCTAGCCGGCGCGCTCCTCGTCGGAGCGTCGGCAGCCAAGGCTTTTGCTTCCGCGTGGGGCGTGCCCTTCTACGGCGTCAACCACCTCGGCGGTCACGTCGCGGTGGCGAACCTGGAGGGCGAGGAGCTGCCGCATTCGGTGGCACTGCTCGTCTCCGGCGGCCACACGCAGCTGCTCGAGGTGGAAGCCGTGGGCAAACCCATGAAGGAGTTGGGCACCACGCTTGACGACGCCGCCGGCGAAGCCTACGACAAAGTCTCCCGTCTGCTGGGCTTGGGGTATCCGGGAGGGCCGATCATCGATAAGCTGGCTGCCCAAGGAAAGCCCACCATCGACCTGCCGCGGGGTTTGTCCAAGGCTGAGGACCTGCGCGGGCCCAACCGCCACAATTTCTCTTTCTCAGGGCTCAAGACTGCGGTGGCGCGCCACGTGGAAAAGGCCGAGCGAGAAGGCTCGACTGTTCAGGTTGAGGATCTCTGCGCCTCCTTCCAGGAAGCGGTGGCAGATGTGCTGACTGCCAAAGCTGTGCGCGCCTGCCAGGACACAGGCGCCAAGGTGCTGCTGCTCGGCGGCGGAGTAGCAGCGAATTCGCGGCTGCGCGCACTGGCGGCAAAGCGCTGCGAGTCTGCGGGCATTGAGTTGCGTGTGCCGCGCTTCAAGCTATGCACCGACAACGGCGTGATGATTGCGGCGGTGGCCGCCCAGCTCATTCACGAAGGCGCCGAGCCTTCCGGCCTGGCATGCGGGACGGATACGCAGCTTGAGGTGGAAGTCCCCCTCGTCGCCGCCGCGCGCTAGCAGATTCGTACCGCGCTCTGTGTCGTCGAGATTGAGGACGCCGGTCACGGCCGCGCTCTAGCGGAGGCGTACTTGGGGGTGCGCTCTAGCGGATGCGCAACCCCCAGGGTGCCGGTAGTGTGATGACCGATAATCGTCCGGCTCACACATAAGGAGCTCACACCGTTATGACCACTGGATTCCTCGTTAACCCTGATCTGTCCCGCCGCATCATCGAGTTTGAGCTCGAACAGGCAAATCAATTCCTCGGTGGTACCACCGAGGATCGCGTTTCCGTGGCCTTCCAGGATGATGGCCAGACCTACGCGGCGTTGTTTAACCCGAACGCGAAGGCTGACGACGCCGACCCGAACCCGGTGGCCTCCTTAGCCCGCAACGCTGCGGCTACCGGCAACTCCGCTTTCCTGCAGGACCCAATCCGCTCCATCTGCGGACCGGTCATCTTTGTCGCTGCCGACGGTGACGATAAGAACATCGACGAAGTCGTCGAAGCCGTGGAGCACGGCATCCGCGCGGTGAAGAACTACCGCGAGGACAACCCGGAGGAGTACAACCTCTGGCGCGCGGCCGTCATCAACTCTGATAGGCAGGTCTAGATCTGACAGGCAGCCCCTAAACCCGCAGGCTGCCTCAATCCTGCAGGACGCCCCTAAACCCGCAGGCTGGCTTAGATTCGGCAAGAAGACTGTGCGCGCGCTCGCGCACCCGTCAAGTACTCAAGGACGCGACGGCCCGAATGGGCCCGAGCGTCTTTTGTAGTTTTGGATCTCACAAGATTCCAGGCAGCGGCGGGAATCGTGATAACTCTCGCGCGCGTGAGAGCATCATCCTGGCGGGGCGCCGCGGTAGGCGGCGTGGTGGGAAGACCGGCCTGCTTGCAGGAGACATTTCTCGTGCTTGAAGTGGCGTTCGCGGAGGGCGAACGGGTTAGCGGCCCACAACGTTGAGGGCTAGCAGTCGCGCGGGTAGAGTGCTAGGCAGGTTGTTTTGACCCACAGTTGTTCACCCGCGACGACGGCTGTGCTGGGCTACCCACAACCGGCACACGCACGTCCACGTGGACGTGCACTAGGAACACTTTGGAGGAAATCATCATGGCAAACATCAAGCCGCTGGAGGACAAGGTCCTCGTCCAGATCGTTGAAGCTGAGACCACCACCGCGTCCGGTCTGGTTATCCCGGACTCCGCGAAGGAGAAGCCGCAGGAGGCCACCGTCGTAGCCGTCGGCCCGGGCCGCACCAACGACAAGGGCGAGGTTGTCCCGGTCGGCGTCAACGAGGGCGACACCGTCATCTTCTCCAAGTACGGCGGCACCGAGCTGAAGTACGACGGCCAGGAGTACCTCCTGCTGTCCGCTCGCGACCTGCTCGCTGTCATCGAGAAGTAAAAGTAGGCGATTAACCCTATGCCAAAGCTGATTGCATTTGACCAGGAGGCCCGCGAGGGCATCCAGCGCGGTGTAGACACGCTGGCCGACGCCGTCAAGGTCACCCTCGGCCCCCGCGGCCGCAACGTCGTGTTGTCCAAGGCTTTTGGTGGCCCGACCGTCACGAATGACGGCGTCACCATCGCCCGCGACATTGATCTCGACGATCCTTTTGAGAACCTCGGCGCCCAGCTGGTGAAGTCCGTGGCCGTCAAGACCAACGACATCGCCGGTGACGGTACCACCACCGCGACCTTGCTGGCCCAGGCACTCGTCTTCGAGGGCCTGCGCAACGTTGCTGCCGGTGCTAACCCGGTGGAGCTCAACAAGGGCATCGAGGCGGCCGCTGAGAAGGTCGTCGAGGAGCTCAAGAAGCGCGCCACCCCGGTGAACTCCTCCGCGGAAATCTCCCAGGTTGCTACCGTGTCCTCCCGCGATGCGGAGGTCGGCGAGATGGTTGCCGGCGCGATGGACAAGGTGGGCAAGGACGGCGTCGTGACCGTCGAGGAGTCCCAAACCATCGAGTCCACCGTGGACGTGACCGAGGGCATTTCCTTCGACAAGGGCTACCTCTCCCCGTACTTTGCGACGGAGGAGGAGACCTACAACGCCGTGCTTGACGACGCCGCAATTCTCCTCGTCCGCAACAAGATCTCCTCCCTGCCGGACTTCCTGCCGCTGCTGGAGAAGATCGCGGAGTCCTCGCGCCCGACGCTGATCATCGCTGAGGACATCGAGGGCGAGCCGCTGCAGGCGCTCGTCGTGAACTCCATCCGTAAGGTCCTCAAGGTCGCCGCCGTGAAGTCGCCGTACTTCGGCGAGCGCCGCAAGGGCTTCATGGATGACCTGGCTGTTGTCACCGGCGCGACCGTCGTCGACCCGGAGGTCGGCATCAACCTCAAGGAGGTCGGCCCCGAGGTTCTCGGTTCCGCACGTCGCGTCACCGTGTCCAAGGAGGACACCGTGATTGTGGATGGTGCAGGTACTGCTGAGGCCGTCGAGGAGCGCCGCGAGCAGATCCGGCGCGAGATCGAGCGCACCGATTCCACCTGGGATAAGGAGAAGCTCGAGGAGCGCCTGGCCAAGCTGTCTGGCGGTGTTGCCGTCATCCGCGTTGGTGCCGCTACCGAGACCGAGGTCAATGAGCGCAAGCTGCGCGTCGAGGATGCCATCAACGCCGCCCGCGCGGCCGTTGAAGAAGGCGTTATCGCCGGCGGCGGCTCCGCACTGGTTCAGATCTCCCAGGAGCTCAAGGCCTTTGCCGAGGGCTTCGAGGGCGAGGCCAAGATTGGCGTGCAGGCTGTGGCCCGTGCGCTGACCCGCCCGGCCTACTGGATCGCTGAGAACGCCGGCCTGGATGGTTCCGTCGTCGTCGCCCGCGTTGCCGAGCAAGCCAACGGTGAAGGCTTCAACGCCGCCACCCTGGAGTACGGCAACCTGCTGGAGCAGGGCATCATCGACCCGGTAAAGGTCACCCACTCCGCCGTGGTTAACGCCGCCTCCGTGGCCCGCATGGTGCTCACCACCGAGGCTTCCGTCGTGGAGAAGCCTGCTGAGGAAGAGCCGGCTCAGGCTGGACACGCGCACGCGCACTAAACGTGCACGCGGGAAACCTACGTTTCCCGCGTCGCCACAAGGGTTCCCGCAGGGAGCGGTAGCTCCCCGCGTGGCCATAAGGAAGGCCCGCCGCCCGCATCCATCGCGGGGAGGCGGGCCTTTGCCGTGGGGCGGGAATCTCTGCCCCGTTATGAGACTGTGGAGCCGTAGAACAAGAATTCATCACCGCCACCGGCACCCGCGAAAACAACCTCAAGAACGTGGATGTGCGCATCCCCAAGCGCAAGCTCACCGTTGTCACCGGCGTGTCCGGATCCGGCAAGACCTCGCTGGTCTTCGACACCATCGCTGCCGAATCGCAGCGGCTCATCAACGAAACCTACCCGGGCTTCATGCAAGCTCCACCGCGCCCCGACGTGGACCGCTTGGAAGGGTTGACCGCCGCCATCGTCGTAGGCCAGGAACCCAGGGCGGCCTCTGCGCGCTCCACCTTCGGCACCGCCACCGACAATCACCGGGCACCTGCGCGTGCTTTTCCCGCCTAGCAGAATCCCGCGCGGGCGAGCCCGCAGCTTATTCCCTCAACGATGGCTCCATCATGTACCCCGGCATGAAGGTGGACTCGTGGATGTGGCGCGCCTACGCCGAGTCCGGGCTGTATTCGGCCGACGTGCCGGTCCAAGACTTCACCGAGGAGCAAAAACGCAACCTGTATGAGACCGAGACCAAGGTCAAGGTCGGCGGCGTCAGCATGAGTTACATGAGGCTGGTCACGCGGCTCAAGACGAACGTGTTGAGCAAACCCGTGGAGTCCCTACAGAAGCATATTCGTGCCTTTGTCGAGCGCGCAGTGGTCTTTGTAGGTTGCCCCAGAGTGTCAGGGTACGTGCTTGGCGCAGAACGCGCGCGAGTTCCTCGACAAGGACACGTTGACCGCCCGCTACCTAGCGCAGGTGCTGTAGAACTGGCGGCTTCTACCGGCCTCCAATTGCCGGCTGCTGAATATCAGCGCAGCCTGCTTAACGCCATGGCTGGGGGAGGGCGGACTAGGCGCCGACGGTCGCGTGGGTGCGGCGCGAGCGCAAGGCAACGACGCGCTCGGATTCGCTCATGCCGCCCCACACGCCATAGGGCTCGCCGGATGCGAGGGCGTGTTCGCGGCACAATTCGATGACTGGGCAGGTGTGGCAAATAGCCTTGGCGCGGTTTTCGCGCTGGGCGCGGGCGCGACCGCGCTCGCCGTCTGGGTGGTAGAACACGTCAGAGTTTTCCCCACGGCAAGCGCCGTGTAGCTGCCAATCCCAGAAGTCCGTATTGGGCCCGGGGAGCAGGAAAGGCTGAGACACGTTCGATTCTCCTTATTCGTCAAAGATAGAGTTTCCAAGCGCGAGGCGTGCTGTAAGCGCGACTCAACACGGGAGATGGTCCCGTGAGCGCTAGGGCGAAGTAAGACGAGATAGAAGTGTGTCTTCCCTTGGTAAACGGCGCGTTAAGCATTGCTGACATGCAGGTGTAACGAGCCGAAATTCCTCACGTTTACCCAGTATGACCTGCATTTAAGGTTAAGATGAACGATGAATGAACTTTTTATCACAGCTCAAAAGCCGGGGAATGGACCCGTCGTTTCGGGTTTCGCCAAATGGTTATGACATGATGTTCATGCAGAATATGTAGTAATGAATTAAACGAATTCATTCAGAAAAGACTTTAGGCAGAAGAGCACAAAGCAGAAGAGCAAGGATGGCAGTGGCTACACATGCTACAGGCGCAGGCGGCTCCTCCACAGCGGCGAAGCGCGACAGCGATAAGGAACTAGCGGACCTCGTTCCGCTAGCCGTCGACGGTAGCCGCCGTGCCCTGCAGCGCATCATGCGCATCATTCACCCGCAGGTCCTGCGCTATTGCCGCGCACGCATTGGCGGTCACCGCCAGCCCACGGCGGAGGATGTGGCACAAGAGATCTGCTTGGCGGTGGCGACGTCGATTGGCACGTACAAGGACAAGGGCCGCCCGTTTATGGCCTATGTGTATGGCATCGCTGCCCACAAGGTGACCGACGCTCACCGGGCCCTCAGCCGCGACCACACCCACCCGACGGAAGACCTTCCGGAAGACGCCGCTCAGGACGCTACCCCCGAAGAATCCGCCCTTGAAGTAGACGGTAGTAACAGAGTGCGGGCAATGCTCGATACGTTAAGTGACAAGGCCCGGGACATTATCATCTTGCGTGTGTTCGTGGGGCTGTCGGCAGAGGAGACTGCGGAAATTGTGGAGTCTACCCCTGGCGCAGTCCGCGTGGCGCAACATCGTGCACTTGCGCAATTGCGCAAATCCCTCGATTCGCACGAGACGTCGTGAACCAGCAGTGTGAACCAGTAGTTGGGCTAGCCCAGAGCTAGCAGTGAGCCATCGGTACTTGGCACCGACAAATTAAAATTTTACTAATAAGGAAGGGAGGACATCATGGCAAAAAAGGACCAGCCTCAGCAGGGTGTCGCTGAGCAGCTGCAGCCTTTGGTCGATGATGATGCATTCCTCACCACTCTCTCCGAAGGAACGGATCCCTCCGATGGCGGTGATGAGTTGGCGGGTCTTCTGCTGGAGCTGCGCGGGGACGTCGAAAAGCAGATGCCCCCGGCCCCCCTCATCGAAGGCGCGGAGGAGGAGCCGGAGGTTATTTCCCTCGGCGCGGCACGTCGCCGTCGGAGCAAGCCATTCATGCACGGCCTCATTGGAGCGGCCGCAGCTACGCTGCTCATTGCAGGTACCGGAGCTGTGGTGGTCAACGCCGGACCGGGTTCCCCGCTGTATGGCGTGAACCAGTCGCTCTTCGGCGCAGACGAGCACGATGTGTCTGTGGTCGAGCTCGCCGGAACACTCGATGAAATGGAGAGGCGTTCCGCTGAGGGCGATATGGACGGCACCCGTCAGCTGCTTGAAGAAGCCCGGAAGATGGTGGATCAGGCCAAGCGGGAACGCGAGGCGGAGTCCCCGAGTACGACGAAACAACAGCCCCGCACCACGGTGACGCAGACGCAGACGGTGGAGAAGCCCGCCCCTGTAGAGGAGCAGAAGCCACCGGAGCCGGAGACCGTCACGCAGACCGAGACTGCGGTCTCTACCGTCGTGGTGACACGTACGGTATCGGCAGGTAACCCACTGGAGCCGCCGACGCAGAACCAGCCGGAGCCAAGTCGGCCGAGTGGTGGAGAGCAGGCGACGCCACCGCAGAATGACAACTCGGATGGCGCTGGGGATAACGGTCAGCTCCCGCCGCCGCAGTTCCAGCAATAAAACCACAAAGAACCTCTTTCCTCCCACACCAGGAGGAAAGAGGTTCTTGTCGTTGAGCTGCGCGGTACTTCAGCCGCGCTAGTAGCGCGAATCCATACCGTCGAGGTAACCCACCGCATAATCCCACGGAACATAGCGCATCGGATCCGGCTCGGCACCCGGCTCGTGCACGGGGGCGAGCTGGCCTGCCAGCGTAGCCTGCATGTTGGAGGCCATAATGTCCCACTCGTAGAAGTGGTTTTCTTCGCAGTCCTCGCAGAAAAAGAAGATGCCGTCGATGCCGCGCGGGCTCAAAACACGCGCAAACTCTTGGACCATGGCCAGATCATGAATGACGGCGAGACGGTCCTCCTCAGACAGCGGCTCGACGTGCTCATCCTCCTCGAGGAAGGAAGCTGGGTCGTTCGGGTCGTCCGCGAAAGGATCGCGGGGCATGTTGGCGAAAAAGTTCACGTCTGCGAGCCTATTGACTCCGTGCGCGCAAGGCAATTCCCTATGGAGACTTTTTCTATACCCACGGCTACCACTACGGGGCGTCCACGCACTACAGTGAGGGCTACCGCATACAACTATCTGGTCAGTTTAGGAGAGCCCCACCCTCATGAGCCACGTCCACACCGGCGGAGACAACCCCGACAAGATTGCACTCTACGGCCTTACTTTTGATGATGTTCTGCTGCTTCCCGCAGAATCCAACGTCGTTCCCTCCGAGGTGGATACCTCGGCGCAGTTCACCCGCAACATTCGCCTCGGCGTGCCTCTGGCTTCCGCCGCGATGGATACGGTGACCGAGGCCCGCATGGCCATCGGCATGGCGCGTCAGGGCGGCATCGGCGTCCTGCACCGCAACCTTTCCGCAGAGGAGCAGGCTCAGCAAGTAGAGATCGTCAAACGTTCCGAATCCGGCATGGTCACCGACCCGGTCACGGCCACCCCGGACATGACTATCGACGAGGTAGACACGCTGTGCGCGCGGTACCGGATTTCGGGCCTGCCGGTCGTCGATAAGCAAGGCACCCTCGTGGGCATCTGCACTAACCGTGATATGCGCTTCGAGCCGGATTTCTCCCGCAAGGTTTCCGAGATCATGACCCCGATGCCGCTAGTCGTGGCCAAGGAAGGCGTCAGCAAGGAAGAGGCGCTGGAGCTGCTGTCCGCCAACAAGGTGGAGAAGCTGCCCATCGTTGATGATGAGAACAAGCTCGTCGGCCTCATTACCGTCAAGGACTTTGTCAAGACCGAGCAATTCCCCAACGCCTCCAAGGATGCTTCCGGGCGCCTTCTCGTGGCGGCGGGCATCGGTACCGGTGAGGAGTCCTACCAGCGCGCAGGCCAGCTTGTCGACGCCGGCGTAGACGTCCTCGTCGTCGACTCCGCCCACGCCCACAACAACCGCGTGCTGGAGATGGTCTCCCGCGTGCAGAAGGATTTTGGTGACCGCATTGACGTCATCGGTGGCAACCTGGCCACCCGTGCTGCTGCACGCGACATGATTGAGGCCGGCGCCGACGCCATCAAGGTCGGCATCGGACCGGGTTCCATTTGCACCACGCGCGTTGTGGCGGGTGTAGGTGCCCCGCAGATCACCGCCATCATGGAGGCCGCCGCCGTGGCAGGTCCGGCGGGTGTGCCGGTTATTGGTGACGGCGGCATGCAGTACTCCGGTGACGTCGCCAAGGCCCTGGCGGCCGGCGCCGATGCCGTCATGCTGGGCTCCATGCTGGCCGGTACCACGGAAGCACCGGGTGACATCGTCGTGGTCCAGGGCAAGCAGTACAAGCGTTACCGCGGAATGGGTTCTATGGGTGCCATGCAGGGCCGCGGCCTGACGGGCGAGAAGCGCTCCTACTCCAAGGACCGCTACTTCCAGGCCGACGTCAAGAGTGAGGACAAGCTGGTGCCAGAAGGCGTCGAGGGACGCGTGCCTTTCCGCGGTGATATTGATGCCATCGTTCACCAGATCGTGGGCGGCCTGCGTGCTTCCATGGGCTACACCGGCTCCGCTAACCTGGCTGAGCTCAAGACCAAGCAGTTTGTCCAGATCACCGCTGCGGGCCTTAAGGAGTCTCACCCGCACCACCTTCAGCAGATCGTCGAAGCTCCGAACTACCGCTAAGGACTAAGAATGCGCGATTACGTAGAAATCGGCGTGGGCCGCGAGGCCCGCCGCACCTATGACTTGAACCAGATTTCCCTGGTGCCGACTCGCCGCACCCGTTCCTCCAAGGACGTGGACACCTCATGGCACATCGACGCCTACACCTTTGAGGTCCCGTTCGTTTCGGCGCCGACCGACGCGCTGGCCACACCCGAATTTGTCATCGAGATGGGCAAACAGGGCGGTCTAGGCGTCATCAATGCCGAAGGCCTGTGGGGCCGTCACGAGGATTTGGAAGGCGCGATTGCCCGCGTGACGGAGAACTTCGGCGACCTGTCCACGCTGCAGGAGCTGCACGCAGCACCCCTGAATGAGGAGTTGCTGGCAGAGCGCATCGCGCAGGTGCGCGATTCCGGCGTGACCGTGGCCGTGCGCGTCTCCCCGCAGCACGCCCGCGAGCTGGCGCCCGTGGTTATTAAGGCCGGCGCGGAGCTGCTGTTCATCCACGGCACTTTGATTTCCGCCGAGCACGTGCAGACTGGCGGCGAGCCGCTCAACTTGAAGGAGTTCATCGGCTCGCTGGATACCCCGGTGGTGGCCGGTGGCGTGGCGGATTACACCACGGCGCTGCACCTCATGCGCGCGGGCGCTGCGGGCATCATCGTTGGCGCCGGTGTGAACACCAACCCGGAGACCGTAGGTATTGATATCCCCATGGCGACGACCATCGCGGATGTTGCGGCCGCACGCCGCGACTACCTGGATGAGACCGAGGGCCGCTACGTGCACGTGCTTGCCGACGGCGACATCTTCACCTCCGCAGACATCGCCAAGGCCATTGCCTGTGGCGCTGATGGGGTCGTGCTCGGGCCAGTCCTGGCTCGCGCGGCGGAGGCTGGTGGCAAGGGCTGGTACTGGCCGTCCACGGCCGGCCACCCGCGTTTCCCGCGCGGCCTCATTGAGCCGATTGGCGTGGCCAATTCCCTCCTGGGCACCGGCACTTTTGGCGCCGATGTTTCGGGCACCGACGTTTCTGGCAACGCAACTTCTGGCGCCGCCGAGGATGCCTCAGCGGGTGCGCCTTCCTTGGAGGTCGTGCTCCATGGCCCGTCCAACGAGCCGCTGGGTGAGCTCAACTTGGTCGGTGGACTCAAGCGCGCCATGGCAAAGTGCGGCTACACGGATTTGAAGTCCTTCCAGAAGGTTGGTCTGGCCGTCCGTTAGTGCTGCGGACGCAGCTGTGCGCAGGCGCGGCTGCCCGTACGCGCGGCCACCGGCGGGAGTGGCTGCCTGTAGGTGCGGCTACCCGTCGGGGCAGCCGATTGCCGGAGGGGCACTGTAATGATCGACAAAGCTTCGATCTACTTCGCTGTCTTGGCGGCTCGTGTCCTGGCTTAGCGCTCTGCGGGGTTGAGCACCGATGGTGCTTCCACGTTGGAGTTGCAGCTGCAGTTGCGTGGCTTCTGAAACAACAGCAGTCGGGGCTTCTTCAGGCGGCGTGGGCGCAGTGCCACTTTGCGGAAAACCACGTGCCCGCGCGCCGGTGCCATGGTTTGTAGCACCGAGGCCACCACGACCAGCCCGATGGCCGCCAGCTTGAGCTGGGACACGTTCTGGGAGAGCAGGAGCCAGCCAAAGAGTGCGGCGAAGACGGGCTCCAAAGCGATCAGGATGGAAAAGACGTTGGGGGCAAGCTTGCGCAGCGCAAGGAATTCCAACGAGTAGGGGATGAGAGAAGCCAGCACGCCCGTGCCCAGAGCAAGCAGCAGTAGCGAAGGATCGCTCGCTAGAGCCATCGCCCCGCGCCCACCCACTGGCAGGAGCACCAAGCCACCGATGAGGAAAGCCACGGCCAAACCGTCTTGGCCGCTAAAGAGCGCGCCGGCCTTCTTGCTGGCCAGGATGTAAGCAGCCCACATCGCGCCGGCGCACAGCAAGAAGAACACACCTCGCAGGTCGAGGGGATCTCCGTTGAAAGAGTCCAGGCCCATCAAACCCATACCGAGAAGAGCGAGGGCGACGCAGGTGGCGTCGCGAAGCGAGCGTGAGAGGCACGCCGCCAGCAGTAGCGGGCCGAGGAACTCGATGGTCACGGCAGGACCTAGCGCAACAAGCTCGATGCCGGCATAGAAGAATCCATTCATCAGACCCAGCGTGAGGCCGAAAATGCTCGCGGAGATCCACTTCTCACGGCTCCACGTGCGCACGCGCGGTCGCGCAATGGCGAGCAGAATCACGGCGGCGAAGAGCAAACGCAGCGAAGCGGTGCCCCACGGGCCGCCGATGGGGAAGAGCTGGATGGCGAGGCTCGCTCCGAGCTGGATTGAAATGCACGAGCCAATGACGCACAAAACTGCAATCGGATTGGTCATGCAGACCATTGTGGGGTGGGAAGAACTGTTAGTCTATCTACAGTTTTTAACACGTACCTGTTAGGGATTCTGTCATGTTGGATCTGCATCGCCTGCGCATTCTCTACGAGCTGCAACGCCTCGGCACCGTCACTGCCGTGGCGGAATCGCTGCGCTATACGCACTCGGCCATCTCCCAACAACTGGCACAGTGTGAAAAAGACGTCGGCGTGGCGCTCTATGAGAAAGTCGGCCGGCGAGTGCGTTTGACGGAGCAGGGGAAAATCCTCGCGTCTTATGCTGAGCGGATGCTCGCCTTGGCGGATGAGGCCGAGTCACAGGTCATTGCATCCACCAACGCGGTGCGTGGCACGATCAAGGTCACGACGTTTCAGACCATCATGTCCTCGCTGGTCCCGCGGGCGCTGACGGAGCTAGCCAGGGAGTACCCGGACCTGCGCGTGCAGATCATCCAGCGCGAAGCCGATGGCGCGATGGAGCTGCTGGCGCGCCGGGAGGTGGACCTCATCCTGGGTGAAGAGTATGAGTCGGACATGCCCGCCACGGATGAGCACACCCACCGGGAGCTGCTTCTCGACGACCCCCTACGCCTCATCACCCCGCTCACCGGCCCCTGGAGCGAGTTGTGCTTAGAGGATTTTGCAGCGTTCGATGACGAAATCCCTTTTGCCATGGACCCGGAGGAGTTTTTACTGGGGCGCTTCGTTCACAGGTTGTGCCGCCGGCATGGTTTTAACCCCAGCGTGCTCTATGAAACCCCGGATCCCTTCTTGCACGCGCACTTGGTGCGCACGGGCCACGCGGTGGCGGTGATTTCGGACCTCTTTCTTGAGGAGATCGAAGGCGTGCGTGTGGTTGCTTTGCCTGGTAATCCCACCCGCACGCTCTACACAGCGGTGCGTGCTGGACGCGAGGGACACCCCGCTCTGCGGGCGTTTCGGGCCGCGTTGGGCAAGGCCGCTATTACTGCGAAAGATTATGGGCCACTCCCTGCGGTCTAGGGCGCGGGTTCTTGCGTTAAACTGATGACCGTGACTAACCCAAATACAACCCCGCGTCCTGTCCTCGTGGTGGATTTTGGCGCCCAGTACGCGCAGCTCATCGCCCGGCGTGTGCGTGAGGCCAACATCTACTCCGAGGTTGTCCCCAATTCTGCCTCCGTGGAGGACATCAAGGCCAAGAACCCGGCCGCGCTGATCCTCTCCGGTGGCCCGTCCTCCGTATACGCGGACGGCGCCCCTGCTCTGAAGCCGGAGCTGCTCGAGCTCGGCATCCCGGTCTTTGGTATCTGCTACGGCTTCCAGTCCATGACCCAAGCCCTGGGCGGCACCGTGGCCTCCACTGGTGCCCGCGAGTACGGCCGCACGGACATGACCGTGTCCGGCGGCGTGCTGCACAAGGGCCTGGAGGACACCCACAAGGTGTGGATGTCTCACGGCGATTCGGTCACTGAAGCCCCGGAGGGCTTTGAGGTGACCGCGTCGTCGGAAGGCGCTCCCGTGGCAGCCTTCGAGTGCCTGTCCAAGCAGATGGCCGGCGTGCAGTATCACCCGGAAGTCCTTCACTCGCCGTACGGCCAGGAGGTGCTCACGCGCTTTTTGACTGAGGTAGCAGGCTTGGAGCAGAACTGGACCGCAGAGAACATTGCGGAGCAGCTCATTAACGATGTGCGCGAGCAGATCGGTGAGGAAGGCCGTGCAATCTGCGGCCTGTCCGGTGGCGTGGATTCCGCCGTAGCCGCAGCCCTCGTGCAGCGCGCTATCGGTGACCGTTTGACCTGTGTCTTCGTTGACCACGGCCTGCTGCGCGCGGGTGAGCGTGAGCAGGTGGAGAAGGACTTCGTGGCGTCGACTGGCGCCAAGCTCATCACCGTGGATGAGCGCGAGGCCTTCCTCAACAAGCTGGCCGGTGTGACCGAGCCAGAGGCCAAGCGCAAGGCCATCGGTGCGGAGTTCATCCGTTCCTTCGAGCGCGCCGTCGACCAGGCTCTGGACGGCCAGGATGCCGCGTTCTTGGTGCAGGGCACGCTGTACCCGGACGTCGTGGAGTCCGGTGGCGGTGACGGTACTGCGAATATTAAGTCCCACCACAATGTGGGCGGCTTGCCTGATGATGTCGAGTTCGAGCTCGTCGAGCCGCTGCGCCTGCTCTTCAAGGATGAGGTCCGTGCGGTTGGCCGTGAGCTGGGCCTGCCGGAGGAAATCGTGGCGCGCCAGCCTTTCCCGGGCCCGGGCCTGGGAATCCGCATCATCGGCGAGGTCACCGAGGAGCGTCTGGAGACGCTGCGCCAGGCGGACCTCATCGCGCGTACCGAGCTGACCAACGCTGGCCTGGACGGCGAGATCTGGCAGTGCCCGGTGGTGCTGCTTGCCGACGTCCGCTCCGTCGGCGTCCAAGGCGACGGCCGCACCTATGGCCACCCGATCGTCCTGCGCCCGGTGTCCTCCGAGGACGCCATGACCGCGGACTGGACCCGCCTGCCGTACGACGTGCTGGAGAAGATCTCCACCCGCATCACCAACGAGGTCAAGGAAGTCAACCGCGTGGTGCTCGACGTAACCTCGAAGCCGCCGGGAACCATCGAGTGGGAATAAACACTGCCGAAAGACACTGGAACAAGCACTGCATCAGTGCAGCGGTGTTCTCAGCGAGATAGCGTAGTGCTCAAAGCGCGAAGGGAAGCAAACTCCCCGACGCTGCGTAGCGCGGCCGTGCCTCTAACCAACGGGGCGCGGCCGCGTTCCCCGTTTCGGCCCCTAACGCTCTGCTCGCGTGGCCGATGGTCCCATGTTTCTCGGCGTGAGCTCCGTCCGCGGTGCGGCATAGAGAGTCTGTAAAGCTTTGATACTGTCGCGCTTCGCGAATTGGGCAAACAGTGGAGGCGAGTTCTTGCATGCCTTGTGCGCCGGACGCTGAGCGCTCACCCGCCGCCAGTCCACGTACCTTAAACATGCATGCCGCTAGCACGCATCGTGAGCGCGCATGCCGTTAGCGTGCTCGTTGCCTGCATCCACGGCGCTAGCATCCGCCGCGTTAGTTAGCACTGTTTGCACGGGGCTAGGACGCATACCTCTATAACGCGCGCGCGAGTAGCCGCACGCCGAGCGGGTTTTCTCAGCGAGCGGCTGGTTAAAGCGGCTGTGTGACGCAGCGTGTCACAAGCCAGTGAGCCGATGGGGTTAGTTTCTGCCCCGAGTACAGAACCGAAATTCTACGGGCCGGATATCGGCGGATCCGTGGATGTTCGAGCAGCCCTGCCCTCTGGCGGATGAGTAGCTGTACGTTTAGCAGGCCTTGGAACAGAACCTGGTGCTGGCCCCGATGTAGTACTGGACGCAGGATCCGGAGGCGCAGGTGGAGCAGAACCCGGGGCCGCAGGTGGAGCAGAAGCTGGGGCCGAATGCGGAGTGGATCCAGGTGTCGCAGGGCCCGGAGCGGAACGCGGCGGGTGAGCCGGGCTTTCGATGGGAATTGGCGGCCCCGCCCACGGCGGCAGGTAGTGCACGCGGCCATCGATGCGGTCGAGGTGCCCGCGGCCGGTGGGCTTTTCCGGGTCATCGTCATTGACCGCATTGTGGTAGGCGCACAACGGCACCAAGTTGGTCATATTCGTCGGCCCGCCATCTTGGAAGCGGGTGAGGTGATGAATCTGTGAGTCCTCGGCGGGTGCGTTGCATCCCGGCCACGCGCACGTCGGGTGCTCCGCAGACAAGGCGAGCCGCTGCTTTAAATTGGCAAAGCGGCTCGCCATGTACAGGTTCACGGGGCCGTGATGGGGATGGACGAGGGTGATGAGGCCGACGTCGGCAAGCTTTTCGCGCACGAACTCCGCACCCGTCATCGTCGCGCCATTCGTCAGCTGCAGTTCGATCTCTTCACCATCACCATCGACGATGCGGTCCAGCTCATCCAAGCGCACGATGACGTTCGACTGCAGCGTCTGGCCGGAACCACCGCCGCCGCGGAACACGGTATGCGCTGCGGTGAGCAAATCTTGATCCGTGGACTTGAGCACGGCCAACAGCTTGGAAATATTGAGCGAGGAATCCGTAATGCTCAGCGTGTGGTTGCGGCCCGCGCGCCGCGTCACCCGCACGCCCGGTGCAGGGTCCTTCGGCGGACGCCATTCTTTGAGCTTGGCCTTCGCCACCATGGGGATTTTCTCCCGCGGGGTAGCAGCCAGTAGTTGGCGCAGCTCCCAGGCCCTGCGGGCTTTAAGCTTGGAACAGTAGCGCTCAATCTCAAGGAGCGTGAACACGTCGTGGCCCGTACGGCGTGCCTTGCGCTGCCGGGAGCGGAACATCGTGTCCCCGAAATACACCGCGTGCAGATTCAGCAGCTTCTCCGCGAAATCTGGTCGCGCACCCATCTGAACCAGCTGCGCGCGCGTAACACCGGCGCATTGCTCGACGACGTCCAGCCCGCGCGCTAGTGCTTGAATGTAACCCCCCAGTTGCATAGCCCACAGCCTAAACCAGGCCGGGGAACCACGCTACTTGAGCGCAGAAATCGCAGCGCAGAGCTTATCGACGTCCCCCTCTTCCGTCGACCACGCCGTACAAAAACGCACCACCCGCAGGCCTTCGTGTTCTTCGAAGAACTGGCACACGAAGTCCTGCGAGAGTTTGTCTTCCTGCTCGCGGGTTAGCAGAGCGAACTGCTGATTGGTGGGAGAGTCAAAGAGCATGTCGATGCCTGCGGCGCGGAATGCCTCGGCGATGCGCTGGGCCTGGGCGTTGGCGCGGGCGCAGATCTGTTCGTAGAGGGTGGTTGCTGCAGCGCTGTTTACCTCATTGCCCGGGGTGGCTGCTTGAGCGCGAGTGCAGGTTGCGTTCGACTCAGCGAGCGCGTCGGCGGAGACAGTAGGAGGGGCGCTGAAGAGGGCGGCGAATTGCGCGCCGAGCAACCAGCCCTTAGCCAGCAGGCCACCGCTTTGTTTCATGGCATTGCGAAAGCGCGGAGCACCCGCGGGGAAGACGATGGCCTCGCCGAAGAGGGCGCCGCATTTGGTGCCGCCGATGGTGAAGACGTCGACAAGCGCGGCCAGGTCCGGCAGGGTGATATCTGAAGCGGACAGACCGTAGCCGAGGCGGGCGCCGTCGACAAACAGGCCCAACCCGTACTCATCGCAGACCGCGCGCAGGGCCACGAGTTCGGCGCGGGAGTAGGTGGTGCCAAACTCAGTGGGTTGGGTGATATAGACCAGCGCCGGCTCCGGCATGTGCTCTTCCACCCCGGAGGCGCGGTACTCATCCATGCACGCGCGGACCTGTGCGGCGGTGATCTTTCCCAGCTGGTTTGGCAGCGTGATGACCTTGTGCCCGGTGTGCTCGATAGCACCCGTCTCATGGGTGGCGATGTGCCCGCTATCCGCCGCAATAACACCTTCCCAGGGGCGCAGCCGGTGGGCGATGATGGTGGCGTTGGCCTGCGTGCCACCGACCATGAAATGCACCTCGGCGTTCGGTGCCTGGCAGGCAGCGCGGATGCGCGCAGCGGCCGTGTTGCAAAGCTCGTCGGTGCCGTAGCCGGCATAAGCCCCGCCTGCCCCCGCGATGGCATCAAGGACGCGGGGGTGAGCGGAGCGGTGGTAGTCGTTGCCGAAGTGAATCATGGTGGGCCAGTTTAGCCGGTGACGGTAAGCTCGCCGATACCTGCGTCGATGTGAATCTTCAACAGTGCATCAGGGTCCTGACGTTCGGTGCAGTTACTCTCACCCAGGCCGTCATCGCAGGTCAGCGAGACAGGGATGTCCTTCGGGAGGATGACCTCGACGGCGCCGATGCCGGCGTCGACGGTGACATCGTGCTCGTCTTTCAGGCCGTGGAGCTGGCTGAAGTCTACCGTCGATTCGCCGATGCCCAGGTCATAGTACTCCTTAAGCTCCTCCACGCTGGTGGGGGCAAAGTGCTGTTCACCGGCGTTAAAGCGGAAGCTGAAACCGGACTCCTCGTCGGCCTCGGCGACGAAGGTGACTCCAAGGAAGGCAATCGTCAGGGCCGCTCCCACAGCGCCGAGGGCAATCGCGCCCTCGACCCACTGCGAACCGCGCTTCTTTGTCGGTTCCTCCCGCGGGCCCGGCTCCGGCAGGTCCCAGGCATCGGGCACCACACCGAGTGGATCCCAGGACGGCGGAGTCCTACGCCCTGGCGGGAAGGGGTGGCCGTCTGCCGGGGTATAAGGGTTGAGGTTGACAGGTTCCTCGCGCACCGGCTGCTCGGCGGCCAATAGCCCGCTGGGCGGTAGCGGTTCGCGTTGGTGAAGGGCGTACCACGCCAGCGCCAACAGTCCGAAGGTCAACACAGCGGGCGGAAGTCCGGCGAGGAATTGTCCGCTGAGGAACAGTGGGCCGGAGCTAAAAGTAAGAAGAACACCGACAATCAGAATCCAGCCGAGCTCTTGTTCCTCCTTGACACCATCCTTGCCCAAGGCCGCATCGAGCGGGCAGTAGGGCGAGCCAAAGCGCGGCATGAGCGCCCACGCGGCGAGGTAGGCGGCGATGCCACCGCCGAAGGCGAGTGACGCGACCACGAAGGCTACGCGCACGATCGTGGGGTCGAGCTGATAGCGCACCGCGATGCCTTCGCAGACACCAGCGATCTGCGCGTCGCCGCCCTGTTTCTTGGGAAGGCGGACGGGGCGGGTCGTCCACATCTGGTTGAGCGTGCTGTTCTTCGTCATACTTTTATGGTGCCGCGTGGGGCCGCGTGGCGGTATCGGTAATCGCCCTGATTTTTCGGCCTCAGGGTTGTCCCTGATGTGCCCGAGGGTGGGGCGTGGGACTATGGCTAGTATGACTTCGCCCTATGTGCCCGCAGAAAACGCGGCGCCTTATCCCGTGATGTCGCGCCCCCAGTCTGGCCGCGTGGTCGCCGGCGTGGCGGCGGGATTGGCGCAGAATCTTGGGGTCTCGGCGCTCTCCGTGCGCATCGCTTTGACCGCGTTGACCTTGCTGGGCGGGGTGGGGGCGATGGCCTATGCCGGTCTGTGGATTTTCACGCCCGCGCTTGACGACGCCCCCTCCACCCGCCGCAGCCCCCTCTCCCTCGTGCTGGTGCTCTTGGCGCTGGCGGGTAGCGCGGTGGGCGTGTTGGGGGTTTCGGGGGCGTCGTTAAGCGCGGCGGTGCCGTTGGCGGTGGTGGCCATCGGCGCGGTGTTGGCGTGGTTGGCCTATGACCGCGGCCTGAACACGCCGGTGGGTCTGGTTGCCGTGGCGGCGGGTGCCGTCCTGGTCATCGGTGGCGTCGTGGTGGCGGCGGTGACGTGGGAAAGCGGATCGGGCTCGGCGATCCTGGCCACGGCGCTGACGCTGGTGGGATTTGGGGCGCTGGTGGTGCCGCTGGTGCTGAAGCTCTGGCGTTCGCTGTCGCAGGAGCAGGCGGCGAAGGCGGTTTCGGAGGAGCGCGCCGAGATTGCCGCCCGCCTGCACGATTCGGTGCTGCAGACGCTGGCGCTGATTCAGAAGAGGGCGGGGGATTCGCGTGAGGTGACGCGTTTGGCGCGCGCCCAGGAAAGGGAGCTGCGCGCCTGGCTTTTCGACGCCCCCTCTGCCGCCCCCACCACCTGCTTTGGTGCTCTCGAAGCGGCGTGCGGGGAAGTGGAGGATCTCTTTGATATGCGGGTATCCGCGGTGACGGTGGGCGAAGACGCGGAGCTAACGGAATCCGCGAAGCTGCTTATCCAGGCAGCGCGCGAGGCCATGGTGAATGCCGGCAAGCACGCAAGCGTGGACGTGGTGGATGTCTACGCGGAGTTGTTGGCGGGCGAGCTGAGTATCTTCGTGCGCGACCGTGGGGTCGGTTTCAGCGTGGAGGATATTCCCGCTGATAGGCACGGGATTCGTGACAGTATTCGCGCGCGCGTAGAGGGATCAGGTGGGTGCGTGCGGATTTCTTCGACCCCGGGGGAGGGCACCGAGGTGGAGTTGGAGGTAGCGTTATGAGCATGGTGAAGGTCTTTTTGGTTGATGATCACTCCGTCTTCCGCGCGGGTGTGCGCGCAGAGCTGGCGGTGGCCCCGGAGATTGAGATCGTGGGTGATGCTGGCACTGTCGCGGAGGCGCTGGAGGGCATTGCGCGGACCTCCCCGGACGTGGTGCTTCTTGATGTCCACATGCCCGACGGCGGCGGCCTCGCCGTTATTAATGGGACGGCACATCAGCCGTCGCGTCCGGTGTTTTTGGCGCTGAGCGTGTCGGATGCGGCGGAGGATGTGATTGCGCTGATTCGGGCGGGCGCGCGCGGGTATGTGACGAAGAATATTTCCGGCCCGGACCTGGCCGAGGCGGTGGTGCAGGTGCACAGCGGGGATGCGTATTTCTCGCCGCGCCTGGCGGGTTTTGTCCTTGATGCTTTTGCCTCCGGTTCGCCCGCCCCGGAGTCGGAGGAGGGGCAAGACCCAGCGGTGGATGCGCTCACGCGGCGCGAGCTGGAGGTCTTGCGGCTGCTTGCGCGCGGCTATACGTACCGCGAGATTGGCAAGCAGCTGTTCATTTCGGTGAAGACGGTGGAAACGCACGCCTCCAATATTTTGCGCAAGACGCAGCAGTCCAACCGCCATCAGCTCACGCGCTGGGCCACCTCGCGCGACCTGGCTTAGACGCCCGGCCGAGGCGGGTTGGCAAAGGCGCTGGCGCAGACAGCCCCGCACAAACCAGGATCGGGGGCCGGTGGAGGTGGTCGCCGCTCACGCAGTTAGTCCGGCGGGGTTAGGCAGGGGGCGCGTAGGCGAGCTTGCGGGAGCCGTCAACGTGGGGGAAGAGCAGGAAGGCCGCGCCTGAAACGAGCGCCCACACCAGCGCGCTGCCCCAGGCAGGAAGCGCGAGGAGCGGGGAGAACATGACCATCAGCCACAGCGCCATAAGCGGGATGAGCTGTGCGGCGTTGGGCAGCATGGTGACGTTGTGGCGCTGGGCATAATCGCGCAGATCAGCACGGTAGGGGTGCAGGAATACGAGCGCGCAGGCGGCGATGAGGAAGAGCAGGCTGAGTCCTAGCGCGAGGCCGAAGTGGATGCGGCTGCTACCTGCCGCCACGGCAGCGCCAGCTAGCAGCGAGGCACCGAGGCGTACCCACGGCGGAGTGGGGATAGGGGTGGTGTGCGCGCGGAGGGGATTCATGGCGCCTAACGCTACCAGCGCAATTGCGCGCGTCCGGGAAGAGGTTCATAATAGGGGCCATGAATCAAACAGGTGTTCGTGTGGCGGGTGGCTCCCGGGCTGACCGGATTGCGGTTCTGCGCGCCCAGATTCAACGCCTGGAAACCCCGGATGATTCTGCGCAGGTGCAGCCGGAGGCGGAGCTCCTCGGAGTCCCTGAAAAGCTATCTGAGCTGCTCCCGGGTGGTGGTCTGCCCCGCAAGCAGGCAACCGCCTGTGCGGAATGTGCTGCGCTCGTGGTGGAGCTGATATCCCATGTTAGCGCGGCAGGCGGACACGTCGGGGTGGTGGGTTGGCCCGATCTCCTACTCGCACAAGTGGCCGAGGAGGGTGATGTCTCCCGGGTTATCACGGTGCCCGATCCAGGCGTAGAGCCCTGGGCGGTGACCGGCGTGCTGTGCGAGGGGCTGGATCTAGTCGTGCACAAAGGCACAGGCGCGCTGAGCCCCACGCGGGCGCGCCCCGTGCTGGCAAAAGTGCGGGCTGGGCAGGCGGCCCTGCTTACCGTGGGAACCCGGCTGCCGGGCACAGCCGTGGAGATAGGCGCGGAAGTTATCGCTGTGCATGGCGTGGGCCGGGGCAGCGGGCGGATTCGGGGGGTTGATATAGGGGTGCGGGTGGCGTCGGCAAGCATGCGCCCGCGCCGTGGAGTGCTCACATGTGGGCAGCGTCCGGACGCGCGCCCGCACTTGGAGGTCGTGTGAGGGTCGCGGCGCTGTGGTTCCCGGATTGGCCTATCCAGGCGCTGCAGGACGCAGACAGGGCAGCATGCGCTATCGCTGCCCAGCACCGCGTGGCGGTGTGCAACGCGGCGGCGCGCCGGGCGGGGGTGCGCCGCGGGATGCGCGTGCGCCAGGCCCAAGCTCTCCTACCGGAGCTGCGCGTGGAGGAGGCCAACCCGGACCGAGACGGCGTGGTCTTCGCGGAGATTGCCGCGGGGCTGGACGCGGTGGCCTCCTCGGTGGAGGTGCTGCGTCCGGGCCTGGTCATTGTGGATGCGGGCGCGGCCGGGCGTTTCCACGGCAGCGAGGAGAAAGCAGTGGAGATGCTTGTCGACGCCACCGCCAGATCCCACCTCGACGCCACCGTCGGCGTCGCTGATGAGATCGCCACCGCGCTGATTGCCGCGCGCCACCACAACCTGGGCGCGGTAGTCCCGGCAGGCGGCTCGCGTAGCTTTCTGGCTCAGCAGCCGGTGGGGGTATTGGCCGCGGAGGTGGCGCTGGGATGCACGGCGGACGTGGTGCATGCCTTAGAGCAGCTGGGCGTGCGCACGTTAGGGGAGTTGGCGAGCTTGTCGCTGCGCCAAGTCACCACCCGTTTCGGCGAGGCTGGACGGCGATGCCACGCGGTGGCTGCGGCGGCACCGGATCGGCGCGTGGCGCCGGAGCTTGTGCGCCCCGACTTAGGCGTGGAGCAGGGCTTCGAAGAACCCTTGGAGCGCGTGGATGCTGCGGCCTTTGCCGCGCGTCAGCTCGCGGCGCGCCTGCACGTGCTACTCGATGAGGCCGGCGTGGTGTGCCTGCGGCTGTGCGTTGCCGCGGAGTTCGAGGGCGGCGAGCGCCTGGAGCGGATCTGGCGTACCCAAGAAGCGCTCAGCGAGGCCGCTACAGCGGACCGCGTGCGCTGGCAGCTCGATGGTTGGCTGAGTGCTGCGCGGGCGGGTAGTGCGCCGGGTGAGGGAGGGGGCATCGTCAAGCTGGCGTTGGAGCCGGTGGAGGTCGCTCCGCCAGGGGATGGGCTCCTGTGGGGCGCGGGCGAATCCGCGGAGCAGGCCAAGCGCGTCATCGCGCGGGTGCAATCCCAGCTGGGGGTAGATCGCGTGCTGCAGCCCCGCCCGGCGGGCGGGCGTGGGGTGGCCGAGCGCATCGAGTACGTCCCCTACGGCGAACAGCGTGACCCGCAGCCGGAGGGCACCTGGCCTGGGCGCATCCCCGCGCCGCTCCCGGCAAGCCTGGCGCACCCGGCCGCGCGGATCCGGCTTATCGACGCCTCATCGAAAGACATCATCGTCACCGCCGAGGCCCTCCTCTCCGGGGAGCCGGCGGGCCTGGGGTGGGGGCGCCACCGCTACCGGGTGACCGGTTGGGCTGGCCCGTGGCCCGTGGACTCTGAGTGGTGGGAAGCAGGTGCGGCGCAGCGCTGCGCGCGCCTGCAAGTCGTCGGGGAAAACGAGAAAGGCCAGCGCGCCTGGCTCCTCGTGTGGGCAGGCGGACGCTGGTCGGTGGAGGCAACCTATGCCTGAACTGTTTAGTTCAGAATGTCGATAACCAGGCGCGTCGGTGCCTTGAGCACCTGAACCGAGTATGGGTGGCGCCCATCAAGCCCGATGACAAACTGCGAGCGGGCCTCGAAGGTGCCGCTGCTGACCACCTGGGGCACCAGCCCGCCGGCGCCCTTCACGGTACCGATATTCGGGTCTTCCATATCAAGTTGGAAAGGGTAGGCGGTGCCGTCGATGCTGACGTCGAGCGCGGTGGAACCGTTGTAAGCAATCGGGTTGCCGGAGCCCTGCTGGGCGGGGGAATCGGTGTAATCGATGAACCAGCCCGGTGAACCGTCCCCGACAAACTCGAAGACCACGCGGTCAAAACCTTCATGCTTGCCCACGCGGACATCGGTCACCACCAGTTCCGAGGGGGCCGGTGGGCGGAGGGTTTTCATCTCCATGTTGGCGTCGCCCAGCGGGGTCAGCCCAGCCGGTGCGGCGGGGGAGGGGGCAGTGGGAGTAACGGTAGCCGTGGAGGTGGAGGCGCCGGACAGGGTGGCGTCGAGAGTCTTCGTGGGGCCGTCGGAGCTGCCGTCCGGAGCGGAAGACGGAGCGCATCCCTGAAGCGCGAGTGCACCCGAGACAACGAGTGCGGCCACTGGGGCGGCTGTGCGCAAGAGGTTATGTTTCGGCATGACTTCGAGCGTAGTGGCACTACGGGAAATTATATGCATCGAGCTAAGCATCGTAACCACATTGTTGTGAAGAAAGTGATGCCAGTTAAGATGGCGTCATGACCTTCTGCTCCGACGTCCAGGTCGAGCCCCTGGCCGGTACCGCAAAACAAGAATCTGTGTACGTCCTCTTTGAGTGGCCCACGGCCTGGTCTCGTGACGTGCTTGACGGGCGTACCTTTGGCCCCGGCTTGACTGCGAAGCTCAAGGCCAAGCTCAAAGGCGTGGCGGGCCTGCAACTCATTCGCCGCCCTGGGCGTGCCGGGCATGAGCGGGGGACGGGTCACTTCCGCTGTTTCGTCGTGTGGGCACGCGAGGGGTTGGTACAGGATTACGTCCTCAACGGCCCGGAGGACATCCTCGATCTGGATCTGGAGCATCCCACTGGCACGTGCCTGCCGCTGGTGCTCGTGTGTACCCACGCCAAGCGCGATGCCTGCTGCGCTATCAAGGGCCGCCCGCTTGCTGCTTCCCTGGCGTGCGAATTTGAGGAGACCGTGTGGGAAACCTCCCACACCAAGGGACACCGTTTCGCACCGTCGGTGCTCCTGATGCCGTGGGGATATTCTTTCGGCCGCCTCAACGTGGACGCTGGCCGCGAGCTCGTGGGCAAGGCTCTGCACGGCGAGTATTTCTACCCCGCCAACCGTGGTTCCGGTCTTCACACTCCCCAAGGCCAGGTAGCGGAGCTTGCAGTAGCACGCCAGCTTCTCGACGCCTCCGAGTCCCTCCACTACGGCGACCTCACCGTCGACGCGGCGGAAACCCCCGCCGCGAAGAATAGCGTCGTTGTGCGCCACCGCGACGGCCGCGCATGGGACGTGGAACTCGAAGAAAAAGAGGCCTCCGGCGTCGTCTCCTCCTGTGGAGACGAGCCGAAGACCTCTTCCTACTTTGCCGCGCGCCGCGTCTTGCGACGCGGCACGTAGGATAAGGACGCGGCGCATAAGATACGAACGCGGCGCTTAGAGTACGGGCGTGGCACCCTAAACCGCGCCGAGCCATGCGCAGGCGCGGCTAGCGGCGCATAATCTTGGCCGAGAGCCAGTTGCCGAAGAACTGAGCTGCCTGGACCAGCACAATGATGATGAGGGTGGCCACCACGGTGACCTCCCACTCGAAGGCGCGGTAGCCGTAGACAATGGCGAAGTCACCCAAGCCACCGCCGCCGACGTAGCCCGCCATCGCAGACATATCGACGATGCCGATGAACAGGAAGGTGTAGCCCAGCACCAGCGGGCCGAGTGCTTCCGGAATGATGACCGTGGTGATGATCTTCCACGGCGAAGCACCCATCGCGCGGGCTGCTTCAATCACGCCCGGATCCAGCGCCACGAGGTTCTGCTCGACGATGCGCGCCACCGCGAAGGTAGCCGCGATAACCATGACGAACGTGGCCGGTTCGCGGCCGATGGAGCTGCCCAGCACCGCCACCGTCAGCGGCTGCACAAAGGCCAGCAAGATAATGAACGGAATCGGGCGAATAAAGTTCACCAGGATATTGATGACGAAGTGGATAGGCTTGTTCTGCAGGATGCCGCCTGGGCGCGTGGTGTAGAGCAGGATGCCCAGCACGAGACCGATGATGCCGGCGACCACCAGGGTGGTGGCGACCATGATGAGGGTGTCCTTGATGGCGTCGACAAGCGTGCCGCCCAGTCGATCCCAATTGGCCTGCGCGAGGTAGGTGACGTTCATCGTTGGATCTCCTCAATATCGGTGGTGCGTTGCATGTGTGCGTAGAAATCTTCAATGGCCGCTTCCGGCCCGTTGAGGCGCACGGTGATCTTGCCAAAGGAGTGCTTCTGCAAGGTGGTGATGCCACCGTGGACCACGGCGATGGACACGTCCTTGTCCGCGAGCTTGCCGGCGGCGTCGAAGAAGCCCGACTTTTCCGTCAGGTTGATGGTGAACAGGCGGCCCTCGTGGGCCAGCAGGTCATCGGCCTCAACGACGTCCGGGGTATTGCGCAGCGAGGTGGCCACGAACTTCTCCGCCACCTTGGTCTGCGGATTAGAAAAGACCTCATAGACGCTGCCGGCCTCGATGACGTGGCCGTTTT
The DNA here is from genome assembly GCF_001811145.1 of Corynebacterium sp. HMSC062A03. Lineage (NCBI taxonomy): Bacteria > Bacillati > Actinomycetota > Actinomycetes > Mycobacteriales > Corynebacteriaceae > Corynebacterium > Corynebacterium sp. HMSC062A03. The sequence continues at coordinate 249,214 of NZ_KV803651.1, read as the reverse complement.
CCATGACGGCTACCTTGTCGGCGATGGAGCGCACGACGTCCATCTCGTGGGTGATGACCACGATGGTGATGCCGAGGTCGCGGTTGACCTTGCGCAGCAGGTCGAGCACCTCGTGGGTGGTGGTGGGGTCGAGCGCCGAGGTGGCTTCATCCGCCAGCAGCAGGGAAGGGTTATTAGCCAGGGCACGGGCGATGCCGACGCGCTGCTTCTGGCCACCGGAGAGCTGCTCTGGGTAGTTATCGCCCTTGTCCGCCAGGCCGACGAATTCTAGCAGCTCCTGGACGCGCTGTTGACGCTCCTGCTTGTCGACGCCCTGCAGCTTCAGCGGGTACTCAATATTGCCCGCCGCGGTGCGCGAGGACATGAGGTTGAACTGCTGGAAGATCATGCCGATGTTGCGGCGAATGCCCCGCAACTTGGATTCGGGCAGGGGGACGACATCGGTGCCGTCGAGAAGCAGCTGCCCCGAGGTTGGCTTATCCAGACCGTTGATCATGCGCACCAGCGTGGACTTGCCGGCACCGGAGAAGCCGATGATGCCGATGATCTCACCGGGCTCGACGGTCAAAGAGACATCATCAAGCGCTTTCGTGGTGGTTTTCTTGTTCTTAAAGACTTTGGTGATATTGCGGAATTCAATCCGGGTGCCCCGGTGGGCGCCTTGTTGTTCAGTCACGTGGTTTTCCTTTGTACGTGTCCGTGTAGTGAGCGAGGAGGGAGTAACGGGCAAAATCCCCCGGGTCACGCAACTAAGCGTGAGCGCGGGGGAGGGGGAGATTTGCTTAGCTAGAGGAGGCTTCCTCTTCCAGCCGCTCCAGAATCTCCTGAAGCTCTGCCTGTGGTTTATCCACAAAGATAGTGGTGCCACCCGTGGTGTCTTGCACTGCGGCCTTCACCTCGTCGGAGAGGTAGAGCTCGGCCAGCTTCTTGACCTTCTCGTTGTCCTTGTCCTTTTCCTGCACAGCCCACACGTTGACGTAGGGGTCGAACAGGATCTTCGGGTCGGCGTTGGGGTTTTCCGGGTCGTCGTAAAGCACGGCGTCGGCCGGGTTGATACCCGCACGCTTGAAGAAGGAGTTGGTGATGATGGCGGGCTTGCCTTCGCCGAAGGCGGACGGGGTCTGGGAAGCATCGACCGGGGTGACGCTCACCTTGGATGCGGCCTCGTCGATGTCGGCGGGGTCCGGGGTGAGCTTGCCCTCTTCCTTGAGTACCAGCAAACCGTTGGCAGCCAGCAGGTTGATGGCGCGGCCCTGGTTGGTAGCGTCGTTGGGAATGGCGATGTCCTGGCCCTCGATGCCGTCGATGCTGTCGTGGCCCTTCCAGAACAGCGGCATGGGGTAGACCTGCGTGGAGGCCACCGGAACGAGGTTCGTGCCGTTGCCCACGTTGTACTCAGCGAGGAACTTTAAGTGCTGAAACTTGTTGGTATCCGTGCTGCCCTCTGCCAGGGACTGGTTGGGGGTGGCGTAGTCGGTGAAGCTCTTCATCTCGATTTCGATGCCTTCCTCGGCAGCGAGTTCCTTGAGCACGCCCCACTCCGGAAGTTCGGCGTCGGTGGTGCCGACGATGATGGGATCTTCGGCGGTGCCGGCGGCGAAATCGGAGCTTGCAGACGAGCAGGCGACCAAGCTGGTAGCAGCAAGCAGGCTAGCGGCGGCTGCTACGAGACGGCGGATGCGCATGATTCGTCCTTTACTAGTCGGTGGTGGGTTTGTTTAGACCTGCTCTTCGAGGCGGTCCAGGATCTCCTGGAGCTCCTCCTGGGAGCGGTCGACGGCCACGGCGGTGTCGCCGGAGGACTTCAGAACGGCGTCGGTGACCTTCTGGTCCTTCCACAACTCAGCCAGTTCGTGGAGGGTTTCGTTATCGGCGTCGTCGGCGCGCACGGCCCAGACGTTGATGTAAGGCTCAGCCTCGGTGGAGTCCGGGTCATCCTGAGCGACGGCAGACTGCGGGTCAATGCCAGCGCGCTCGAGGAAGGAGTTGTTGATGACAGCCGGCTTGCCCTCGCCATACGCGGCCGGGGTCTGGGCGGCATCCACCGGGGTGACCTTGACCTTGGACTTCTTTTCATCGATGTCCAGCGGGGTGGGGGTCAGCGGGCTACCTTCCTTGAGAGTGACCAGGCCTTCCTGAACCAGCAGGCCGATGGCGCGGCCCTGGTTGGTGGAGTCGTTCGGAATGGCGACTTCCTGGCCCTCGATGTCAGCGAGGTCCTTGTGGTCCTTCCAGTAGATGGCCAGCGGGTAGATCTCGGTGGCGGCCAGCGGGACCAGGTCGGTGCCGTTGCCCTTGTTGTACTCAGCCAGGAACTTCAGGTGCTGGAACTTGTTCGTCGTCAGCTTGCCCTGGTCCAGAGCCTGGTTCGGGGTGTTGTAGTCGGCGAAGTTCTCCAACTTGACGTCGAAACCGGCTTCTTTGGCCAGGTCCTGGAATACGGCCCACTCTTCCATGTTGGCGTCAGTGGTGCCGATGGTGATGGTGGAGTCCTTGGTAATGGCCTCGCCGGAATCCTTGGACTCAGCGGAGTCCGAGGAATCGGAGGAGCAAGCAACCAGGCCGGTTGCAGCGATGACGGCTGCCGAGGTGGCGGCAAGTACGCGACGGATGCTCATGGTGGGTTCTAGTGTCCCTTCTTGGTTTGTGCGGCAAGTCGTGTCACCGCAGGAGTGTTCACTGCAGGAAAAACTAGCAACGATTGAACCGCTTTGTCTATTTAGGGAATTGTTCAACGACAGCCTTGACGGGAACCTGTGTTCGAATCTACTGTGTGAGGCTATGAGGTTTAATGGGGGCAAGGCGCTGCCGTGGTCCCGGGTGGAGAGGATTCTCTCTGGTCGCCCGGGGCCCGTCCCGGTCTCGGTGGATCATCTGCCGCAGGCCACGGACGTGCCGAAAGTAGGGCATTCTTCCGTGCCTTTCGCGGAGCTGCACGCGGTAAGTTCCTATAGCTTCCTGCGGGGGGCCTCTGAGCCGGAGGAACTTGTGGCGCGCGCCGTCGAGCTGGGCTTGCGGGGGATTGCGCTGGTAGATCGGGATGGATTCTATGGCCTTATGAAATTTGCGGAGGCTGCCGCCACGGCGGGTCTGCCCGCGGTCTTTGGTGCGGAGCTTAGCCTCGACCCGGCCCCGCTGACTGTCCTGGCGCGCACCCCGGAGGGGTACCGGCGTCTATCCCGGCTCATTGCCCGCGCCCGCATGGAGGCGGGGGAGAAGGGGGTCGTGTCCTATCCTTCACTGCCGGAGATTGGTGCACTGCTGCAGGATGAGTGCCTCTTTCTGGTGGGCTGGGAGTGGTCGGAACATTTCGATCATCTGGTCGATGGAATAAAAATAGACAGCATGGTTTTGGAGTACGCATGTACCCAGCTCCCAGAGGACGCGGACCACCACCTACTGCTGGACTCCTTGCCGGTTCCACGCGCCATCGCTACTGCCCACCCGGCTGCCGCCACGCGGGATCGCGCGCGCTTGGCCGGGGCCAAACAAGCCCTGTCTAGACGCCTCGCGCTTGCCGACGCCTCCCCCAACTCCCACCCCATGGGCTCGTCCTGGCTGCGCTCCGGGGAACAGATGGCGTGCCTGCTGCCTGAGCGCCCCGAGCTGATTGCGGAAACCGTTCGCGTCCTCGAAGAATGCAGTTTTACCTGGGAGGCGCTGGCCCCGAACCTGCCTGACTTCGACGTGCCGGAAGGGCATACCGAGATGTCCTGGCTGGAGCACCTCACCTTCGAGCGCGCGGCAGTTCGCTATGCCACGCGCCCTGAGGAGATTCGGCGCAGGGCGTGGGAGCAGATGCGCTATGAGCTGGGTGTGGTCAAGCAGCTGGGATTTCCCGGCTACTTCCTCATCGTGTGTGATCTGGTGGACTTTTGTAAACGGGAAAACATCCTGTGTCAGGGGCGCGGGTCGGCGGCGAATTCGGCGGTGTGTTTCGCGCTGGGGATTACGAATGCGGAGCCGATTTCCGCAGGCCTGCTCTTTGAGCGTTTCCTTTCCCCGGACCGCGATGGTCCGCCGGATATTGACATTGATATTGAATCCGGGCGGCGCGAGGAGGTTATCCAGTACGTCTATGCCAAGCACGGCCGCGAGAGGGCGGCGCAGGTGGCCAACGTGAATACCTATCGCCGCAAGGGCGCGTTGCGGGATGCCGCCCGGGCGTTGGGCTACCCGCAAGGCTCGGCCGATGCGTGGTCGAAGGGCGTGGCGCCCGCGCCTTCGGATGTTGAATCCCTGGCTGAGCAGTTCCTGGGCCAGCCGCGCCACCTGGGTATTCACTCCGGCGGCATGGTGTTGTGCGACCGGCCGATTGCGGATGTCGTGCCCGTGGAGTGGGCGCGCATGGAAAATCGCTCGGTTCTGCAGTGGGATAAGGATGATTGCGCCGCAGCTGGGCTGGTGAAGTTCGACCTGCTGGGGTTGGGCATGCTGGAAGCCCTGCATCACATGATGGACTTGGTGGAGGAGAGTACTGGCCGGGTGGTCAACCTGTGGGAGTTGGATCTGGCTGACGTGGAAGTCTATGACATGCTCTGCCGCGCGGATGCGGTGGGCGTGTTCCAGGTGGAATCGCGAGCGCAGCTGAGCACGCTGCCGAGGCTCAAGCCGCGGGTCTTCTTCGACCTTGTAGTGGAGGTCGCGCTCATCCGGCCGGGCCCCATCCAGGGTGGTTCGGTGCACCCTTATCTGCGCCGCCGCGATGGTAAGGAGCCGGTCACCTATGACCATCCGGTGCTAGAGAAGTCCCTGGGCAAGACACTGGGAATTCCGCTCTTTCAGGAGCAGCTCATGCAGATTGCAGTCGATGCTGCCGGGTTCAGCGGTGCGGAGGCGGATGACCTGCGGCGCGCGATGGGCTCGAAACGCTCGCCGGCCAAGATGGCAGCGCTCAAGCAGCGCTTCTATGAGGGCTTGGAGGAAACCAACGGGATTACCGGGGAAATCGCGGACAAGCTGTGGGCCAAGATCGTGGCCTTCGCCGCCTATGGCTTCCCGGAGTCTCACTCGCAGTCTTTTGCCTCCTTGGTGTACTTTTCGGCGTGGTTTAAGCGCTATTATCCGGCGCAGTTTTGTGTGGGCCTGTTGCGCGCGCAGCCAATGGGTTTCTACTCGCCGCAGTCCCTCATTCAGGATGCGCGCCGCCACGGCGTGGAGGTGCTGCCGGTCAGCGTCAACGAGTCGGGTCGCGAAGCGCGCGTGGTGGTGGGCGCGGACGGTGAGGTACGCATTCGGCTGGGTCTGAACCTCATCAAAGGCTTGGCTAATAAAGCCGCTGACCGCATTGAGGCGGCCGCGCCGTTTGCCGACGTCCCCGATCTCTCCCGCCGCGCCGATCTCACCGTCGATCACGTGGAGGCCCTCGCGGTGGCGGGGGCCTTGGATGTCTTTGGGGTGGACCGCCGCCAAGCACTGTGGCAGGCGGGCGTGGCCGCAACAGAACGGGCGGGGATGCTGCCGGGTCTGTCTGCTATCGAGGCGCCGTCTTTGCCGGGGATGAGTGCCTTTGAGCTCATGGCGGCGGACGTGGCAAGCACCGGCGTGACCCACAACCAGCAGCCGATGGAGCAGATCCGCGGGCAATTGCAGGCCCGTGGAATTCTGTCGGCGGCGGATCTACCGGCCGTGGAGGATGGCACCCGCGTGCGCATCGCCGGGGTGGTCACGCACCGCCAGCGCCCGCAGACTGCAGGCGGTGTGGTCTTCTTTGGTTTGGAGGATGAGACCGGGTTGATGAACGTGATGGTCTCGCCCGGCCTGTGGGCCCGGGATAAGGTGACGGCTCGGACGGCACCCGCGCTCATCGTGCGTGGTATCGTGCAGAACGCCTCCGGCGCGGTCACCGTTGCCGCGGACCAGCTGGAGCCGCTGGCCTTTGGCGAGGCGCTCTCGCGCGGCTCGCGGGATTTCCGCTAAGCGGTTTACTCCTTGGAGATGAGCTCGTCGTGGTTCATCTTTCCAGCGAGGGAACGCGCCACGGAGAAGGGTAGCCACACCAGCAAGAGCAGGATGAGCTTGAAGTAGAGCAGGGATACGAACACGCCATCCGTGATGGGCATGGTTCGCGCACCCCAACTAATGATGCCGGTGAGCAGCAGCAGAATGACAAGTGCGGCGAGGGAGAACTTGAGGCCGTCGTCACGCGCTTCGACGTGCTGCTGCATTTGGTACTCATCGAGTTCGGCTGTGGGCAGGTCGGCAGCGCCAATCGTTGTGCGGAGGCGGGCGGTCAGCAGTGCGGTAGTAGCGTTCCGAGGGCGGCCACCATCAGTGAGGTGAACAGGTCCCAGAACTGCAGGGGAAGGGAAGGCAGATGAGGAGGGTGGAGAGCTCAGCCAGGGTGGTGTAGCGCTTGCGGGCCTTGACGGAATCGGGAATAGAGGCGGACATGTGTGGCTTATCCCTTTCGGTAGATTTCGGAGGACATAGGAGTGAATTCGGTCCGGGAGAACACGGCTTCCACGGGTAAGTCGAAGACCTCGCAGATGTTGAAAGCAAGATCCAGGCTGGGGGAGTGGTCACCGCGCTCGAGGGCGCCAATGGTTTGGGGGTTGACCCCGATGGCGTCGGCAAGCTGTGCACGCGTCATGTCCCGTTCAACGCGCAGCACGCGTACCCGGTTAAACAGTGGGCGAGTGGGCTTTTTCTTTGGGGACATACACCGCAGTGTTGTATAAACCCAACGACTTGTCAAGGGTTCGTGTTAAAGTTGCGGCATGAATTCCGTATCCCCGTCACTCACTAAAGCCCGCTACATTTCGCGTTTGAGTTGGGACGTCATTCTTGCTGCCCTGGCGGCCGGGGCGGCGTATTTCTGGTGGGATTGGCTCTATTGGGTCGCCGGCGCGCTCATCGTGTGGGCGCTCTACGAACTCTGGCTCATCCCCGCGCAAGTCAGGAACTTAGGCTGGCAGGAAACCGCCGACGAACTCTTGGTTACGCGCGGCAAAATCTGGCACACCTTCACCGTCGTGCCCTATGGCCGCATCCAATTCGTCGACGTCACCGCCGGCCCTATCGAGCGCGCGATGGGGCTGAAGAAGGTGCAGTTGCACACGGCGTCGCCCAGCAGCGACGCCACCATTCCCGGCCTCCTTGCCGCAGACGCCGACGCCCTGCGCGAGCGCCTCGCCGTCAAGGCCCGCGAGAGGATGAGTGGGCTGTGAAGGACCGCGCGCTTGTCGACGTCGACGGCTACACCCGCGTCCACCGCCTCACCCCGCTGCTGCGCTTTTGGTCGCTGATTCTGGCGCTGCTCGCCATTTTTGCGGTGAACATCAACGCCTCCATGATTTCTGATGTTCTGTCTTACCTGCAGGGCGGGCACTTGGGCGAGGTCGGCCGCGGAAGCCTGCTGGGTGCCGGCGGCTTCGTGCTCGTGTGCGCGGTGATTTGGCTGATGTCAGGAATCTGGTGGCGCAAGCTGGGCTACAAGCTCACCGAGGATGAAATTGCACTGCGCCACGGCGTTATCTCTACGTCTTTCCGTTCGGCGCGTTATGAGCGAATCCAAGCGGTGGACGTCGTGGAATCCATCATCGCGCGCCTGCTGGGCTTGGCAGCGGTGCGCGTGGAAACGGCCGGTGGCACGTCCTCAGTGATCAAGATTGAATACCTGCCCAAAGCGAAGGCGGAAGAACTACGCGCGGAGTTGCTGCGGCGCACGAATAAAGGTCCTACCAGTGAGCCGGCACCAGAAGCGGAGGAAGCCACCGCCCTGATCCCGGAAATTCCCATTCTGCGCACGATTGCTGCCGAGGCGCTGCGTCTGCCCACGCTGATTAGCGCGCTCGTTATTGGCGGTTTGCTCTTCATTCCGGGCATGTGGACCGCGCTGTTGCCCATCATCGTGGGTTACGTGGGAAGTGTGTGGGGTTTGGTGGATTCTTCCTGGAAATTCACCGCGCTTCACGACGCCCCCACCAACGCCCTCAACGTCTCCTACGGCCTTGCCGACCGCCGCCGCCAAACTATCCGCATCAGCCGCATCCACGGCGTGCGGGTGAGCCAGCCTTTCCTGTGGCGGCGTTTGGGCTGGTACGAAGTGAATGTGTCGGTGGCCGGCTACGGCGCTAAGGGCAGCGGCAAGCAATCTGGTTCTACGCGCATCCTGCCGGTGGGCACCCGCGAGCAGGCGCTGGAGCTTTTAGAGCTCATCTCCGATCTGGACCGCGTGCAGATTGAGGGTTACGCACGCCCCGAGGGCCACACCCAGCCCACCTATACCTCCCCGCGCCGGGCTACCTGGATTAGCCCCATCGACCGCAAACAGCAGTCGGTGACACTGGTGGATTCCCCGTTTCCCGTGACCATCGTGCACCGCGGCCGCATCAACCGCCGCGTCATGGTGATTGGGACCCCGCACATCCAGGAACTCACGCTGAAGGTGGGGCCGCTGGGTCACCTTGCAGGCGTGCGCACCGTGCGCTTCGACCTTGTGGCGGGCCCAGTCAAGATGGCTGGCCAGGACCTCACGCCTGCCGACGCCTCCGAGCTCCTCGCCCGCCTGCGCTCCCGCCCCTTGCCATCCCTGGACGCCGTGCTGGAGCAGATCAATGAACCGAACGGCAAACTGCAGAGAGGGCTCCACCAAGACCTACGCAACAAACCGCGTAACAACTCTCGCGACGGTGCGAGCCGTGGGTCGCAGGAGCTTAAGGCCGGCGACGAAGCTTAAGCAGTACCGGACCGCGGGTGCTGCTAGGGCCGGCACACGCCGAGGCCGCCGAACAGGACCCGCATCCGCCTGCGGGACAGGAGTCGAGCGGCTCCATATCGAGGACCCCGCTGGCGGTGAGGTGATCCAGGATGACATCGACCGTCCCGGGCTCCAGCCCTGTCTTCGCCACGAGGCCCACGCGCGAGCGAACGCCGGCCTCGATGGCTTCCTGCACCGCCTGGATGGGGGAGGCAGGCATTAGATAAACACCTTCAACACCTGGAAGGCCGCTACGGCCAGCACCCACGCGGTGGCCAGCTGGACGCCGAAGCCGAAGAGCGTCCAGCGCCAGCCGATCTCGCGCCGCTGCGCGGCAATCGTGGCCACGCAGGGAGTATAGGCCAGCAGGAAGAGCATGTAGGCCCACACCGCGGCGAGCGGGTGACCGCCGGAAGCCTGCTCGAAGTCAGCCCGTACGTGATCGCTGAGCGCGCTGTGCGATTGCTCCTCGGCGGAGGCGTCGGTAACGTCCTCGACTGCGTAAGTCTGTGCCCATGTAGAAATCAGCGCCTCCTTGGCCACGAAACCTGTTACCAGCGGACCTGTCAGTGACCAAGAATCGAAGCCGGCCGGTGCAAAGGCCGGGGCGATAGCGTGCGCGACCGCGCCATAGGCTGAATCCTCCGGGGCTGGTGGTTCACCCCACGAAGAATCCTGCGCCGCAGCGCCAACCGGGATGGCCATGAGCAGCCACACCACAACCACGGTACTCACGATGATGCCGCCAGCCGTCTGCAAGAAGCCCTTCAGGCGCGTCCACATCACGCTGAGCGCCAAGCGCACCGTGGGTAGCTGATACGTCGGCAGGTCAATAACGAGTGCTTCTTCCGGAACCGCGCGCCACAGAGTCCTGCGCAGGGCTAGCCCCACCAGCACGAGCAGCGCGATGGAAATGACGTACATAATGAACACCACGCTGCCGGCATGCTCCGGGAAGAACGTAGCCGAGAGCATGACGAAGACCACCAAACGCGCCGAACACGAGGTAAACGGGATGAGCAGCGCGGTCATGATGCGATGCCGCGGGCTGCCCAGCACACGGGTGGCCGAAATCGCTGGCACGTTGCAGCCAAAGCCCACAACAATGGGGATGAACGCCTTGCCCGGCAGGCCGATGGCCCGCATAAGGCGATCCGTGACCACCGCCGCACGCGCCATATAGCCGGAATCCTCCAACACCGCCAAACACAAGAACATTAGCGCCATGAGTGGGGCGAAGGTGAGGACCATGCCGACGCCGCCGATGAGGCCGTCGACAAGCAGGCCCATCACGAGGGGGTGGCCTAAGCCGATGGTTTCTAGCCCCGCCCGCGCCCAGTCGCTCAACGGGCCGGAGACCAGCGCCTCCAAGCCATCCTGCAGGGGAGCGGCCACGGTGGTGGTGATCTGGAAGACCGCCCACATCACGGCCAAGAACAGCAACGGCCCGGCTACCGGGTGAAGGGCTACCGCATCGAGGCGGTGGGAGAGGGGCGTGGCGTGCTCGACCTCGCTCACCGAGGCCTTTGCGGCGGCGTCGAGCTCGGCGAAGCGGTCCTCCAAACCAGCATTCTCGCGCAGCTGCACGGGCTCAGTTGCCAAAGACTCCATTACAACCTCGCGCAGCTTCTCGACGCCCTCCCTTCTGCGCCCATCAACCTCCACCACCGGGATGGAGGTGGCCTCGGCCAAAGCAGAGGCGTCGACGACCTGTCCCTGGTTGAGCGCCACGTCGGTCTTCGTCAGCGCGATGATGAGGCGGTAGGGCTGCTCCGCCAACTGGAGGGCGACGTTGAGGCCGCGCGCGACGGCGCTGGCATCGACGACCACGACGACGGCGTCGGGGCGCTCATCTGCGGGGCAATCGATGAGCATGGCGCGGGTGAGCGCCTCATCGGGGCTGAGCGGGTCGAGCGAGTAGGTGCCGGGGAAGTCGATGAGATCGGCGGTGGATTCACCCAGCTTCCAGGCGCCGCGGCTGACCTCAACCGTAGTTCCCGGCCAATTGCCGGTCTGCGCCTTCGCACCGGTCAGGGCATTAAAGAGCGTGGACTTGCCGGAATTCGGGGAGCCGACGAGTGCGATGATGGGTGCTCCGGCAGGGGCGACCGCGCCGCCCGGATTGCCGTGACAGCTGGGTTTCGTGGTGGCCATGGTTTAGACCTCGATGGCTTGCAGTGTTGCCTTGTCGATGGCGTAGCGGCAGCTGCCCACCGACACCACCCGCGCGCCGCCGGCGACGCGCGGGCCCATGGTCAACGTGGCGCCGGGGCGGATTCCCAGCTCGCCGAGGCGCACCGCTAGCGCGGCGTCACAGGTGCAGGAAATGCACTCTTTCCCCAAGGTGATGGTGCATCCCATGGGGATAGCGTCGGCGGTTTGTCGTGGACATTCAGGCAACGTCACGGTGGGCTCTCTTTCTCGATCAGCACTACCGATATAGGTTACCCTTAGTAAAGATAGGTGTGTCTAGTTTTCGGCGACTTGTCTTAGGTGATCCTCACCACGCGGCGCATTAAGCGTTTGGAGTGGACCAGCTGCTCACCTGGCGTAGTCGCTGGCGATTCTTCAGTCGTGATTGGCCCAGCTTGCGGGACATGCGGTCCAGAATCTGGATGGCCTCCGTGATGTGCGGGCCTTTGTTGAGCATGACGCACTCCGCGCGCAGCGCATAGCCAGCGTCCGTGATTTCCGCGCGGGAGGGAAGCCCGGTCTTGGCCAGGGTCTCCAGAACTTGGGTGGCCATGATGACTGGGATATGAGCCGCCTCCGCGACCTTCATGATGCGCCCCGGTACCTGGACCATCTGCTCAAATCCCAGCTCCACAGCCAAGTCACCACGCGCAATCATGATGCCGAACTTGGCATGCCGCATGCCCTCCAGCAGCACGCTTCCCAGCTGCTCATAGGCGGGAACCGTCTCAATCTTGAGCACGATGCCCAGGTCACGCACACGCTGTGCCATCTCTTCCGAGTCCTGCTCAGCGGCAATCGCCTCGAGTGTGTCGTAGAGGAAGGACACATCAGAGGGCGTGCGGATGAAGGAGACCGCCGCGATATCGCAGTGCGTGGCCACAAAACGCAGCGCCTCGATGTCCTCCTCGGTGAGGCTGGGCAGCGGGACGTCAGTATCCGGCACATTGATTCCCTTATATGCCGCCAGGTTGGTGCCGGTAGGCCCGGCATGTTCCACGGTGATGACGGCCTCGTGCGCCGCACCATTCTCCCGCACCTCGCGGACGCGACCGGAGATGGCGCCGTCATCGAAAATCACCCGGTCGCCCACCTCGAGCGCACCGACCACCTCCGGCAGCGTACACCCAATAGTGGTCACCTCACCCTCCGCGATGCGCGCCGGCTCTGCGGATGTGCTGAGCACCAATTCCTCGCCGCGGTGCAGGCGAATCTTTTGCTCGAGGGGCGGAACCCCATGCACCCGGGTGATCTCCCCGCCGTGGTTGAGCACCGTGCCTTCGGCGAGGTAGCAGTTGCGCTCCCCGTGCAGCACGGCCACGCCTGCCTCTACGCTCTCCACGGTGAACACACGCGAGCGCCCGCGCGCTTCGGTGAAGCGGACCTCGCTGCCGGGCTGAAGCCCTGCTAGCCACTTACCTTCTACCTCTAGCGCTACCGCTGGGCGTGCCGCGCTTGGCGACGCCTCCCCCGCCACCCCGTGGGCGCGGGCGGTGGAGGGGGCGTCGTGAAGCACGAGCGTTGCCGGACTCAGCAGTTCGCCTGCTGCGGTGCGCTCGCCGCGCACGCGGATGACCTGCGGGCCCGGCTCGATGGTGCCGGTGCGGACCTTGGGGCCAGCAATATCGCAGGAAATCAGAATCTCGCGCCCCACCTCTTCAGCGGCGCGGTGAACATGCTCCACCATCTTCTCCCACGCCGCCTGGTCTTCGTGGGCACAGTTGATGCGGGCTAATTCCATGCCCGCGCGGGCGAAACCGAGGACCAGCTCATAATCCTCCGCAGCCTCGGTGGGAAGAGTCACCATGATGCGCGCGTGCGTGTCCTCCTGGGTGGGGCCGAGGAGGGCCTCGGTGTTGGCGTCGAGGATATCGTCGGCGTCTGCATACGCCGAGGCGATGGGCTGCACGGGGTAGGTCGGCGCCTGGCCGTCGAAGGCATCAATCACATTGCGAGCGGCGTGGAGGCGCTCCAGCACCGCGGGCTCCGGGTGGCTCAGGCTCGTAGCACCCAAGGCCGTGAGGCCTTCCTGCAGTTCGACGGCGTCCTGGGAACGCAATTCCATATAACGCACGAGGTTGACCGCGCCGGGGCGGTGGACGGGATCCACGCGCGCTATCTGCGCGGCGTGGGCGGCAGACGAAGCTTCGACGCGGGTAATGAGGGAATCAAGCAGTGGGCGCAGGCTAGGCACGGTGTCTCCTTCGATGTGAAAGTCCACCCATATTGTGCCGCGACTTGTTAGACCGCGCCACGGAAGCCGAGCTGGCGCCAAGCCTCATACACGGCAGTTGAGGCCGCGTTGGAGAGATTCATCGAACGTCGTGCCGGCATCATTGGGATCCGCACGCGCTCCGTTACCCGGGGGTGGAAGGCATGCTCCTCCGGCAGGCCGGTCGGCTCGGTGCCGAAGAGGAGGACATCGCCTTCTTGGTACTCCACATCGGTAAACCACTTATCAGTGTGGGTGGTGAACGCGAAAACGCGCGCGCCGGGCAGGGCCTCCATGCAGGCATCGAAATCTTTGTGGATCTTGAGGTCTGCCAGGTCGTGGTAGTCCAAGCCTGCGCGCTTGAGGTGCTTGTCCTCGAAGTTGAAGCCGAGCGGCTCGATGAGGTGCAGGCTCGCGCCCGTGACGGCGGCGGTGCGGATAGCGTTGCCGGTGTTCGTGGGGATCACGGGGTTGTCGAAGACGATGTGCAAGCTGCTCATAGGCATCAGTCTAGGATGGTGTGCATGAGCGCTACCAAACTAGATGGCAACCTGTACCGCGACGAGATTTTCGAGGACCTAGCCCAGCGCGTGGCCGCCCTCAAGGAGAAGGGGATTACCCCGGGCCTAGCCACAGTCCTGGTGGGCGATGATCCGGGCTCGCATTCCTACGTGAAGATGAAGCACCGCGACTGCGAGAAGCTCGGGATCAACTCGATTCGCAAGGATCTGCCTGCCGACGTCTCCCAGGAGGAGCTGGAGCGCGTCATCTCAGAGCTCAACAATGATGACGCCTGCACCGGCTACATCGTGCAGCTGCCCTTGCCGAAGCACCTGGATGAAAACCGCGTGCTGGAGCTCATCGACCCAGCCAAGGATGCCGATGGTCTGCACCCGATCAACCTGGGCAAGCTGGTCCTCAACGAGGATGCCCCGCTGCCGTGCACGCCGAATGGCTGCATCCACCTGCTGCGCCGCTTTGGGGTAGAGCTCGATGGCGCGAAGGTCGTGGTCATTGGCCGCGGTGTGACCGTGGGCCGCCCGATCGGCCTGATGCTCACCCGCCGCACCGAGAACTCCACGGTGACGCTGTGCCATACCGGCACCAAGGACCTCGCCGCAGAAACCCGTGAGGCCGATGTCATTATCGCGGCCGCAGGCAAGGCGCACATGCTCACCGCCGATATGGTCAAGGAAGGCGCCGCGGTTCTCGACGTCGGCGTATCCCGCGTCGACGGCAAACTCGCCGGTGACGTGGCCGAGGACGTCTGGGAGAAGGCTGGCTACGTCTCCCCGAACCCGGGTGGCGTGGGTCCGCTGACCCGTGCGTTCCTGGTCAGCAATATCGTCGAGCGCGCCGAAAAGCTCGCCGCTGAATAACGTTCACTATAAGAACGTGCACTGTAAACGCACGTCTAACTTGAGCATGTGAGTAGCAAGAATGACGGATCAACCTGCACAGTCACAGGCGACCCCGCAGCGCCAAGCGCGACGAGTTCCCCGGCCCTCGGCTCAGGGGCGAGCCCATGCGCAGGCTGAAGGCCAAGCCCCCAGCCGCGTGCGCAACCGTGGAGCCAACCAGGCCCGCGGGAAAGCTGTGCCGCCGGTGTCTTTGGTCAATCCCCACGACGCGCATCTGAAACCCTCGGCGCTGCCGCCGGCGGTGCAGTGGGTGGCCATTGGACTGTTCGTGGTGGCGGTCGCGGTCTCGGGTTTTTATGCCGTGTTTGAGCACTGGCGCCGCGCCACGCTGCTGTTGGGCGGGGCGCTGGTGTGGCTTACGGTGGTGCGCCTGACGTGTGATTCCTCGCGAGTCGGCGTGCTCGCGGTCCGCTCCCGGCGCTTCGATGCCTGGTTTACCGGCATCTTGGGCGCGGCGATGGCGTTCTTGGCTTTTTCCATTGACGCGCTGGGATCGTGACGCGCTGGGATCGTGATGCGTGTGGCTCCTGAAAAGAGCCACACGGCTCTTTAGATATAGTATTCGTCGCCGACGTAGGCAGGGCCCACATCGAGGCCATTCGGAGCGGAGAGTAACAAGAAGTTGCGCAGGATGCGATTCATCTGCCGAGTCTCCGTTAAGAAGGCGTCGTGCCCTACGGGCGAGACAATCTTGGCCATCGCCAGCAGGTGGTTAACGTTGCGGGAGATGTGCTCCTGCTGGTGATAGGGGTAGAGGATATCGGTGTCCACGCCCACGACCATCGTCGGCACTTGCGATGCCGCCAGTGCTTTGATGAGCCCACCGCGTCCGCGGCCGACGTCGTGCCGGTTCAACGCCTCCGTGAGCACCACATAGGAACCTGCATCGAAGCGCTCGGTGAGTTTCGCCCCCTGGTAATCCAGGTAGGAGTTCACCGCGAAACGCTGGTTGAGCTCTCGGTGCGGGCCCAAAGGGTTTTCGCCCTGCTGTGGCTGGGCACCAAAGCGTTCATCGATCTCCTGCTCGCCGCGATACGTCAGGTGCGCAATGCGGCGCGCCGCCGCCAGACCATCCCGCGGCGACTTATCGGTGAGGTAGTAATTTCCGCCGTGCCAGAACGGGTCGCGCTCAATGGCGGAAATCTGCGCCGATTGGATACCAATCTGCCACCCCGAAGCCCGAGCCGATACCGCAATCACGCACACCGCCGACACGCTTTCTGGGTGCAACAAGCTCCACTCCAGCGTGCGCGCACCGCCCATCGAGCCGCCGAGTACCGCGTGCACACGCGAAATACCCAACTGCTTCAGGCAGTCGTGCTCAGCCTCCACCAAGTCCCGAATCGACAGCGCCGGGAAGCGCCCGCCCCACGGCTTGCCATCCGGGTGCAACGATTTCGGCCCCGTCGATCGGTTGCAGCCGCCGAGCGCATTGGTGGCGATAACGCACCAGCGCGTCGTATCTAGGGCCTTGCCGGGGCCGACCAGGTCGGACCACCAATCCACCACGTTGGAATCACCGGTCAGCGCGTGCTCAACCACCAAGACGTTGTTGACGCCGTCGGGGTCGCCGGCGAAAGCACCCCAGCGTTGGTAGGCCACGTGGGCGTCGGCAAGCACGGCGCCTGCTTCCGTGGTGAAGTCACCGATGGGGACGACGGCGAGCTCGCCTTCGGGCGCGAGTTCCGGAATCGGGCTAACCAATGGCCGAGAACCCACGCTCGAGGTCGGCGATGATGTCGTTGACATCCTCGATGCCCACCGACAGGCGCACCGTGGCCTGGGTAATGCCCGCGGCCTTGAGAGCGGTCTCGTCGGACTGGGAGTGCGTGGTGGTCGCCGGGTGCACCACCAGCGAGCGGGTATCGCCGATGTTGGCCAGGTTGGAGTGCAGCTTCAGCGCATCGATGAACGCCCAGGCCTCTTCGCGGCCGCCGTCGATGTCGAAGGAGAGCACGGAGCCGGTGTAGTCGTAGCCCAACTTCTCCTTGACTTGCTTGTATGGGGAGGAGTCCAGGCCGGCGTAGTTGACGGTGGTGACCTTGGCGTGGGACTCCAAGTACTCGGCCACGGCCTGAGCGTTGGCATTGTGCTTCTCGACGCGCAACTGCAACGTCTCAATACCATTCAGCGTCAGCCAGGCGTTGAAGGGGGAGATGGCGGCACCCGTATCGCGCAACAGGCCCGCGCGCGCCTTGACAGCGAAGGCTGGGGCGCCCAGGTCGGCGTACTTGAGGCCGTGGTAAGCCTCGTCTGGGGTAATGAAGTAGGGGAAGACCGGCTCGCCGTCGCGCTCGACGGTCCAATCGAAGGAGCCGCCATCGATGATGGCACCGCCGATGGCGGAGCCGTTGCCGCTGTAGAACTTGGTGGTGGAGACCACGACGATATCCGCGCCCAGCTCCAGCGGGCGGGCGAGTGCGCCGGTGGCGATGGTGTTGTCCACGATGAGCGGGACCTGGTTCTTGTGCGCAACCTCGGCGATGGCGGGGATGTCGAGGACATCGGCGACTGGGTTGCCGAAGGTCTCGCCGTAGAAGGCCTTGGTGTTCGGTTGGACGGCGTCCTGCCAGGAGGCTGGGTCATCCGGGTTCTCGACGAGGGTGACGTCGATGCCGAGGCGCTTCAAGGTGACGGTAAACAGCGTGGAGGTGCCGCCGTAGAGGCGCGGGGAAGTAACAATGTGGTCGCCGGCGGAGGCCAGGTTCAAAATGGCGGCGGTCTCGGCGGCCTGGCCGGAGGCGAAAGCTACGGCGGCGACGCCGCCCTCGAGGGAAGCGAGGCGCTCCTCGAGCGCATCCTGCGTGGGGTTGGTCAGGCGGGTATAAATCGGGCCGGCATCCGAGAGGTTAAAGCGGTTGGCGGCGTGCTCGGCGTCGTTGAAGACGTAGGACGTGGTCTGGTAAATCGGCACGTTGCGTGCGTTGGTGGAGCCGTCCAGGTTCTGGCCGGCGTGGAGGGCGCGGGTCGCGAACGACCACTCGTTGACTGCGGAATTATCGTATTTGGTGCTCATGTCACAAAAGGCTAGACCAAGCGGTTCAGTGCTGTTAGTGGCTTTCTAGAAACCGCAGGCAAGCCCGAGAATAAAAATAGACCGAGCGGTTGGTTTGGAGGCCTGTGTGTGCTGTAGATCTCCATGCAGTGCGAAGGCTCAAGGCCGCTGTTGGATGTCGATGCTTTCCCCAACGAGCAGGCGCTGGTAGCCGGTCACGCCGGCGCGTTGGAGCATGCCGTCGGTGATCTGCTTGCCGGCGTCGGACAGCACGGCGTCATGGATGGGTACTGTCACGCGCGCACCGATGCGCATGGCGTAATCCGCGGCATCCGCCCCGCGCACCCACGGCCCGGCGATGGGGAGCAGGAGGACGTCTACCGCGCGTCCTTCCGAGGTAACCCACTGGTCGCCGGGGTGCAGCACTCCATTGAAGAAATAGCCCAGGTTCTCCGGACGTGGGATGTTGGGGTGGATTTCCTCGTGGAGCCCGCCCACCGCGCGGATTCTCAGGCCCAGGACTTCGAACTCCTCGCCTGTGTGGACTGCGGTGCCGGAACCGATGGCGTCTACGGCTTCCTGCGTCCCCCACACCGGTAGGCCGCTCGCGCGCACGGTGTCGACGTCGAGGTGGTCGCCATGTGCGTGAGTGAGCAGCACCGCGCCGGCATTATCCAGGCAACTGAGGTCTGAAAGAGGACCGGGATCGATGATGATGCGGCCCTGGGGCGCTTTGACGGCCACGGCGGATTGTCCATGTAACGAAATCTTCATGCCGCCAACGCTAGCGTGGCGCAGAGTGGCTGCGCCACGGATTATTACGCTAGGGCCTGCTTAACCAGCTCCAGCGCGGCGGCGAGCTCAACATCGCTCAAATGCCCGAAGCCCAAGACCACGCCTTCCTCGGCGGCCACGCCGCCCCAGTAATCGCTGAGCGGGGTGAGCGTCAGCCCTAGGGAAGCCGCGCGGTCGACCACGGCGTTGTCGCATAGCAACACCGCATGGAGTCCGCCGTGGATGGGCAGAAGGGTAGCGGGAGCGTCTTCCAGCGCGGCTTGGACGAGGTCGCGGCGGCGCTTGTAGGCGCGGCGCATCCGGCCGGTATGCCGCCGCAGCGCACCGCTGGCCAGATAGTTCGCCAGCGCCGCCTGGGGAATTGCGCCGACGGGCTGGCCGAAGACCTCCCGCACGCGATTCACCGCCGAGCGTAAGCTCGGTGGCACGACCAGATAGCCGCAGGCAATCGACGGCGAAATCACCGAAGAAAACGTTCCCAGCAAGACGGTGTGCTCTGGGGCGAGCGCGGCCAGGGCAGGAAGAGGTTGGCCGACGTAGCGCAGCTCGGAATCGAAGTCATCCTCGATGATGAGCACGTCGTTGCTGCGTGCCCATTCGACGAGCTCCGCGCGCCGGGCCGCCGGCAGGGAACCGCCATAAGGGTGCTGGTGGGAGGGGGTGACGATGAGAACGTCGAGGTCAACGGTGGGGACGGTGACGCCGTGGGCGTCGGTGGGGACGTCGACAAGCGTGTGGCCCAACGCTTGGGGAACGCGGCGCAGGCTGGGGTACCCGGGGGACTCCACGCCCACGCGCAACTGGCTGCCCAGCGCGCGCAGCAGCACCGACAGCCCGTCGCGGGCGCCGGCGGTGATGACGACGTAGGCCGGGTCGACGGTGAGCCCGCGCATGTGGCGCAGGTGCGCGGCCGCTTCGCGGGGGAGATCGCCGGAAGGATTCACCGCGGCCTTGCGCCACGCCGCCCTCCATTCGGGGGTGATGATTCCTTCGGTATCGGGCAAACCCGGCGTCAACTCTACGCGCGGTGGGGTAGGGGAGGGCCGCGGTGCCGGGGCGGGCTGTGGGGTGCGTCCGTGGGGTAGGTGAGGGTTGATGATGGTGCCCGAGCCCACCGACGCAGTGAGGTAGCCCTCGGCGGTGAGCTGTTCGTAGGCGGTAACCACGCTGCCTCGGGAAATGCCCAAATCGCGCGCCAGCGAACGGGTTGACGGAACCTGCTCTCCGGGCAGCAGAATGCCCGCCGCGACTTGGGTGCGGAGGGCTTCGGCAATCTGCACCGGCAGAGCGCGCGTATCAGATGGATCGAGGCGGAAAGACACGACCCCATCATAAGTGGTCTAATTCAACACTCTAAAAATGGCTCTTGTCTTGGACCAATTTCCTGGTCCACTATGTGAGCCATGACTGAACAGAAGATTGAACAGGGACGCGCCACGACGCGCGTCAAGCGTGGACTGGCTGACATGCTCAAGGGCGGCGTCATCATGGATGTCGTGACCCCGGAGCAGGCTCGAATTGCTGAAGATGCGGGTGCGTCCGCCGTCATGGCGCTCGAGCGCGTACCGGCCGATATCCGCGCTCAGGGCGGCGTGGCTCGCATGTCTGACCCGGACCTCATCGAGGGCATCGTCAACGCCGTGGATATCCCGGTGATGGCGAAGGCCCGCATCGGTCACTTCGTCGAGGCGCAGATTCTCGGTGAGCTGGGCGTCGATTTCATCGATGAGTCCGAGGTGCTCAGCCCGGCCGACTACGTTAACCACATCAACAAGTGGGATTTCGACGTTCCTTTCGTGTGTGGCGCGACGAACCTGGGCGAGGCCCTGCGCCGCATCACCGAAGGTGCGGCCATGATTCGCTCCAAGGGCGAGGCTGGCACTGGCGACGTCTCCGAGGCCGTCAAGCACCTGCGCACCATCAAGGGTGAAATCGCGCGCCTCCAGAACCTGGATCGCGACGAGCTCTACGTCGCAGCCAAGGAACTGCAGGCACCGTATGACCTTGTTGCTGAGGTTGCGGAGACCGGCAAGCTGCCGGTCGTGCTGTTTGTCGCTGGTGGTGTGGCCACGCCTGCCGACGCCGCGCTCGTCCGCCAGATGGGCGCCGAAGGCGTCTTCGTCGGCTCCGGCATCTTCAAGTCTGGTGAGCCTGCGAAGCGCGCGGAAGCCATCGTTAAGGCTGCCACCCTCTATGATCAGCCAGCCGAGCTGGCCAAGATTAGCCGCGGCCTGGGCGAAGCCATGGTGGGCATCAACGTCAACGACATCCCCGCCCCGCACCGCCTGGCCGAGCGCGGCTGGTAAACGCGGTGCGCGTAATGAACCGCGCAATGAACCGCGTAATGAACACAGAGCGTGCAAAGGGAATGACTGCGGCGGACACGGCGCGACCGCTCGTCGGCGTGCTTGCCCTGCAGGGTGGTGTGGAGGAACATCTCTCCGTGTTGGAGAGCCTCGGCGCTGAAACACGCCGGGTGCGCCTGCCGCAGGATCTCGACGGGCTGGGCGGAATCATTCTGCCCGGTGGAGAGTCGAGCACCATCGATAAGCTGGCGCGCTCCTTCGGCGTCGCGGAGCCGTTGCGCCGAGCCGTCGAGGGCGGGCTGCCGGTTCTTGCCACCTGCGCGGGGCTCATCTACAGCGCTCGCGACCTGGAGAACCCCGCGCCGGGCCAGCAGACGCTGGGGCTTATCGACGTCACCGTGCGCCGCAACGCCTTCGGGAACCAACGCTTCTCCGAGGAGCGCGTCGTTCCCGTCGCGATGCAAAGTCAGCGACCCGATGTAGAGACCTCCGAGGCCGGGACGCGGCGCACCGAGTCCCGAGACGCCGCGGCGCATGACGGCACCGAGGCTCATGACACAGGGGCCCGAAGCATCACGCTAGACATTGAGGCGAGCTTCATCCGCGCGCCCATCGTTACCCGCGTGGGTGAAGGCGTCGAGGTCATCGCCACGGTGCCTGCCCCTGCGCGTGGTACTGCGGCTGGTGGCGCGGCAAGCAGCAGTGAAGTTCTCAGTGCGGGTGCGAGCGCTAAATCTGGTGTGGCGTGCGCAGCTAGTGCCGGGCATGACGGGGAGCTAACTCGTCTTACTGCGGGACACGAAGTGATCGTCGGTGTGAGGCAGGGACACGTCACAGCGCTGAGCTTCCATCCGGAAGAAAACGGCGACTCGCGCCTCCACGCCGCGTGGCTCGCGTCCTTTGCCCATTAACTCTTTCTGTCCGCACCCCTTTCTGCCCGCGAGCTCTTTCGGCAAATAACTATCACCCAACAGTGCTCTGGGCTACATTGAGATGTGCCAGCCGAACACATCACTCCCAGAAAGGCTCCTCGCCGTGAGCACACCCGCCCCAGAACAAGTCCGCGAAGACATCCGCTTCCTCGGCCGGGTGCTCGGCCGAGTTATCGCGCAGCAGGAAGGCGAGGACGTCTTTGAGCTCGTCGAATCCACCCGCCGCATGGCCTTCGACATCGCCCACGGCGATGCCAAGCCGGAAGATCTCGTCGCTATTTTCCGCGACCTCGACATCACCAAAGTCAACCTCGTGGCGCGAGCGTTCAGCTATTTCGCGCTCATCGCGAACCTAGCGGAGGACTTGGATGACGAGTCCGTCGAGGCGCCGGTTTCCCTGCGCAAGACATTCGCCAAGCTCAAAGAAGAAGGTGTTGCGCCCGCCGACGCCGCCTCCGTCATCCGCGGTGCGCACGTTGCCCCCGTTCTCACCGCGCACCCCACCGAAACTCGCCGCCGTACCGTCTTCGATACCCAGACCCGCATCAAGAACCTCCTCAAGGAAGCACACCGCGGCGGCGACATGGCGGCGATTGAGAAGGAAATGTACCTGCGCATGACGCTACTGTGGCAGACCGCGCTGATTCGCATCGCCCGTCCCACCCTTGAAGACGAAATTGACGTCGGCCTGCGCTACTACAAACTCTCGCTGCTCGACCAGGTCCCCGCCCTCAACCGCGCTATCCGTCACGCCATGCGTGAGACCTTTGGCCAGCAGCTTCCCGATTCCCCCGTCGTCCGCCCTGGCTCTTGGATTGGCGGCGACCATGACGGCAACCCCTTTGTCAATGAGCACACCCTGACCTATGCCACCCGCAAAGCCGCGGCGACGGTGCTCCAGTACTACGCCGACGAGCTCGGCGAGCTGGAGCGCGAACTCTCTCTATCAGACCGCTATTCCTCCAGCTCCAAGGAGCTGGGCGCGCTTGCCGACGCCGCCCACAACGACGAAAAATCTCGCGTCGACGAGCCCTATCGCCGGGCCATCTTCGGCATCCGGAAGAAGGTGCTGGCGAGGTTGGAAGGGGAGGCGTCGCCAAGCGCCTATGCGTCTCCGGAGGAGCTCAAGCGGGACCTGGATGTGATCGACCGCTCGCTGCGCCAGTTCAACGATGACATCATCGCCGATGACCGCCTTGCCCGATTGCGCTCGGCGGTGACCACGTTTGGATTCCACCTCTCGACGCTGGATATGCGCCAGAATTCGGAATCCTTTGAGAACGTCCTCACCGAGATTTTCGCCGCAGCCAGCATTACCTCGGACTATCGCGGGCTGGGGGAGGAGGAGAAGGTCGCGCTGCTGGTGCGGGAGTTGCAGACAAATCGTCCGCTGCTCTTCCCGGGCACTGAAAAGGAATTCACCGAGGATACAGCCAAGGAGCTGGGGATTTTCCGTGCGGCGGCCCG
The DNA here is from genome assembly GCF_001811145.1 of Corynebacterium sp. HMSC062A03. NCBI lineage: Bacteria > Bacillati > Actinomycetota > Actinomycetes > Mycobacteriales > Corynebacteriaceae > Corynebacterium > Corynebacterium sp. HMSC062A03. The sequence continues at coordinate 226,192 of NZ_KV803651.1, read as the reverse complement.
CGCTGTGCGGGACTTTGGACCGAAGTCGGTGTCGCACTGCATTATCTCTATGACGGGAACGGTCTCCGATATTTTGGAGCCGATGGTGCTGCTCAAGGAGGTGGGGCTGAACCAGGTAGATGTGGTGCCGCTGTTTGAGACCATCGAGGATTTGAAAGCGGGTGCTGGCATCCTGGAGAAGCTCTGGCAGGTGCCCGTGTACCGCGAGCATCTGCGCTCGCGCGGGGATGTGCAAGAGGTTATGTTGGGGTATTCGGATTCCAACAAGGACGGCGGGTATCTGCAGGCGAATTGGGCGCTGTACGACGCCGAATTGGCCCTAGTTGAGCTGTGTGAGCGCCACGGCGTGGAGCTGCGTTTGGCGCATGGCCGTGGTGGTGCGGTGGGCCGCGGCGGTGGCCCGACGTATGATGCGATTCTGGCGCAGCCGAAGGGCGCGGTCTCGGGTTCGGTGCGTATTACTGAGCAGGGCGAGGTGATTTCTGCGAAGTATGGAGCTCCGGAGACCGCGCGCCGTCATTTGGAGGCTTTCGTTTCCGGTGCGTTGGAGGCATCGTTGTTGGATACCGAGCCGATTGCGGATCCCGAGCGGGCCTACGACATCATGCGGGAGCTGGCGGACTTGAGCGGTACGGCGTACTGCCAGCTGGTTGATGACCCCGGGTTTATCGCCTACTTCACCCAGTCCACTCCGCTGCACGAAATCGGCGAGCTTAACCTGGGCTCGCGCCCGACCTCGCGTAAGCAGACCACCGCGATTACGGATTTGCGAGCGATTCCCTGGGTGCTGTCGTGGTCACAGTCCCGCACCAACATTCCGGGCTGGTTCGGCGTGGGCAGTGCGGTGACAGCGTGGGTACAGCAATCCTCCGGTGGTGAATGTGGAGTAGGACTGGCCAGCGTAGAAGAAGTAAATGCCACTGCGGATGGAGCAGAAACCGGAAAGGCCGGAGTAAAAAGCGGCGATGGAGAAGTGGAGAAGCGCTGGGAGGAGCTGCGTGAGCTGTACCGTACGTGGCCTTTCTTCCGCTCCGTGTTCGCCAACATGGCGCAGGTCATGGCCAAGGCGGAGATGCAGCTGGCACGCCTGTATGCCAACTTGGTTGATGACAAAGAAACTGCGGACCGTATCTTCAGCCTGATTTCCGAGGAGTTTGAGCGCACCCGCGAGGTCTACCTCAAGGTCACCGGCAACGCGGAGTTGGTCAGTGAGAACCAGCGCCAGGCGCGGTCGCTCAAGCGGCGCTACCCGTACCTGCTTCCGCTCAACGCCATCCAGTTGGAGCTGCTGCGTCGCTACCGCCGCGGCGACGATCAGTTCCTGGTGTCCAAGACCATCCAGGTCACGATGAATGGTCTCGCCACAGCGCTGCGCAACGCCGGCTAAGCCGGCACGCCCGCCAAACCGACCGCCCAGCCAACCGGTACGGCCAACCGGCACGGCCAACCGGCACGGCCAAAATTCCTGCGGGACAGGCTTGAGCGCATGATCAGTTCCATGAATTAAGCCGGCACGCCGAATGCCCCGCGAGGAGGCGGTTTCCTGCGGGGTACGACCAAACAGTGCTGGAAGAATGCCCTGGCGCTGGTAGCGGCGTTGCTTGCACTGCTACCTGCACTGGCGGGACGGGGCACACCGGTGCCTTAGCGGGCATTGGGGGTAGTTGAAGGGGGGGCTAATTGAAGGCGCTGGTGAAGACCGGTGCGGCGTCGTATGGCGGGATCCATGCCACCCGCCCGCCGATACGGTCCATGTGGCCGCGTGAGGGCGGGGCATCGGGGTCATCGTCGTTGACTCCGTTGTGGTACGGACACAGTGGCACCAGGTTGAGGATGTTGGTGGGCCCGCCGCGGGCCCAGGCTTTGATGTGGTGGATTTGGCATTTCTCAAAAGGAACCTTGCAGCCCTCCCATGCACAGCACGGATTCTCCGCAGCCAAGGCGAGGCGCTGCTTCGTGGTGGCGAAGCGCTGGAAGCGGAAGACATCGAGCGGGCCGTGCTCGCGGCTGACAGCCACGATGATCCCCTTGTCCAGCAGAGCGCGCTCCACTAGCTGCGAACCGGTCATCGTCGCGCCACTTGTTGTGCGGACGATGAACTCTTCGCCATCCTTGTCGGTATTGCCCTTGAGCAGTTCTGCGTAGTCATCGAGCTGCAGGACCGCCATGGTGGCAACCTCAGTTTTGACGCCACCGCCCTCCAGATTCTCCAAGAAGCTCTCGCCGGGGCGTTCCTGGTCGATGCCTTCGAAGACGCCGGTCAGCTGCAGCGAGTCCGCGGTGACCGTGAGCGTGGCCAGGCCGTTGCCATGCTGGGTGAGCTTGGCGCGCTCGGCATACGTGCGGGGCTTGCGCATCATCCGCAACCGCTTGCGCGCTACCTTTTCCACCAACTCAGCGCTGGTCTGGCACAGCTCCACCCGCAAATCCCACGCTTTGTTGTGGTCCCGGACTTTGGCCACGAAGTGCTCGATAAGCTGCAAGGTCACCAGCCCGTGCCCGCGCCGGCGGGCGGCTGCAACCGCCGTGCGCTGCTTCTTCGTCGAGGAGGTATGCCCGAAGTAGGTGTGGTGAAGAGAGAGGAACACGGTGGCGTCGGCAGGCGTGGCGCCAAGGGACACCAAGTCAGATTCAGACAGGCCCGCGCACTCGGCCACCAGGTCAATGGCGCGGCCGAGTGCGGCGAAGTATGTCTGCAATCTCATACTCCGCAGCCTAAAAGCACCCCATCCTGCCGCCAAGCCCCGGACTAGCCATCCGACGAAATCTGTGGATAACTAGTCGGCACTAGGCGCCGGCAAGGCCGCGGCGCTTGAGCAGCGGGGCGACGTCCTTGTCGCGGCCGCGGAACTCGCGGTAAGCCTCCGTGAAGTCGCGGGATGCGCCCTTCGACAGGATGACATCGCGGAACTTTTGGCCGGCCTCGCGAAGGTCGGTTTGCTCCTTGAACCACTCGAAACCATCGGCATCGAGGGCCTCGGCCCAGAGATAGGAGTAGTAGCCCGCGGAGTAGCCACCGGCGAAGATGTGGTTGAAGTAGGTCGAGCGATAGCGCGGCGCAATGAGCTCGTTGTCTAGCCCGGCCGCGCGCAGGGCCTCGGCCTCGAACTCGGCGATGGCCTCCGGTGTAGCTTCCAACTCGGCGGCCTCCGACGCGCTCAGGGAATGCCACGCGAGGTCGATGATCGACGCCCCCAGATACTCCGAGGTGGCGAATCCCTGGCCGAACTCGGAGGCGGCGGAGATGGCGTCGAGAAGCTCGTCCGGAATAGGTTCGCCCGTCTCCACGTGGCGGGCGTACTCCTTGACCAAGTTCTTATCCAGTGCCCAGTTCTCGTTGATCTGCGAGGGGAATTCCACCCAATCACGCGGTACGTTGGTGCCGGCGAAGGTGGGGTAGCGGACGTCGGAAAGCAGGCCGTGCAGGGCGTGACCGAATTCGTGGAAGACAGTGCGGACCCCATCCATGCTCAGCAGCGGTTGGGAGCCGTCGGCGGGCTTGGTGATGCCCATGACGTTGACGATGACCGGCTTGCGCTCCAGCAGTCGGGACTGCCCCACGAACTCGCTCATCCATGCGCCGCCGCGCTTGGTGGGGCGCCCGAAGTAGTCGGTGAGGAGAAGACCGATCCCGTGCGAGTTCTTTTCCCCGTGCGGGACGGAACCGTCCCGCACCTCCCACACGCGAACCCCCTCCGCGTAGCCCTCGAGGTCATCGCGCGGGATAACGGTGATGCCGTAGAGACGTTCGGCGGCGGCAAAGACGCCCTTCTCTAGGACCTGGTCCAGCGGGAAGTACTTGCGCAGCTCTTCCTCGTCGAGGGAGAAGTCGCGGGCGCGGACCTTGGATTCCCAGTAGGGCCAGTCGGCGGCGGTGAATCCCTGGCTGTTGAGCTCAGCCTCTTCAGCGAGGAGCTTCTGCTCGCCTTCGGCATTGGCCGCGGCGGCGGGGGCGAGGTCGAAGAGCATGGTGCGGGCGGCGTCGGCAGTCGCGGCGGTTTCCTCGGCGATCACGTAGTCGGCATGAGAGGCAAAGCCCAGCAGCTCGGCCCTCTCGGCCCGTAGCTGGACGGCTTCGATGAGTCCCGGGATGTTGTTTTCGGATCCCCTGCTTGCCGACGCCCCATACAACCTCTCCCTCGCATCCTCCCGCGCCAGGCGGCTTAGCTCCGATTGCACGGTTGGCAGCTCCAGCGGGATGGCATAGCCCTCGCGGCCAAGCGCCTCAGCGTCGGCTTTGGCGGAAGCGATGCGCTCGGCGGGCAGGCCTTCGAGTTCCTCCTCGGTGAAGGAGACCGCGCGCTCGCGGGTAGATGCCATGAGGTTGCGGCCAAATTCCTCCGACAGTGCAGAAAGGCGCTGGTTGATCTCAGACAGGCGGGACTTGCCAGTCGCATCGAGATCGGCACCCTTGCGGGCAAAGGTGCGCAGGAGGTGGTCGTGGAGGCGCTGGCCTTCTGCGTCGTCGGCAGGCGGCGTCGCCTCCTTGATGCGCGCGTAGAGCACCTCGTTCTGGTACATCGCGTCATAGTGCGCGGACAGTCGCGGGTAGATGTCGGCGGCGATCTCCTCCATCTTCTCGGTGACATCCGTACCGGAGAGGTTGCCGAAGACGGCCATGACGCGGTCGAGGTCCTGGCCGGATCGCTCGAGCGCCTCCACGGTGTTTTCCCACGTAGGCGCGGCGGGGTTGTCGGTGATGGAGGCGATCTCGGCGTCGTGAAGCGCGAGTGCTTCGTCGAAAGCGGGGCGGTAGTGCTCTACCTTGATCTCCGCAAACGGCGGGAGCTGATAGGGCAGCGTAGAGGGGGTCAGTAGTGGGTTAGTCATAAGAAACTACCGTACCTAATAAGCCCGTTCCTATGTGATGGCTTTCACTAAACTATCCCACCGGGATTGGTGTGCGTTCCCTGCGTGGAGTGGTGGCACGGTACACCAGGACGATGTCGAGAACCAGGAACGCCGCCAAGGTGATTCCTAAGAGCGGCAGGAAGACGCCCACGGTGGCCGCGAAAAGCGCGCCCAGTCCTGTGGTGGCCCAGGAGAAGTGGGCAGTCGGGAGGAAGCGTGGGCGACGTTTCCACCACATGTAGTACCCCAGCACCACGAGAGCGGCGGTGGCGAGACCCAGCGTGAGTAGCGCAATCTGCAATGGCAGCCCGAACATGATGCCCATGTGCAGGTAGATGCCCCAGCTGCTGAGCTTGCTAAACAGCGGCAGGCTGGAGAAAGGCTGGCGGTCGATGACGTCGCCGGTGGCGCCATCTACCGAAATTGCATCGGAGGTGGTGCGCCATTCCACCCAGCGTTCGCTGACCTGCCAGGCGGAGTTGGCGTCCTCCGGCGGGTACAGGCGAAGCGGGCCGGTCAGACCTTCGTCGCGGCCGGTGGCGAGGACGCGCTCGGCCTCTGCGGCCACGCTGGCGCTTTCCGACGCCCCGCCCATATGGCCGCCATGTCCCTCATGACCTTCATGGCCGGTGTGTTCATGCGTTTCGGCGGTTGAGCCGGGGAGGGCAGTCTCGATGGGGGTGGCCTTCCACTGCATGCGCTCGACGAGGGAATCGACGTTGTCGCCGGCCAGTCCCGACCACGTGATACCGGTGGCGGAGAGGCCAAGAAGACCGATGAAGATCCAGGCGCCGATGGTGGAATGCAGACGGGTGGCCTTCCAGCGGGCAGAGCGCTTGGGCTGCTGTTGCGCGGCGTTCGCGGTTGCCTTGTTCTTCGGGCGGCGGCGAATCCACCACTTATAAAGACCGCCGCAGGCCATGACCCATAGCCAGGAGGCGGCCAACTCTGAGTAGAGCTCACCGACCTTGCCCAAGTGGAAGCTTTCGTGCAGGGAGGAAATCCAGCGGCGTAGCGGCATCTCGCCCAGGCCGGAGTAGGTGGGGTAGTCCCCGATGACCTCGTGCTGTGCGGCCTGGATTTGTTCTTCCAAGCTCACGGGGTGCTCGACCGCCGGAACGGACATGACGTCGTGGTACACCACCTTCTCCAGGGTGGGTGCCATGGCATAGAGGCAGCCAGTCAAGGCCGCAACGAGAATGAAGGGGCCGACGAACATACCGCCATAAAAGTGAATGCGCTGAATGAAAGATCGCAGAGCCGTCCGACTCATAGGTAGTGCTCTTTTCAGTGTCTTTGGTGAAGGCCCCTGCTGAACGTTCGCGGGGCGCTCAGCAAAGGGCGATGGACAGGCGCTGATATCAACTGCACTAGTAGTCTGAGACGATGGTTTCTCGGTTCCCAAGTAGTGAAAAACTTTTTAACTAACTAGGGTTCTCGGTGTTCAAAGGATAAAAGCCCCGCGAGATAAGGCGCGAGAAGCAAGAAACAGTCAAGAAAAAGTCTTCGCAGCTCAACGGGTATAAATTGCGTCGCGGAGTGCTGTTTAAGGCCTGTTTGCGATTGATGAAGCAAGAAGGTGATCTCTATTCGCTCCAGAACGGAACATAGCGCAACGAACGCGGACCGGCGTTGGGATCATAGGCATGGATGAGTCCTTCCTCGACGGTGGCAGCAAGCAGGCGTGTGGCTTGAGCGGCTTGTGAGTTCTTCAGCCCGAAGCGCTGACGGATTGAGGAATTGTTAACGGGGAGGTTCTCAAGGAAGCGAAGGCAAGCGTGTTGATAAACGGCTTGGGTCTTTTCTTCCATCGTCATCAGCGCAAAGGGGCGGTAGGCGCTGAGGGAGACGGTGGTACTTCCGTTGGCGCGAATGAGAGCAGGTGGGAAGTGTTCGGCTTCGAGGGAAGAGACGATTTTGTCCCAGCCACTTCCGCGTTGTTCGACAAAATGCGCCAGACGTAAAGCTTCACCGAGATGGGTATTGCGTGTGGTGGACGCCGAGTCAATGAACCGTTGGGGGTCGATAAGCGGGGTCCCTGGGTTGGTTACTTCGACCCGATCGCTGAAAATCTCCACGGTCAAGAATCTGCCACGTTGCTCGAGATCCTGGTGCATGAGTGCATTTGCTAGTACCTCGCGGAAGGCTACCGTTGGCAACAACGGAGTCACTACGCGCTTACCGCTGGAATCAATATGTTCGCCACCTGGACGAATGGTGTTGAAAAGCGTGACTATGTGGGTGAAGGAAGACGCATAGCCTTCGGTGAATTCCCATTCTCGTTCCACCTCCGTGCGTGAAGGGCCGTTGAAGTATAGGACGCGGGGAGCGCGCCCGCGCAGCTCCGGAAAGTCCTGAAGAGAGCGCGCATACATGAGTGCGGACCACGCCGGAATATGCCAGCCTTGCTCGTGTGAGTAGGAGATGGCTTTGGCGCTCCTTAATGTGTCGATAAGGGCAGCGCCTGTCGTATGCGGGAGTTCCGGCCGATTAAGGAAGAAAGCCTCAGGATCAAGGAGGTCGGTAATCGATTCGGGCTCAAGGTTCTCTGCGACTACAGTGTTTTCAAATTCGAACTGATTGAGCTTCTGCCAGAGCTGACGTTCTTCATTGGGAAAATCCATGAGGTTCTTTACATAGCTGCCCTTGCGGAAATACCGTTTCCCTTCGAAGGAATACGGGGCGGACAATGCGGCGGGGATGCGCAGAAGCACAACGAGGCGCCCATCAACCGTGATCTCGTCGAAGGTTAGTTCAGGAGCTGGACTAATGACGCGGTTGAGCCAGGGGAGTAGGTCTTCGTTGCCTTTCCCCTTTGCGCGTTGCCAGTCAAACGACGTCCCAACGACAGCGTGGTCATCGTTTACTCCCCATATGAGGTATCCTGCTGGTTCATCGTGCAGACGCGCCGAGTTGCCTAAAGCGCAGGCATACTTTGCGATCTCCGCGCCAGAGGACAGCTTGTTTACCTTGAACTCGAGCCACGGTAGCTCAGCCGGAAGCGCCGTAAACCGTTTCACGCGGGCTACAAGTTGTTCCTCAGGCGCAGAGTTGATGGGAGTCATGAGTAAAAGTATGCGCGAGAAGCAAGAAACAGTCAAGAAAAAGTCTTCGCAGCTCAACGGGTATAAATAGCGTCGCGGAGTGCTGTTTCAGGTCTGTTTGCGATTAATGAAGCAAGAAAAGGCTCGACCCACTCATCGTGGATCGAGCCTTTGCGGTGGCCTAGCCTTAGTCTAAGACTCCGGGGCTAGGGAAGAAGCGCAGAATTACTTCTTCAGGCCATCAATGATGTCGTTGAAGGCAGCGACTGGGCGCATGACCTCGGCTAGCTTCTCCTCGTTCGGGGCGTAGTAGCCGCCGAGGTCGACGGGGGAGCCTTGGACGTCGAGAAGCGCCTGCTCAATCTCGCCTGCCTTGGCCTCGAGGGACTCAGCAACCGGCTTGAAAGCCTCGGCCAGCTCGGCGTCGTCGGTCTGTGCAGCCAGCTCCTTGGCCCAGTTAAGGGTCAGGAAGAAGTGGGAGCCTCGGTTGTCGTTCTCGCCGACCTTGCGGGACGGGGACTTGCCCTCATCCAGCAGGGTCTCGGTGGCCTTGTCCAACGCTGCGGCCAGCACGCCAGCCTTGGCGTTGCCGTTGGTGTTGTGCTCGTGGCGGAAGGACTCAGCCAGAGCCAGGAACTCACCGAGGGAGTCCCAACGCAAGTGGTTCTCCTCCTGGACCTGCTGGACGTGCTTCGGGGCGGAGCCGCCGGCACCGGTCTCGAACAGGCCACCGCCAGCCATGAGCGGAACCACAGACAGCATCTTTGCGGAGGTGCCCAGCTCGAGGATGGGGAAGAGGTCGGTGTTGTAGTCACGCAGGACGTTACCGGTGACCGAGATGGTGTCCTCGCCCTTGCGGATGCGCTCGACGGAGATCTTGGTCGCGGTGACCGGATCCTCGATGGAGATGTCGAGCCCCTCGGTGTCGTGATCCTGCAGGTACTTGTTGACCAGCTCGATGAGGTTGGCGTCGTGGCCGCGCTCCGGGTCGAGCCAGAAGATGGCCTTCATGCCGGACAGGCGAGCACGGTTGACGGCCAGTTTGACCCAGTCCTGGATCGGGGCGTCCTTGGTCTGGCAAGCGCGCCAGATGTCGCCCTCCTCCACGTCGTGGGAGATAAGGGCCTCACCCTTGGAGTTGCGGACCTCAACGGTGCCGGCAGCCGGCACCTTGAAGGTCTTGTTGTGGGAGCCGTACTCCTCAGCCTTCTGTGCCATGAGGCCGACGTTCGGGACGGTCCCCATGGTGGTCGGATCGTAGGCGCCGTTAGCCTTGCAGTCCTCGATGACTGCCTGGTAAACGCCGGCGTAGGAGGAATCCGGGATGACGGCGAGGGTGTCCTGCTCCTCGTCGTTCTTGTTCCACATGTGGCCGGAGGTGCGGATCATAGCCGGCATGGAGGCGTCAATAATGACATCGGAGGGAACGTGCAGGTTGGTAATGCCCTTGTGGGAGTTGACCATAGCGAGGTCCGGACCCGCGGCAAGCGCGTCGTCGAAGGCAGCCTTGATCTCAGCACCGTTCTCGAGCTTGTCCAGACCCTCGTAGATAGCGCCCAGGCCGTTCTCGCCGTTGAGGCCAGCAGCCTCGAGCTCCTCGCCGTACTTCTCAAAGACATCAGCGAAGAAAGCGCGGACGACATGGCCGAAGATGATGGGGTCAGACACCTTCATCATGGTGGCCTTGAGGTGAGCGGAGAAGAGCACGCCCTCTTCCTTGGCACGGGCAACCTGAGCCTTGAGGAACTCGTCGAGTGCCTTGGCGGACATGAAGGTGCCGTCGATGACCTCGCCCTTGAGGACCGGCAGCTTCTCCAGCAGGGGCTGCTCGCCCTCGGCGGTCTTCAGAACGATGGAGAGGGTGTCCTCCTCCGGCATGATGACGGACTTCTCGTTGTGGCGGAAGTCGTTAGCGTCCATGGTGGCCACGTTGGTCTTGGAATCAGCGGACCACGCGCCCATCTTGTGCGGGTTCTTCTTAGCAAAGTTCTTGACTGCAATCGGGGCGCGGCGGTCGGAGTTGCCCTCACGCAGAACCGGGTTCACAGCGGAGCCCTTGACGGCGTCGTACTTCTCCTGAGCCTCTTCGTACTCCGGGAGATCAAAACCGGCTGCCTGCAGCTCAGCGATGGCCTTCTTCAGCTGCACCAGGGAAGCGGAGATGTTCGGCAGCTTAATGATGTTGGCTTCCGGCGTCTTGGCCAGATCTCCGAGCTCAGCCAGGGCATCGGAGACCTTCTTGTCACCAAGGCGCTCCGGGAACTGGGCCAGGATGCGGCCGGCTAGGGAAATGTCGCGGGTTTCCACCTCGATGCCTGCGGTGGACGCGAAGGCCTCCACGACTGGCTTGAAGGAGTAGGTCGCCAGCAACGGCGCCTCGTCGGTACGGGTCCAGATAATCTTTGCCATGGTTCTCCTAAAGAAGTTGAAAACTGTTCAACCTCACAGGATACCTGTCTTATTTTCTCGCGGTGCCGGTCCCCCTGTGACTCGCACCACCAGCGGGGGAGGTCTGTGTATTTGGCACAACCTTTCCGGCTGGACTTACGAGCAACGCGGCGAGAGTACTAAGGTCTGCCCCCGTGAAACCGATGAATACCCGTATCCAACGCCGTCCCGTCCCGCGCCAGACGGAAATCTCCGCGACGCGCCGCACCATCGTGATGATCGCCATGGCGCTGGGTGCCTTCGCCATCGGCACCACCGAGTTCACCTCGATGGGCCTGCTGCCACTCATCGCGGATGATTTCGGTATTACGGAAGACACGGCGTCGGTGGTTATCTCCGTCTATGCGCTTGGTGTCGTCGTGGGCGCGCCAGTGATTGCGGCGCTCACGGGCAAACTTCCACGCCGCCGACTGATTATCCTGCTCATAGGCTTTCTACTCGTGGGTAACCTGCTGACGGCCCTGGCCCCGAACTACGGTGTTCTGCTGGTGGCGCGCTTCATTGCGGGTCTGCCGCATGGCGCATACTTTTCCGTAGCTAATCTGGCGGCGGCCTCGATGGCCCCACCGGGCAAGCAAGGGTTTGCCATGTCGATGGTGGGCATGGGCCTTTCCGTTGCCACCGTGATCGGTGTACCGGCAGCCCAAGCCCTAGGCCAGGGACTGGGCTGGCATTCGGCCTACTACTTGGTCGTGGTCCTTGCAGCCTTAACGATGGTGCTGCTCTTTTTCCTCTTCCCGCACATGACGCGTATGCCGGAAACGGATATGTTCACCGAGCTCGGCGCGTTGAAGAACAGCCAGGTCCTGCTCACCGTGTTCCTCGGCACCGTCGGCTTCGGCGGTATGTTCGCCGTCTACACCTACATCACGTGGACCATGACGGAGGTCGCCGGCATGGACCCGAACCACACCTGGATTGTGCTCATGGCCTATGGCATCGGTATGACTGTCGGCAACGTCGCCGGCGGTGCGCTGGCAGACCGAAACCTGGAATTTGGCATCATCTTTGCTCTCATCTGCATGGTCGGTGTGTCCGTGGCCTTCTACTTCCTGGCGCACAACGCGTGGGCGGGCACGATTGCCTTTGGTGTCTTGGCCTTCTTTGGCTCCATTCTCGTGCCCTCTCTGCAGCTTCGCCTCGTCAACGTGGCGGGGGATGCGCAGAGCCTCGCGGCGGCCTTGAACCAGTCGGCCCTCAATATCGCCAATGCGGCGGGTGCTGCTATCGGCGGTGCGGTCGTGGGCGCAGGTTATTCCTATAACTCCACCGCCCTCGCTGGTGCGGGGTTGGCGGTGGCCGGCTGCATCACCTGGGTTATCACCATGTGGGACAAGCGCCGCCTAGCCCCTTCCGTGAAGATTATTGAACAGAGTTAGACTGGCCGGCATGAGTTTCACCATCGCCTCCGTCAACGTTAACGGCATCCGCGCGGCCTGCAAACAGCGCAATGAGAACAACCCGGGTATGAACGCGTGGTTGGAGACCACGCCGGCCGACGTCGTCCTCATGCAGGAGGTGCGCGCCAACCCCGAGCAGACCCAGAAGGCCCTGGCCCCAGCCCTGGAGGCCGGATGGAACCTGGTGCAGGCCGAATCCGCCGCCAAGGGCCGCGCGGGCGTGGGCATCCTATCGAAGCATGCGCTTGGCGACGTCTCCGTAGGCTTCGGCTCCTTCGCCGAATCCGGCCGCTTCATCGCCGCCACCGTGGAAGGCGTGCGCGTGGCCTCTTTGTATCTGCCCTCCGGCGATACTGATTCCCCGAAGCAGGATGAGAAGTACCTCTTCTTGGATGAATTCTCTGAAGTTTTGGATGAGATGGCCGCGACGTATCCGGAGTCTGTTATCGGCGGTGATTGGAACATCTGCCACCGCGCCCAGGACTTGAAGAACAACAAGCCCAACGAGAAGAAGTCCGGACACTTGCCGGAGGAGCGAGCCTTCATGGACCGCGTTTTTGGCTCTTTCCCGGATGATGAGCCCCAGGAGAAGAAGGGGCTTGGGGACTGGCTCGGCGTGGTGGACTACGAAACCAAGACCGCCTGGGAGGCGGCCAAGGATCCGCAATGGTTTGACGTCGCCAGGCGCCTGCACCCGGAGGCCGAGGGGCCCTATACCTGGTGGACCTACCGCGGCCAGGCTTTCAACAACGACGCCGGGTGGCGCATTGACTATCAGGCTGCCACGAAGGCCATGCTGGAGCGCGCGCAGCGCACGTGGGTGGAGAAGGCGCCGACGGTGGAGGAGCGCTGGTCCGATCACTCTCCGCTTCTGGTGGAGTACAAGTAGCCCACATCAAGTAGTGGTACGATAATCCCGTCTTAACGTCCTTTTCTATTTCGCAGGAGATGCTCATGACCCGCGCAATCATCTACTTTGTCCTCGGCGCTATTCTGCTTGCCCTGGGTATCTGGTGGTGGACCATCGTCGGACCGTCCTTTGCCTTCCTTGGCCCGATCGTCCTCCAGGGTGTTGGCGGCGCGTTCATGGTGGCCGGTTTCGCCGTGATGATGGACGTTATTAGCCCGACCTCCCGCAAGATTTAACCGACGCAGCGCCTCCCCGGCGGAGGCGGCAGAGTAGAGTGATCAACCATGACTGACTCCACTTCTGCATCGACCTCCGCTTCTCGAGTCCTCTCTGGTATTCAGCCCACGGCGGACTCCTACCACCTGGGTAACTACCTTGGAGCGCTCAAGCAGTGGATTGACCTGCAAGACTCCCACGAGGCTTTTTACTTCATCCCGGACCTGCACGCCATCACAGTGGAGCAGAACCCGGAGGAGCTGCGCCACCGCACCGTGGCGGGCGCCGCGCAGCTCATCGCATTGGGCATTGACCCGGCGAAATCCACCCTCTTCGTACAATCCCACGTCCCCGCACACGCGGAGCTGACGTGGGTTTTGCAGTGCCTGACCGGCTTCGGTGAGGCTTCCCGCATGACCCAGTTCAAGGACAAGTCCCTCAAACAGGGCCAGGACCGCACGTCCGTGGGCCTATTTACCTATCCCGTCCTGATGGCCGCGGATATCCTCCTGTATTCCCCGCACTATGTGCCGGTGGGGGAGGATCAGCGCCAGCACCTTGAGCTCACCCGCAACCTGGCGGAGCGCTTCAACAACAAGTACGGCGAGGTCTTCCGTGTGCCGGAGGCCTTCATTCCGGAAGGTTCGGCCAAGATTTATGACCTGCAGGAGCCAACGGCCAAGATGTCGAAGTCGGGTGCTAACCCGAAGGGCATCGTAAACCTGCTCGATGCTCCCAAGACCTCCGCCAAGCGCATCAAGTCCGCGGTGACCGATGACCTTGGCGTGGTGGCCTTTGACCGCGAGAAGCAGCCCGGTGTGTCCAACCTGCTGGCCATTCAGTCCGCGCTGACTGGCGAGAGCATCCCGGACCTCGTGGACAAGTACGAGGGCCAGGGCTATGGCCACCTGAAGGTGGACACGGCGGAAGCACTTGAGGCTTTCACCACTCCGCTGAAGGCTCGCTACGACGAGCTCATGGAAGACCGCGGCGAGTTGGAGCGTATTTTGGCCAAGGGCGCCGAGCACGCCACGGAGATTGCCACCCCGCTCGTGGACAAGGTCTACGAGGCGGTGGGCTTTCTCCCCGCGCGTCGCGGCTGAGTTGGCTAGCATGATGAAGACTGTGTAGAGGATTCTGTAACTTATTTCTGTAATTCATAAAAAGGGGAAAGCCTGTGGCGCCAACGACTCAACCCGATGAGAAAAAGACTGATGATTACGGCATCGAGCGTGCATATGCCGATGAGCCGGGAGCGGTAGATAAGGTCCGCGAGAAGTCCGGTTTTATCGACCACATCATGAAGATGCTGGATCGCTACGGTAGCCAAGGCGGCAACCAGTTCGCGGCCGGAATTACGTATTTCTCGGTTCTTGCTATCTTCCCCATCTTCATGCTCACGGTGGCAGCCATCGCCACCGTGTTGGCCAATCGCCCCGATCTCATGCAACAACTGGAAGAGCAGATCGCGAACGCCGTGTCGGGCGATCTGGGGGATTCGATTACGGAGCTTCTCCATACCGCGATTGAACAGCGCGGTGCGATGTACGGCATCGGTGGCCTCACCACCCTGTGGTCTGGGCTCGGCTGGATGAATAACCTGCGCATCGGCATTTCGGCGATGTGGATGCAGGATCCGACTGACGCCCCGGGCAACTTTGTGACCAAGAAGCTCAGCGACCTGCTGGGGCTCATCGGCCTGCTCGTGGCCATGGTTATCGCCTTCGGCGTGACGGCGGCGGGTTCCTCCGGACTGACCCAAAAGATCTTCGAGTGGGTTGGTATCGAGTCCTTCCCAGGAATGGGAACGGTGCTGGTTATCGCCGGCATCGTGATCGGTCTCATCGCTAACTTCCTCGTCTTCTGGTGGATGGTGGCTTTCCTGCCGCGCACGAAGGTGCCCACCAAGTCTGGTCTGAAGGGCGCGGCTATCGGCGCTGTGATCTTTGAGGCCATCAAACAGCTGTCCACCATCATCATGTCCTCCGCGGCAGGCAACCCGGCCGGCGCCGTGTTTGGCCCGGTGATCGTCCTCATGGTGGTCATGTACTTGGTCTGGCGCGTCGTGCTTTACGTCTCCGCCTGGACAGCCACCACCGAGGAGTCCCTCGAGCTGCTGGTTCCGCCGGTTCCGGATCAGGCAGTCATCCGCGTCCGCAACGAGATCCGCCAGGGCCCGAACACGGGCGTGACCTTGGGCGCCGGTGCTGCCCTTGGTGCGGCCGCCGCGGGTGCGTGGGCCCTGCTGCGGCGAAAGTAGGGCGGGATGCTACCAGCGTCTTTTGCCCCGAACCTTTATACGCACTTCACCCTGGATTCGCGCGCGACCTCACGCGAGCTCAGCGTGCAGCTAGCGGCTGCCGACGCCCACCTCGAAGGCCTCGGCTACCTCCCCGAGGACTCCGAACGCGAGGAACTCGCCGTTGCCGCCCGCATTCTCTGCGAGCCCTCGTCCCGAGCCAGCTATGACCAAATGATGGAATCAGGTGCTCGGCTCACGTGGGCGCAGCTCGATGACTACGCCACTACCGGCCGCTGGGGCGAGAGCTATCATGCTGCCACACCCGCCGCGCCTGTTCAGGACGCCCCGCGCGCTACTCCTGGCACCCGAGTGCTTTTGGCCGTCATCGACTACGTCATTGCGGCGATTGGTGTGTCCCTCTTGCTAAGCGTCGGGGTATACAACTCCACTCTCAATGAGGTCTGGCTCACCAGTTTCTCGGGGATCATCACGGTGGCCTATTACATCTGCTTCGAAGTCCTAGTTGGGGCAACGCCGGCGAAGCTGATAGCTGGATACACGGTGCGCGATGTCACCACCCACAACAAGCTCACCTGGCAGCAGAGCATCAAGCGCAACTGGTGGCGCGTGGCCTCCCTCGTGCCGCTCATCGGCCCGCTCATTGCCTTCTTTGGTGCCCTGTACGTGGTGACCACGATTGGTCCGAAGAATGCGCTGCGCGGCCAGCACGACATTATGGCTAACGCCGAAGTAGTGAAAAAGTAGCAACCACTACGACCAGGAGAGTGACGAGCCCTGCCACGAGCCACCCAATCCAGCCCTGCGAGTCCCCAAAGGATGAAGACCCCGCAGTCGCCTCCGGGGTGGCGGGCGTGGACGGCGTGGTAGGAGCCGGGGTGGTTGGTGCAGATTCCGAGGGCTCCTCTTGTCCAGCCGCGAAATCATCCACAAGCCCTACGCCATCGCCGGGGCGGACGTCGGAGGCTTCGTCGAGAAGCATCTGCGCCTGCTCCCAAGCGCGGAAACCATGCTCGACGGTTGTATCGAGGAGGACCGCCTGCAGGCGGCGCCCGCCGCGATTAATCGCGCCGACGAAGGTATGGTGCGCGTCCTCGGTATAGCCCGTCTTGCCGCCGATACCATCCGGGTCGTTGAGGAAGAGCCCATTGTCGTTCCACAGCTCATAACCGGGCATGTCACCCCAGCCGGGAAACTCCACGTGCTCGGTATCGACGATGCGCGCGAAGGTGTCGTTGGCAAAAGCCGCGCGGTAGATCAACGAGATATCCGCCGCGGACGTCGACATGCCTGCCGCGTCCAAACCGGAGTAGCTCGCCGCCACCGTCGAGCGCGTGCCAATCTCCTGTGCCTTCGCGTTGACTTTCTCCAGCGCCTTCTCATCCCCGCCAACAGCCTGCGCGAGGGCGTGCGCGGCGTCGTTGCCGGAAGCCATGAGTAGACCCTGTAAAAGCTGCTCCACGGTATAGACACCATCGGGGCCGAGGCCGACGGCGGAGCCTTCGACGGAGGCGTCGTCAAGCGTGGCGGTGATGCGCTGGTCCAGGGGCAGCTCTTCGATGACCACGAGCGCCAGCAGCGCCTTGATGATGGAGGCTGGGCGGTAGCGCCCGTTGGGATCCTTCATGGCGATGATTTCGCCAGTATCCAGGTCGCTAACCATCCACGCCGAAGCCACAACGTCCTTATTGACCCGAAAACCGCGCGGGGCTGTCACACCGCACGCAGCGCCCTCAACCGCGGGAAGGGGAGTGGGCGCTTCCTGGCCAGGTGCCAACCTCTCAGAGGTGGTCGTCGGTTCCTCGGGAACAAGGGAATGCGGGCAGGAGTCGGTATCCGGCGCGGTGGTGCGCGTGGGCGATGAGGACTCTTCCTCTTCTGCAAACGCGGGCGGCGTCGCGGCTAAGGCGAGGGCAGTGAGGATCGCGGGGACATGTTTCATAGCGTGCTTAATCCTAGACCGCGTCCTAGGATGATCCTCATGCATGACGCACCTCTGATTAGCCCCGAAAATAAAGACTCCGGCGCTGAGATTTTCGCCGGTCTGCCCAAGGTGACGCTCTTGGCGCCGTTGCCCACGGATGCTTCCACCCCAGAGGAGCTCCGCGCGGCCACGCACGCTGTTGTGCAGGCGCTTGCCAGCGACCACGTGGTCTACGCCGAGCTCCGCCTGTGCCCCAGTGCTTTCTCCTTCGGTGCCGCCGAGGCGCTCGCTGCGGCGCGGGAAGGACTCGACGTTCCTGGAATTGATGCTCGCCTCCTCGTTGAGGGCGATGCCAATAGCTGGGATGTAGGCGAAGGCGTTGCTGGTGCTGCGCTGACAAAGTTGTCTGCGGCTGAGAAGCTCCGCGCAGATTTCATCCCGTGGGAGCGGGACGTTGCCTCCTATGAGGATGCCGTGGTGGCTGTGCAGGCGGGTGCGACACGCCTTGTGCACGCCACTGATCTTGTCGATGACTTCAGCGCTGATCTCGACGGCGTTCGCCCTGGCAAGGCATCCGCGTGGGTGCGGGATCGCCGCATCGCGTTGACCTTCGCGCCGCTGGAGGAGCTGCCCGCAGAGGAGCTGGCTGACCATCCTCTGCCGCTGCTGCAGCAGCTTGGCTTTACCTGCACCGTGGCAGGCGAGAAGCTCAGTGACGTTTTCCTGGCCCTGAGCGAGACCTTCGGCTATGGGCTGGAGGAGTTCTTCGATCTCACTATCAAGGCGATTGAGAACTCTTTTGCCAGTGAAGAAGACCGCCAGCGCCTCATCGAGCAGGAAATCCTACCCGCCTACGAGGAGCTAGCGGATCCGGAATTCGCGGAAGACGCTTCTGATGTGAACGCTTCCGAAGCGGAAGAAGACAGCGAGTCTTCCGAGTAAAAACTAGAAGCGGGAGAAGCGCTTCGTCAGCATTTCCTCCAGGCCCTTCCAGGACTCCGCGTGCTCGGTGTAGGGCTTGGAGGGCACGTAGCCTGCGTGCTCGGTGGAACCCAGCATGTAGCCCAGGTAGTCCTGGAAGCGCGGGTTCTGCAGCATGTAGGAGTTGATGGAGTCATCCCCGGCCCAGTCGGCGGCATCTGCGCAGACCTCGTAGCAACGGCTCATCTGGTCCGTATCAACGGATTCGGGGCCCTTTTCAATATCGCGGACAATGCCGTAGAAGCTGTACTGGTTATCCGGGTGAACGGTGACCTCGAGCTCACCAGCGTTCGCTGCGGCAACGACTTCCTCCCAGGTGGATACCTTTGCTAGGTCGTGGTCATCGTTTTCCATGATCCAGCGCACCAGCACCTTGGAGCTGGGGAAGGTGAAGATTTCGCCCCACTTGCCCAAGAAAACCGGCTTGCCGTCGAGGTAGGTGCGCAGGGTGTAGACCGTCCTCTGATCGGCGGTGATCTTCACCGGGTCGATGCCCGCGGCTGCCCAGGGGGAGCTGTCATAAGGATCGGCGGATTCTGCGGCGGCCTTGCGCTCTTCCTCGGCCTTCTTGCGGGCTTCCTCTGCTGCTTCGCTGGCGGCGGAGATGCGGGTGGCGGCGTTGGTGGTTGCATCCTGGGTGAAGTCAGAGGAAGGAACGACCTTGACCACCTTGTCGAGGTCTTCGATGACCGAGCGCCAGTTGCTGTGGATAACGCGGCCCACGCCGGACCACTCACTCATGCCCTGTTCACCGGCGTAGTGATCGGCTCCGCGGGCAGGGTTGCGCAGGATGGAGTGCGATGCGAAGAAGATGACGGTGTGTTCCGCGGCGCAGACCTCCGCTAGTGCCTGTGCAATCTCCAGGCAGCGTGCGACGGTGGACACGTTCTCGTGGCTGGGGCGGCCGGCCAGGTGCTTCGGCATGCCGATGAGGTCGTAGACGCGTTTCTTTTCTGGCACGACACGGTCCGCCGCTTGGGAATTAAAGGCTTCCCACTTCGGGTGGTCGAGCAAGTCGTGCTTCGTGCCGGATTCGAGGAAGCAGAGCATCTCGGCTTCGGTGTTAAAGAGCAGGACGGATTCGTCGTCACCGAGAAAGGCCTGCCACTCGGAACCGTTCTGGCGCCACTTTGGCGCCCATAGGGTATAAAAATCGCCCTCAGAAAGGGAGAGCTTGATGGGGACAATAGCGCGGGTGTTCATGGGCAAATAGTCTACCCTGTGGGCCTCCAGAAGCCTTTGAAAGCCATCCCCATGTTGTTGGTGCGCAGTGGATTGGTTTGCACGGGGCTGCCGGCCTCCACCATCTGCCCGTCACCGGAGTACATGGCCACATGCCCATCCCACACAACGAGGTCGCCGGGCTGCAGCTCATCCGCGCTCACCTGGCGGCCCACGGTCTGGCTTTCAGCGGTGCGCGGCAGTTCCACCCCAGCCTGGCGCCAAGCCCATTGGGTTAGCCCCGAGCAATCGAAGCTGCCGTTGCCGGTGCCGCCCCATCCATAGGGTGTGCCCAGCTGGGAGAGTGCGGCTTGCACCGCGGCCTGGCCTTGCGCGCTTCCTTTGCTATCAGAGGACGAGGACGTGGTCAGCGCGTGGCGTGCTCCGCCTTCCTCCTGCGGACCGCGCACTGAAGGGCGCACCGCGCGTTGTGCAATGGGCACGAGGGGCGCGGCCGCCTGAAGGAGCTCCCCGGCCAGCTGCTTTACGCGCAGCATCGCCTTGCCGACGTACTCCATTGCCAAGGCCTGCAAAGCCGAGCGGGCTGCGGCCTGTGTGGCTGGGTTGGGGATGAGCAAGCCCAAGGCTAAAGGCAGTCCGCGCTGGAGCAGCTCGAATCCCAGCCCGATGAGGTCCCTGACGGCCGCCGAGATGAGCCCGCGCGCGGAATCTAGCGCAGAGCGCGCCGTGGAAAGGTCCTCGGTGGCCTGGCGTGCGGTGGCGAAAAGCGCCCGCGGATCTCCGTGCGCTATCTCCGCTAAGGGCCCGGCAGCAGTGAGATCGGGCACAGTGGGCAGGGAGACATCGGGAAGCTGTGCCGGCTGCATCCGGGCGATGTGAGCGAGTGCTGACTCCAACATCACAGACCTCCACAGGCGCTAGCAAGAGCACCGTCAGCGTCCTCGGCCTCGCGGGCCATGCGGAAGCTGGAGTCCGCCACAGCTCCGGCATCCGCCCTGACCTGGGCAAGGCGGGCAGCGAGGTTTTCCATGGCGGAGTTAAATGCGCCGGTGAAGCCACCCAGAACGGAATCTATAGGTAACGCAGGAGGGGGAGTGGCGGAGGCTTGGGAGACGGTGGCCAGTTCGTGTGCCAGCCGGCGGGTGTATTCGGTGTCAATAGTGAATGTGTCAAAGCTAGTCATGCCTTTTTAGACTGCGCCGCCCGCTGATCGGTTCCCGGCGGATTCTTATACAGTGAAGGGCATGGATATCCACGTAGTAGACCACCCCCTCGCCGCCTCCCGGCTCACGCTGATGCGTGATGCCCGCAGCGATAACACCGCTTTCCGTGCCGCCCTGCGAGACCTGGGCACCATGCTGGTGTATGAAGCAGCCCGTGATTTGCCCGTCGAGCATTTTGATTGCGTCACTCCCGTCGCCACGGCGGAGGGCACCCGCCTGCAAAACCCGCCGATTATCGTGCCCATCATCCGTGCTGGTCTGGGCATGATTGACCCGGCCCTGTCCATGATTCCGGATGCCCAGGTCGGCTTCATCGGTATGGCGCGAGATGAGGAAACCCACGAGCCGGTGCCTTATCTGGAGGCCCTACCGGAGGATCTCAGCGGCCGCAGCGTCTTCGTGGTTGACCCGATGCTCGCCACGGGTGGTTCCCTCCTGCACTCCCTGAAGCTCCTTGCGGACCGTGGCGCTACCGACATCACGGCGATTTGCATGGTCTCCGCCCAGCCGGGCGTTGATGCGCTGGCTAACTCGGGCTTGCCAGTTTGCTTGGTCACCGCAGCGATTGATCCGGCCCTCAACGAGGACGCTTATATCGTGCCGGGGCTGGGTGACGCCGGCGATCGCCTCTACGGCCCCCGTAATATCGACCTGTAGCGAAACCGTCGGTCAGGGCAGACCGCTCAGTATATCTAGCGTGTGACCTGCCCGGCTAACTGAACCGCATGGTCTAGTTGTAGACTCTTCCCAAGAGGAAACCACGGAGGAGGAAGCAGTGATCTCGGACTACGTCAGTGAGTGGTTCAGCAACCACCGCGCGGAGGTCATCGCGTGGCGCCGCCATATTCACCGCCACCCGGAGACTTCCAATAACGAGGTGGAAACCACCCGCTTCCTGTCCCGCACCCTGCGCGAGTACGGCTTGGAGCCGCATCTTTTCCCCGAGACCGGCCTCATGGTGGACATCGGCCCCGATACGGAACTCGGACGCCTTGCCTTCCGCGCCGATATTGACGCGCTGCCCGTCACCGAAGTCACCGGACTCGAATACACCTCCGAGGTCCCCGGCGTCATGCACGCGTGTGGGCATGACATACACACCACCATTGCGCTGGCCACGGCCTGCGCCCTGGCGGACCTTAATCGCGAGCATCCGCTAGATTTCGGTGTTCGTGTCATCTTCCAGCCCGCTGAGGAAGTATGGGTGGGCGGCGCCACCGATGTCATCGAGTGGGGTGCGCTCGAAGGCGTGAACTCCATCTTTGCCGTGCACGTCGAACCAAAGCTGCGCGTCGGGCGTATCGGCGTTCGCGCTGGGGCGATCACCTCCGCGACCGATGTTGTGGAAATCAACGTCTCCGGCCCCGGCGGGCATACCTCGCGCCCGCACTTGTCGGCGGACGTCGTCTATGCGCTGGGCAAGCTGCTGACGGACCTGCCAGGTTTGCTCTCACGCCGCGTCGATCCGCGCACCGGCACCGTCTTGGTCTTCGGCCAGGTGAATTCCGGCTATGCCCCGAACGCGATCCCTGAGACCGGCTCTGTGTCTGGCACTATGCGCACGGCAGACATCGGAATCTGGCGGGATATGCAAACGCTCTTCTCCGAGTTGGTGGAACAGGTGCTAGCGCCCCTGGGTGTGGAGCATGAGCTGGTCTACCACCGTGGGGTTCCGCCCGTGCTTAATGACGACGTCTCTACCGCCCTCCTTGCCAGCGCTGCCCAGGCCATTGACCCGCAGGCTGTGGTTCAGGCGCCGCAGTCTTCCGGCGGCGAGGATTTCTCGTGGTACCTAGAAAAGGTGCCCGGCTCCATGGCTCGCCTTGGCTGCTGGTCCGGTGAAGGCGAGCAGCATGATCTGCATATGGGTGATTTGGCCCCCGATGAGCGAGCCATCGGCGTGGGCGTCAAACTCTTCGGCTCCGTGGCGGAGCAGTTTGCCAACGTGGAGGATTAAGCGCCTAAGCACTACACTGTGACAAGGATTTCCCAGAGTTCTTATAGGCAGAATTTTAAAAAAGGAGCGACAGTGTCACAGGAAGCCCCCCGCATCGTAATCATCGGCGGTGGCCCCGCAGGCTACGAGGCTGCGACCGCCGGCGCCAAGTACGGCGCGCACATTACGTTGATTGAGGAACAGGGCCCCGGTGGCTCCTCCGTTCTCTTGGACTGCGTGCCCTCGAAGTCCTTCATCGCTGGCGCCAACATTCGCACCGACTTCCGCCGCGCCGATGACATGGGCCTGAACCACCAGCTCAGCTCCTTGCAGCTGAGCCTGGAGGCCCTCAACGGCCGTGTTCAGGCGCTGGCTGCTAACCAGTCCCGTGACGTCCGTGCGGGCCTAGAGAAGATCGGCGTCAAGGTCATTGATGGGCGCGCTGCCTTTTCTGAGGATCAGCATGGCGTGAAGGGGGCAGCGCACAAGGTTGATGTCACCCATAAGGATGGCACCACTGAGACCCTCGACGCGGACCTCGTCCTCGTTGCTACCGGTGCCACCCCGCGCATTCTGCCGGGCGCGCAGCCGGACGGCGAGCGCATCCTCACCTGGCAGCAGGTCTATGACCTCAAGGAGGAGCCGGAGCACCTCATCGTCGTCGGCTCCGGCGTGACCGGTGCTGAGTTCGTTTCCGCCTTCGCCGAGATGGGCGTGCGCGTGACCATGGTGGCTTCCCGCGACCGCATTCTGCCGCACGACGACGCCGACGCTGCCGACGTCCTCGAGACCGTCCTGGCTGAGCGCGGCGTGGAGCTGGAGAAGAACTGCCGCGTGGAGACAGTCTCCCGCACTGAGGACGGCAACGTCGTGGTCAAGACCCAGGATGGTCGCGAGATCCATGGTTCCCACGTCATCATGTCCATCGGTTCCATCCCGAATACCAAGAACCTCGGCTTGGAGCACGTTGGTGTGGCTACCACGAAGTCCGGCCACATCGAGGTTGACCGCGTTTCCCGCACCAATGTCGCTGGCATCTATGCCGCCGGCGACTGCTCCGACCTGTTCCCGCTGGCTTCCGTTGCCGCGATGCAGGGCCGTATCGCTATGTACCACTCCCTGGGTGAGGGCGTGTCCCCGCTGCGCCTGAAGACCGTAGCAACCGCCGTGTTTACCCGCCCAGAAATTGCTGCTGTGGGCTTTACCCAGGCGGAGATTGAGGCCGGTGAGGTTGCCGCCCGCACCATCACGATGCCGTTGAATACCAACCCGCGCGCCAAGATGCGCTCGCTGCAGCACGGCTTTGTCAAGCTCTTCTGCCGTGCGACCTCCGGCCGCGTCATCGGTGGCGTGATTGTTGCTCCGACCGCCTCCGAGCTTATTCTGCCCATCGCGGTCGCCGTGACCAACCAGCTCACCGTGAACCAGCTAGCGGATTCCCTGGCGGTCTACCCGTCCCTGTCCGGCACCATCACGGAGGCGGCCCGCCGCCTCGTTGCCCACGATGACCTTGAGTAAAGACCTCGCTTAAATCAGACCCGGGTCTGATTTATCTACGGCCCGCTCTTATAAGCCCAGTGTGCTCACCGCATGCTGGGCTTCTTCCATGGTGAACTGCTCGCCGTATTCACTGGTGAGCTGCATAAGGGTTGGGCATGAGAGAGAACCTCCTGCGTAGGTGAGGGAAGAGAACTCGGCGTGGTGCCGAACACGTCCTATCTTGGCAAGCCCACCGGACATCGCAGTAGGAAATTCGAAAGCCTAGGCGAAAATGAAAGAACTATGAGGTGGCATAAGCCGAAACCGGCGTGGCATTGAGGTCGAGGCTGACGGGCCGCCCCACCTGTGGGAAGGCACGCTGCGGGCACGCTGGACGTGGGCAGGCGGCGCAGCCAGGGCCGATGGGGGTCGCCTCAGAAGGGGAGAGGTTGAGCGCATCCGCGTAGACCACGCGATCCGCCTGTGCGATATCGCAGCCTAAGCCCACGACGAATTCTTTGCGCGGCGTGCCCCAGGCCTGGGCCTGGCCTTGGACGAAGCGCGCAATCCACAAGTAGGTGTGGTCATCGGGCATCGAGGCCACCTGCCTCGTGATGCGGTTGGGCGTTTCAAAAGCGCGGTGCACGACCCACAACGGGCAGGAGCCGCCGCTGCGGGCGAAGTGGAAAGCGGTGGAGGACTGGCGCTTGGAAATATTTCCTGCGCGGTCGGTGCGGATGAAGGAGAAGGGAACGCCTTGGTGGCCGGGTCGCTGTAACGTCGACAAGCGCTGCGCGGTGGTCTCGAAACCAGTGCCAAAGGCCGTCGCGATGACGTCGATGTCATAGCGCGTTTCCTCCGCAGTGGCGAGGAACTGGGTATAAGGCATGGTCACGGCGGCGGCAAAATATTGCGCGAGGCCCAGCGTGCCAATAGTCTGTGCTTCCTCGCCCGGCAATTCGGCGACGAGTTCCGCGCAATGCTCCGGGTAGGCCAGCAGGCAGTACTGGAGCGCCATTTCAAAGACGAGTTGGGATTCCGTAAGGCCCGCGCGCAGGTGCAACTCGCGGTCGTGGAAGGTGCGGCGCCGTGGTGAAGAGGAGGAGAATCGCGTCGTGACACCGAATTCATCCTGCAAGACGGAAGCTAAGCGCCCGCGGCGCAGGACTCGGTCTCCGAGCGAATCGGAGAGCTCCTCGGCGGCTATGTCGAGGCTATGGACGTAGTTGTGGGCGTCGTAGAAGAAGTCACGGACCGCTTCGAAAGGGCCGGGTTCGGCGGGGGTGTGTGCGGCGGCGTCGACAAGCCGGGGTAAAAGTTCGGGGAAGCGCCCGCTTAAGTCAGTAAGGGTGGCTTCGGAGGCTTCGGGGAAGAGCTGGCGCAGCTCGGCGAGAGCGCGCAGATCGCGGTCCCCTGCAAAGTACGTGGCGTCAACGCCGAAGCGCTGGGTCAGCTGCAGGAGGACGGTGACGGTGAGGGGGCGCTGATCATTCTCCAGCTGGTTGAGGTAGCTGGTGGATAGCCCCAGCTGCTTCGCCATGGCGGCTTGTGTGAGTTTGCGTTCCTTGCGTAGTGCGTGGATTCTCGCCCCCGCGTAGTGCTTAGTCACAGTCTGCTTCCTCCTAAAAGATTGCTCTAGCTGGGGATTCCACAAGTTTTGCAACTAACGCAAATCCCTGCAACAGATAGTCACAGTTTACACATGTGGCAGGTCACACGGGGTGGGGTTAGTGTGATGCCTATCGCAATCGTTGTTCTGGTCTAGGAGGGAATCCCGTTGATTAATCACGAAGTACGTACCCACAAGTCCGCCGAGGACTTTCCTATTGAAGAGCACTTGGCCTACAAGGTTGCCAAGGTAGCTGCCGATCCCGTCGAGGTTCCGGCCGAGACCACCGAGATGATCATCAACCGCATCATCGATAACGCCTCCGTGGCCGTTGCCTCCGCCACCCGCCGCCCGGTTACCTCCGCCCGCGTCATTGCGCAGGCCCACCCGGTGCAGGAAGGCGGCGCCACCATCTTCGGCGTGGACGGTAACTACTCCGCCGAATGGGCAGCCCTGGCTAATGGCACTGCCGTGCGTGAGCTGGACTACCACGACACCTTCCTTGCTGCCGACTATTCCCACCCAGGCGATAACATCCCGCCGATTCTCGCCGTGGCTCAGCACAAGGGCCTGACCGGCAAGGACCTCATCCGTGGCCTGGCTACTGGCTACGAAATCCAGGTTAACCTGGTCAAGGGCATCTGCCTCCACGAGTGGAAGATTGACCACGTGGCACACCTTGGTCCGTCCGTCGCCGCGGGTATCGGCACCATGTTGAACCTCGATGTGGACACCATCTACCAGGCCATCGGCCAGGCACTGCACACCACCACCGCCACCCGCCAGTCCCGCAAGGGCCTGATTTCCTCCTGGAAGGCCTACGCCCCAGCCTTCGCGGGCAAGATGGCCATCGAGGCAGTGGACCGCTCCATGCGCGGCGAGGGTGCCCCGGCCCCGATTTGGGAAGGTGAGGACGGCTTCATCGCCTGGATGCTGCACTCCCCGGAGCGCACCTACACCGTCCCCCTTCCGGCGGAGGGTGAAGAAAAGCGCGCCATCCTGGACACCTACACCAAGGAGCACTCCGCGGAGTACCAGGCACAGGCCCCGATCGACATGGCCTTTGCCCTCAAGAAGACCCTCGCGGAGAAGGGCCTGAAGACGGAGGACATCGAGTCCATCGTCCTGCACACCTCGCACCACACCCACTACGTCATCGGCACCGGCGCTAACGACCCGCAGAAGATGGATCCGAACGCCTCCCGCGAGACCCTGGACCACTCCATCATGTACATCTTCGCCGTAGCCCTGCAGGACGGCGAGTGGGACTACGAGACCTCCTACTCTGACGAGCGCAAGCACCGTCAGGACACCATCGACCTGTGGCACAAGATTTCCACCGTCGAGGACCCGGAGTGGACCCGCCGCTACCACTCCAACGACCTGGATGAGAAGGCTTTCGGCGGCAAGGCCGTCATCACCTTCAAGGACGGCACCGTCATTGAGGATGAGCGCGCGGTGGCCGACGCCCACCCGCTCGGCGCCCGCCCCTTCGGCCGCGAGGAGTACATCAACAAGTTCAAGAAGCTCGCTGCCGGCAAGGTCTCGGAGGAGGAGCAGGAGCGTTTCCTCGCTGCCGCGCAGAACCTGGAGAACCTCACCGACCTGAACGAACTCAACGTTCGCCTCACCGACGAGGCTATCGCCACCGCACCCGAGACCCCGAAGGGACTGTTCTAAATGGCTGGCCTATTTGGCTCCACTATCAGCAACGCAGACAAGCGCAAGAGCTTTCGCGAGGCACTGAACGCACCGGAAATCACCACGCTGCCGGGCGCCTTCAACCCGCTCACCGCGCGCCTTATCCAGGATCTCGGTGGCTTCGGCGGCGTGTACGTCTCCGGCGCGGTGCTGGCCAATGACCTGGGCCTGCCGGATATCGGCCTGACTACGCTCACCGAGGTGGCGCAGCGCGCTGGGCACATTGCCCGTGCCACGGATTTGCCTGTGCTTGTCGACGCCGACACCGGCTTCGGCGAGCCCATGTCCGCCGCCCGCACGGTTGCCGCGCTGGAGGACGCCGGTCTAGCCGGCTGCCACCTGGAGGATCAGGTCAACCCGAAGCGCTGCGGTCACCTCGATGGCAAGGAAGTGGTGCCGACGGATCTTATGGTTCGCCGCATCACCGCCGCCGTCAACGAGCGCCGCGATGAGAACTTCATCATCTGTGCGCGTACCGATGCCGCCGGCATCCACGGCATCGATGAGGCCATCGAACGTGCCAAGGCCTACGCCGATGCCGGCGCGGACCTCATCTTCACCGAGGCCTTGTACTCGCCGGAGGACTTCGAAAAGTTCCGCGCCGCCGTGGATACCCCGCTGCTGGCCAACATGACGGAGTTTGGCAAGACCGAGCTGCTGTCGGCTAAGCGCATTGAGGACTTGGGCTACAACGCCGTCATCTGGCCGGTGTCCACCCTGCGCGTGGCTATGGGTGCTACCGAAGAGTTCCTCCGCGACATGCAGGAAACCGGCCTGCAATCCGAGGAGTGGCTCGAGCGCATGCAGCACCGCTCTCGCCTCTACGAGCTGGTGCGCTACGACGAGTACAACGCCTTCGACCAGAGCGTGTTCACGTACTCCAAGGACAGCTACAAGCCCACCTTTGACTAATCCCCCCGGCCTAGCCCACACGCTAGGCCCCCCCCACTTAAGGAGAAACACCATGTCTGAAACCCCAGAGATCCGCAAGGGCCTGTACGGCGTTGTCGTCGACGAGACCGCCGTGTCCAAGGTTGTCCCGGAGACCAACTCCCTGACCTACCGTGGCTACCCGGTGCAGGAGCTGGCCCGCTACTGCTCCTTCGAGGAGGTTGCCTACCTGCTGTGGAATGGCGAGCTGCCGACCCAGGATGAGCTGGTCCGCTTCTCCGCCCGTGAGAAGGCACTGCGTCACCTGGACCGCCACCTCATCGACCTGATCACCTCCATGCCGAAGTCCTGCCACCCGATGGACGTGCTGCGTACCGCAGTCTCCTTCATCGGCTCCCAGGATCCGGAGGAGTACACCAAGGACTCCGAGCACATCCGCCGCACCGCGCTGGAGCTCATGGCGAAGCTGCCGACCATCGTCGCACTCGACATCCGTCGCCGCCGTGGCGAGGGATACCTCGAGCCTTCCCGTAAGAAGGGCTTTGCGGAGAACTTCCTGTGGATGGTCTTCGGTGAGGAGGAAGGCTCCCCAGCCCTCTCGCGCTCCGATATCGAGGCCTTTGATAAGTCCCTCATCCTCTACGCGGAGCACTCCTTCAACGCTTCCACCTTCGCTGCCCGCGTGGTGACCTCCACGATGTCCGATACCTACTCCGCTGTTACCGCCGCCATCGGCGCCCTCAAGGGCCCGCTACACGGTGGTGCTAACGAGGCCGTGATGAAGAACTTCCTGGAGGTCGGTGACCCGGCCAAGGCAGAGGAGTGGACGCTCAACAAGCTCAAGAACAAGGAGCTCGTCATGGGCTTCGGTCACCGCGTGTACAAGAACGGTGACTCCCGTGTTCCGACCATGGAGGCTGCCTTCCGCGAGCTGGCCAAGGACCACGGCCAGGAGCAGTGGGTGGAGATGTACGAGAAGATGGCTAAGACCATGTACGAGAACACCTCCATCAAGATCCAGCCGAACCTGGACTTCCCGGCTGGCCCCGCGTACCACATCTTGGGCTTCGACATCGAGTTCTTCACCCCGATCTTCGTGATGGCCCGCATCACTGGCTGGACCGCACACATCGTGGAGCAGAACGAGAACAACTCCCTCATTCGCCCGCTGTCTGCTTACAACGGCAAGGAGCAGCGCTCCGTTCCTCCGAAGCAGATCTAAGAGAAGCGGACCTAGTCAGCGTAAAACCAGCGCACGAAACTTTCTTCTCGTGGGCTGGTTTTCTTCTTTGTCCGACTATGTGCAGCGTGTGGATTCCTGTTGACATATAAGCCGATTCTCGCCCGCGTTGTCGCCTCGGACACTATCCTTGTCTTCGTATTGTTCCTATCTGAAAGGATCACTCCTAGTGTCTGATACCGCCCACAAGTCCTTCTCCAAGATCTTGGTGGCCAACCGCGGTGAGATTGCCGTGCGTGCCTTCCGCGCCGCCTTTGAGGTCGGTTCCAAGACCGTTGCAATTTATCCCAAAGAAGACCGCAACTCCTTCCACCGCGCCTTCGCGGATGAAGCCGTGCGTATCGGTACCGAGGGTCAGCCGGTCAAGGCTTATCTCGATATCGATGAGGTTATTCGCGCCGCCAAGAAGTCCGGTGCGGATGCCATTTACCCGGGGTATGGCTTCCTTTCAGAGCGTGCAGATTTGGCTCGCGCCTGCCGTGACAACGGCATCAAGTTCATCGGCCCCACGGCTGAGACCCTCGACCTGACCGGCGATAAGGCCGCCGCTGTGGCTGCAGCTGAGGAAGCAGGGCTGCCTACGTTGAAGGACTCGAAGCCCTCGACGGACGTCGACAAGCTGGCGGAGTACGCCAAGGACTTTGAGTTCCCCGTCTTCGTGAAGGCAGTGGCCGGCGGTGGCGGCCGCGGTATGCGCTTCATCGAGAACGAAGCAGAACTGAAGACCAAGTGCGCTGAGGCCTCCCGCGAGGCGGAGGCCGCCTTCGGCGATGGCAATGTTTACCTCGAGACCGCGGTCATTCGCCCGCAGCACATTGAGGTGCAGATTCTGGCTGACTCCCAGGGCAACGTCATGCACCTGTACGAGCGCGACTGCTCCGTGCAGCGCCGTCACCAGAAGGTCGTGGAGATCGCCCCGGCGCCGACGCTGGACCCGGAACTGCGAGATCGCATCTGTGCGGACGCCGTGAAATTCTGCGAGCACATCAACTACGAAGGCGCCGGTACCGTCGAGTTCCTCGTCGATGAGAAGGGCAACCACGTCTTCATCGAGATGAACCCGCGCGTGCAGGTGGAGCACACCGTGACCGAGGAGGTCACGGGCGTGGACATCGTGAAGTCCCAGATGCAGATTGCCGCGGGCCTCTCCCTGGAGGAGCTGGGCCTCAAGCAGGAAGATATCCACATCACCGGCGCGGCACTGCAGTGCCGTATCACCACTGAGGACCCCTCTAACGGCTTCCGCCCAGATACCGGCACGCTGACCCAGTACCGCTCGCCGGGCGGCGCGGGCGTGCGTCTCGACGGTGCAACGGCCGTCGGCGCGGAGATCTCCCCGAACTTTGACTCGCTGCTGGTGAAGATGACCTGCCGCGGTGTCACTTTCGAGCAAGCCGTGGCCCGTGCGCAGCGCGCGCTCAACGAGTTCACCGTGGCCGGCGTGGCCACCAATATCGGCTTCCTGCGCGCTCTGTTGCGCGAGCCGGACTTCGTCAACACTCGCGTGGACACCAGTTTCATTCCGGAGCACCCGGACCTGCTGAAGGCCCCGCCGGCTGTGGACGAATCTGGCCGCATCATCGACTACATCGCTGACGTGACCGTCAACAAGCCGAACGGTGAGCGTCCGACCACCCTGCGCCCCTTCGATAAGCTGCCGGATCTGGACTTTAACTCCGAGTTGCCGCGCGGTTCCCGTGACGACTTGCTGGAGCTGGGCCCGAAGAAGTGGGCAGAAAAGATCCGTAAGCAGGATGCTCTGGCGGTCACCGATACCACCTTCCGCGATGCTCACCAGTCCCTGCTGGCTACCCGCGTGCGCGGTACCGCTCTGGTCACGGCTGCTGAGGCCGTTGCCCGCATGACCCCGGAACTCTACTCCGTGGAGGCGTGGGGTGGTGCTACTTACGACGTCGCCATGCGCTTCCTCAAGGAGGACCCGTGGGTGCGCCTGGATCTGCTGCGTGAGGCCATGCCGAACCAAAACATCCAGATGCTGCTGCGCGGCCGCAACACCGTGGGCTACTCGCCGTACTCCAACGATGTGTGCACCGGCTTCGTGCAGGAGGCTGCTAAGTCCGGCGTGGATATCTTCCGTATCTTCGATGCGCTAAACGACGTCACCCAGATGCGCCCGGCTATCGACGCCGTCCTAGAGACCAACACCACCGTGGCCGAGGTTGCCATGGCCTACTCCGGCGACATGTGCTCCCCGGATGAGAAGCTCTACACGCTGGATTACTACCTCAAGCTGGCCGAAGAGATCGTCAACACCGGCGCCCACGTCTTGGCCATTAAGGACATGGCAGGCCTGCTGCGTCCGGAGTCCGCATCCAAGCTGGTCATGGCTCTGCGCAAGGAGTTTGATCTGCCGGTTCACGTGCACACGCACGATACCGCGGGTGGCCAGCTGGCTACCTACTACGCGGCGGCCCTCTCTGGCGCGGACATCGTCGACGGTGCCTCCGCACCGCTAGCGGGAACCACCTCTCAGCCATCGCTGTCCGCCATCATCGCGGCATTCTCCAACTCCTCGCGTGACACCGGTATTTCCCTCAAGGCAGTCTCTGACCTGGAGCCCTACTGGGAGGCAGTACGCCAGCTCTACCAGCCGTTCGAGAAGGGCATTCCTGGACCGACCGGCCGCGTCTACCGCCACGAGATTCCGGGCGGCCAGCTGTCCAACCTGCGCGCGCAGGCTACTGCGCTGGGCTTGGAGGACCGCTTCGAGGTTATCGAGGACACCTACGCTGCGGTGAACGAGATGCTTGGCCGCCCGACCAAGGTGACTCCGTCCTCCAAGGTGGTCGGTGACCTCGCTCTGCACCTCGTGGGTGCTGGCGTGGACCCGGCTGACTTCGAGGCCAACCCCACCAAGTACGACATCCCGGATTCCGTCATCGCCTTCCTACGCGGTGAGCTCGGTACGCCTCCGGGTGGCTGGCCGCCGCTGCGCGACAAGGTCCTGGAGGGCCGCGCGCCTGGCGACGTCGCCGTCAAGCCCGTCCCCGAAGAGGAGAAGAAGCACCTGAGTTCGGATGATTCCACCGAGCGCCGTGCCTCCCTCAACCGCTTGCTCTTCCCGAAGCAGTTCGAGGAGTTCAACGAGTTCCGCCGCACCTACGGCAATACCGAGGCGCTGACGGATACCGTCTTCTTCTACGGACTGGAAGAAGGTAAGGACTACATTGTCCACCACTTCCCGGAGGGCTCCAACGACCGCGCAGACCTCAAGCCCATCACCTTGCGTCTTGATGCTATGGGTGAGCCGGACGAGAAGGGCATCCGCAACGTCGTACTCAACGTCAACGGCCAGATCCGCCCGCTCAAGGTTCGCGACAACAACGTTGAGTCCACTGTCGCCACCGTGGAGAAGGCTGACCCGTCCAACGAGGGCCACGTGGCCGCACCGTTTGCCGGCGTGGTGAACCCGACCGCCAAGCCGGGTGACGAGGTCAAGGCCGGCGACCAGATCGCCGTCATCGAGGCCATGAAGATGGAAGCCTCCATCTCCGCCACCAAGGATGGCACCATCGAGCGCGTCGCCATCGGCGCCGCCACCAAGGTTGAGGGCGGCGACCTCATCGCGGTCATCAACTAAAGACCGGCTTAGGTCATGGATGGGTGAGCAGCGTCATTCTTGGCGCTGCTCCCTGGTGGTTTTGGCGGTGGGATGGGATTCTTCCTCACTACATTGACCTAAGTCAGGAGGGCGCCTCGCAAAAGGCATCTGGCAGAAGGCATCTTTGGGTCCAAAAACGCCATCTGCACTGAGTAAAAGGCGTTTTCAGCCGTGAAAACGCCTTTTGACTGATGCCTTTTATCAGACGCCTCCCGCATGTCGATGGAGGCACGTAGACGTTGCGCGTTGCGAGGGGAGCGAAGAAGCTAGTCGCGTTTTCGCGAAGATACGTGCAGCGTTATACGGAAACCGTCGTTGTGGCCCGACTTGGATCCGCGGTGGGTGAGCAACGTCGCTCTTCGCGCTGCCGTAGGCGCGCCGCGAAAGGTGTCGAGTATAGTCGACACTTTTAGAAGAAACCGAGGAAGTGTCGAGTATAGTCGACATCTTTTGTCGGCTTGCGGTGCTAGAAACGCTTGAGCATCACGTGGGCATCCGGGCGGCCCGGGACGTCGATGTCGACGAAGCCCTCGGATTCATAAAGCTTGCGGGCGCCGGTGTTCTCCGGCTCAATCCACAGCGATACCGCGGGCGCCTCCTGTGCCTCGGCGAGGTCGCAGGTGTTGCGCAGGAGGCGTCGCCCAGCGCCCAAGCCCCTGTAGCGGGACTCCACCGCAAGGAAGAGCTCGGGGATTTCCTCCGGATCCAGGTCGGTGGCCCACTGGGACTCATCAAAAGGATCGGCCTCTGGATTGCCGGTGTAAGCAGCACCCTTCGCTTCAGTGGTGTAGTAGCGCAGCCACGCGCCACCAACGGGCACGCGGTGGCTGGAGACAGCGATGACGCCGCCGTCGACATGGGGAGACCATTCATCGACGTACAGCCCCACGTCAGGCGTGTGGAAGTCCCCGATATGGGCGTCCTCGTCACCGAGGACATCGGCGAGGAAAAGAAGGCGGGAGAGGTAGGTACGGTCGTGCTCCTTGGCCAACCGTACGCCGAACTCGGAATCGTTAACGCTCATGCCTTTCGAGGCTACTTGATCTCTGAATTTAGTCACTAACTGAGTGACTCGAGGGGAGTTGGTGGCGCAATCCTGATGCGCCATTGCTGCATCCCCCCGGAGCGGCAAAACAGCACCCCGGTAAGTAGTACTCAGCGGGTAAGTAACCCGGAGCAGAGCTCCACCGGGGTATCACGTCAAAGAGTACTTAATAGTGCTAATCGAGGCAAGGTTTGTCGCAGTTTTGCGCTGTTCTCTGCCGGCAGAGACGCATTAGCGAACTACTTGATCTCCAGAATCGGCTCGCCCTTGTTGATCTGCGTGCCGGTGGATACCTTGAGGTCGGTCACGGTGCCGGATTTGTGGGCCTTGACGGGGTTCTCCATCTTCATGGCCTCGAGGACGACGACGACCTCGCCCTCTTCCACTTCCTGGCCCTCCTCGACGGCGACCTTGATGACGCTGCCCTGCATCGGCGCGGTCACGGTGTCGCCGGACACGTTTGCCGACGCCCCCTTGCCACGACGCTTCTTCGACTTCTTGCGCTTATTGCCACCGCCCAAGAGGAGGTTGCCCGGCAGGGCCACCTCGATACGGCGGCCGCCCACCTCGACGACGAACTTCTGGGCGGCCTCCTGTTCTTCGTCCTCGGGGGCCTCGGTGGTGTCGGTGTATTCGGGCAGTTCGTTTACCCACTCTTCCTCGATCCACTTGGTGTAGACCGTGAAGTTGCCGTCTTCGGCGACGAAGGCAGGATCGGTGAGGATTGCTTGGTGGAAGGGGATAACCGTGGGCAGGCCCTCGATGCGGTACTCGGCTAGGGCGCGGCGTGCACGCGCAATGGCAGTCGCGCGGTCCGGGCCCCAGACGATGAGCTTGGCCAGCATGGAGTCGAACTGGCCACCAATGACGGAACCTTCGCGCACGCCGGAGTCCATGCGCACGCCCGGGCCGGAAGGCTCGGAGTACGTGGCGACGGTTCCGGGGGCTGGCATGAAGCCCGCGGCGGTGTCCTCGCCATTGATGCGGAACTCGATGGCGTGGCCGTGCGGAGCCGGGTCCTCGGAGATGGAAAGCTCGCGGCCCTCGGCGATGCGGAATTGCTCGCGAACGAGGTCGAAGCCAGTGGTTTCCTCGGTAACGGGGTGCTCCACCTGGAGGCGCGTGTTGACCTCAAGGAAGGAGATGAGGCCATCGGCGCCCACAAGGTACTCCACGGTGCCGGCACCGTAGTATCCGGCCTCGCGGCAAATGCGCTTGGCAGATTCGTGGATGGAGGCGCGCTGCTCATCGGTGAGGAAGGGGGCAGGAGCTTCTTCAACGAGTTTCTGGAAGCGGCGCTGCAGGGAGCAGTCGCGGGTGCCCATGACGACGACATTGCCGTGCTGGTCAGCCAAGACCTGAGCCTCGACGTGGCGGGCCTTATCCAGGTAGCGCTCGACAAAGCACTCACCACGGCCGAAAGCAGTGACGGCCTCGCGCGTGGCGGACTCGTAGAGGTCCTTGATCTCCTCGCGGGTGTGGGCGACCTTCATGCCGCGGCCACCGCCACCGAAAGCGGCCTTGATGGCAACCGGTAGACCGTGCTCGTCGGCGAAGGCCTCGACCTCCTCTGCGCTGGCGACGGGATCCTTGGTGCCCGGTGCCATGGGAGCGTCAGCACGCTCGGCAATGTGACGGGCGGTGACCTTGTCACCCAGGTCGGCGATGGACTTCGGGGAGGGGCCGATCCAGGTCAGGCCCGCGTCGATGACGGCCTGGGCAAAATCGGCGTTCTCGGAGAGGAAGCCGTAGCCGGGGTGGATGGCGTCGGCGCCGGATTTGGAGGCGGCGTCGAGAATCTTGTTGAAGTCGAGGTATGACTCTGCGGAAGTTTGACCGCCGAGTGCAAAGGCTTCGTCGGCAAGCGTGACGAATGGGGCGTCAGCATCTGGCTCAGCGTAGACCGCTACGGATGCGATGCCGGCGTCGCGAGCCGCGCGGATAACGCGGACCGCGATCTCACCGCGGTTGGCCACGAGGACCTTGGTGATGTTCTTGGTTTCAACTGCCACGGCAGGAACCCTCCTCCATTTTTTCTGATAGGACTGCGTACTATTCTTGCACACCAAAACATGAGGATACCTTCACATCTTGGTTTCGTGTCAAAAAATAAACCCGCACCAGCGTGGATGCGGGGTTAATTCGGTGTGTTCTTAACGCTCAACGGGCATTCGAACCATGTTGCCCCACTCTGCCCACGAGCCATCGTAGACGCGCGGGTTGTCGAAGCCGAGCAGGTACTTGAGTACAAACCAGGTGTGTGCGGCCTGAGCGCCGACATGCGAGTAGAGGACGGTTTCCGTTGCGGGCTCTAGCTCGCCATAGTTGACCTTGAGCTCGCTGAGCGCGCGGAAGCAGCCGTTGGGGTAGACCGCTCGATCCCACTCGAGGTTGATGGCGCCTGGGATGTGACCGTGGGTCAAGGTGGTGCCGTAGGCAGACTCACCAGTTCCGTTCTTGAGGGCAGCTTCGCCGCAGAACTCGTCTGGGCTGCGGGTGTCGACCACCGTGGCGGTGGAGCCGCGCAGCTCGTCGACGAAGATGCGGGATGATTCTTCGCGGGAAACCTCAGGGTAGGAGGAAGGGGTCGGGTCAGGGACCATAAACGAGGTATCGCGTTCCTCGGACATCCAGGCATCCCGGCCACCATCGAGAAGCCGCACGTCTTCGTGGCCGTACAGCTCAAAGATCCACAGGGCGAATGCAGCCCACCAGTTGGACTTGTCTCCGTACAGGATGACGGTGTCATCGCGCTCGATGCCCTTCGAGCGAAGGAGGGCTGTGAAATCTTCCGCGCTGATGATGTCCCTCGTTGTGTTATCGAGCAACTCCGTCTGGACGTTGATACGGATAGCGGTGGGGATGTGGCCGATATCGTAGAGGAGTGAATCCTCATCGACCTCGATGACGTGGAGGCCGTTGATGCCCAGTCGCGCGGATAGCCACGGTGCGGACACGAGGCGCTCAGGGTGCGCGTACTCCTGGAAAGGGGGATTCGGGTCGAATTCGGCCACGGTCCACCTGCCTTTCTCGTTAAGGGGAAACGTTCGCTTCAACTCTAGCGCGCTCGGCCGAAAAGTGGTCACGGGGGAGGGGTCTTTGTGGTGTTGGATACATTTTTATGCCGTAGGGCGCCAGCTCGCGTGCACTGGTTATAACAAGTGTGCAGGTCAGGGGCTAAAAACTGCGTTAAGCTCGACTTTTATCGCATTTTGGCGTCGCTTCTTCAGGTGAGCGAACAGGCCTCACCTGGGTTATTTTAAGAAGTGACACTCATTAACCCCCTAGCGAAAGGGAAGCACTGTGCACAAGGCAATCGTCGTCTTCGAGGTCGAGGGCGGATCCGACAAGCAGATCAATGGACACCGTAAGGACACCATGCCGATCGTCGACTGCATCAAGGATGCAGGCTGGCACGCAGAGGTCGTGTTCTACCGTCCCGAGTGGTCTGAGAAGCTCTTTGAGTATGTATCTGAGAACTTCGATGCCTACATTTCCCGCGTGAACCCGGGCAACATCCCGGGCGGTGAGAAAGGCTACTTCGACTTGCTCACCAAGCTGTCCGACGCCGGCCTGGTCGGCATGTCCACCCCGTACGAGATGATGGCTTACGGCGCCAAGGATGCCCTGGTTAAGCTCAATGACACGGACCTGGTTCCGGCTGACACCGCCGCCTACTACGACGTCGAGTCCTTCCACAAGACCTTCCCGGCCTCCCTGTCCTACGGCGAGCGCGTGCTCAAGCAGAACCGCGGTTCCACTGGTTCCGGCATCTGGCGCGTGCGCCTTGCCGACGAGAAGCTGGCCGAGTCCGTCGAACCGGGCACCGCACTGCCTCTCGACACCAAGATCAAGTGCACCGAGGCTGTGGACAACCACACCGAGGAGCGCGAGCTCGGCGAGTTTATGGATTTCTGCGACCAGTACATCGTGGGTGACAACGGCATGCTCGTGGACATGCGCTTCATGCCGCGCATCGTTGAAGGCGAGATTCGTATTCTTCTCGTGGGCCCGGATCCGGTCTTCGTGGTGCACAAGAAGCCGGCTGAGGGCGGTGACGCTTTCTCCGCGACCTTGTTCTCCGGTGCCAAGTACACCTACCAGAAGCCGGAGGAATGGCAGGAACTCGTCGACATGTTCGCTGAGGTCCGCCCGGTCATTGCAGAGAAGCTCGGTGGTGACAACATCCCACTGATCTGGACCGCAGACTTCATGCTGGCGGACGGTGAGAACGGCGAAGACACCTATGTCCTTGGTGAGATCAACTGCTCCTGCGTGGGCTTCACCTCTGAGCTGGACATGGGCATCCAGGAAAAGGTGGCGGCTGAAGCCATCAAGCGCGTGGAGGCCAAGCACGCATAAGCGTTTATTTTCGCGCTAGCCTTATCGAGTTTCCCCTGCCGCGGCAGGGGAAATTTGCATTTTCTTGGGGCTTATTCCCCGAGCCGGGCTGCCGGTGAGCGAGATCTCAGGTACGTTCGAAGGGGTAAAAATTGCGCCAGTGTAGTGCTGTAGCGTGCTGCGAAATTCGATGATTCTCCGAAAGGTCTAAGGAATAATGACGAACCCCAACCAGTTTGGTGAGAACGCCGACAACAGCGATAGCAACGTGGGCGATAACAGCTTTAACGGTTCCCACGGCGAGAACTCTGGGAACGATAACTTCGGTAGCTTTGGCGGCTACGGCAGCCCCCAGTCCAACAAGGATAGCTCGGCGTCTGGCTGGAATGCCCAGGATTCGAACTCCGGCTTTGGCTGGGGTGGCCAGGCAGGATACGGCGATTACTCCGAGAACTCCGCTGAGACTTCCTCGTTTGGTAGCGCCTCTTCCCAGGATTCGCAGCCGGACACTGACCGCGAAGCTAAGGACAGCACGTTTAGCGAAGGCTTTGCTTCTGCTGAGCCCGCATCCGAGTCCGCTAAGGACCAGGACACCCACTCCACCCAGGACTCCTTTGGCGCCTCCTATGCTTCCTACAACACCGATAGTGGTGCTGGCGCCGAGCATGCCGCTGAGTCGACGAACTCGAACCAGAGCCACAGCGACAACGGCTACGGCACTAACGGCTATGGCAACGACGGCTTTGGCGGTGGTGCGCAGACGGAATCCAACCAGGGCCATGGCTTTGGGCAGCAGTCAAGCAATGGTTTCGGTAGCCAGGCCTCTCACTCCAACTCCACGTCCGGTTTTGGTAGCTACTCCCAGCAGAACCAGGGCTTCGGTGCACAGGAGCAGCAAGGTTTCGGCTCCCAAGGACAGCAAGGTTTCGGCACCCAGGAGCAGCAGGGCTTTGGCCAGCAGAACTCGCCCTTTGCGGCCTCCCCGCAGAATCAGTACCCGCAGCAGGCTGCGCCGAATGGCGGTTCTTCCAAGGGCACGGGATTCTTCAAGGCGCTATTTGACTTCTCTTTCAGCAACTTTATCACCCTGAAGTTCTCGTCCTTCATTTATATGCTGCTCGTCATTTTGTCAGCAGTCTTCTGGGTAGGAACGATCCTCTTCTCCTTCGCGTTTTTCGCTGATAGCGTTCTTTTGGGAATCCTTGCGTTCCTCGGTGCTGTGATCTTCGGCGGAATCACCTTCCTTTTTTACGTCATCCAGTTCCGATTGATCTTGGAGTTCTTCGTGGCAAACATCCGCACCGCGCAGAACACCGGCGATCTGGTTGCCAAGGCGGATGGCGATAAGGCTTAAAAGTCACTCTCCGCGCTGCTGTAGGGCAGACAAACAAATCCCGCGGCCTCAGTATTCGAGGTCCGCGGGATTTTTCTATGCAGGGGCCGCCGCGGTTTACGCGGCGAGCAGAGCGGCGTTGTTCCTAGCCAGTCGGGCTGGCCGAGCTGCTTAGTCCAGCAGCGCGGCGACGGACTCGGGGTCGGCGTCGGAAAGCATCTGGCGGATGCGGTCATACTCCGCGTCCTCACCGATGGCCTTTGCAGCATGGCCCAGAGCGGCAATCGCGCGCAGCACACCCTGGTTGGGCTCGTGGGAGAAGGGGACAGGGCCCCAGCCCTTCCAACCATTGCCGCGCAGGCGGTCGAGGCTGCGGTGGTAGCCGGTACGCGCATAGGCGTAGGCGGTGATGAAAGCGGTGGGCTCAGCACCCTTGTTCTTGTCTAGTTCCTGTTCCGCCAGCAGAGCCCAGAGCAGCGGGGAATCCGGGTGGGTGACAATTCCTGCGGTGAGATTGGAGGTACTGTCAGCACCCGGATCGGCGGGCAGCTTGATGGGCGGGGGAGCGAGCATATCTTTCATTTCCATGCCGCCCCACTCTAGCCATGTGGCGCCACGGCCACCAGAGGGGGTGAACCAGGAAGGGGCGAACCTTGAAGGGGCGAACCTGGAAGGTTCGCCCGGAACTAGAAGGGCTCGCCCAGAATTAGTGCTGAGCCCAGAAATCGGAAACGTTGAGCCCAAAGGAATACAGCGCGCGGCGCAGCACTGGTAGCGAAAGGCCGATAACGGAGGAGGGATCGCCCTCAATGCGGTCGATGAACCAGCCACCGAGGGCCTCCAAGGTAAAGGCGCCGGCGCATTCGAGTGGCTCGCCGGTGCGGGCATAGGCCTCGATATCGGCGTTCGAAGCCTGGGCAAAGTGCACCGTCGTGCGCGAGGCTTCTACGAAGCGCTTATCGCCCCGCAGCACGCAATGGCCGGTGATGAGCTCCGCGGCGCGCCCGGCCTGCGCGTGCCAGCGCTCCACGGTGGCCTCGGGGGTATGGGGTTTGCCTTGGAGGGAGCCGTCGAGAAGCAGCATGGAATCCCCGCCCGCCACGACGTCCTCAGGATAGTCAGGAGCAATAGCCTCGGCTTTAGCCGTGGCGAGGGCGCAGACGATCTCGGCGGGCTCAGCACCCGCCAGGCGCTCCTCGATGGCCCGCTCGTCCACGTGGGCCGGGGCGATGACGGGTTCCACGCCCGCACCCCGCAGGATGGACAGGCGGGAGGGGGACTGGGAAGCTAGAACCAGGCGCATGCGCTTAGTAGTAGCGGACGTTGCGGAAGGCGGACGGGTTGAATACGTCACCCGGCTGGCCCCACAGGTCGCGCTCGGAGCGGATATCGGCGGCCTTGGCGCGCGCCTCAGAGTCGAGCTGGCTGAGCACCGTGGACAGGGCCGCCACCTCAGCGTCGGTGGGGTTGCCGCGCAGAACGGTAAACAGGGAAGCGGTCATAGGGAAACCTCTACAAAACGATATTGCCGTGTTTCTTCGGCAGGGTTGGAATAATCTTGCGATCCAGCAGGCGCAGGCCCTCGATGAGGGAGCCGCGGGTGGCTGCCGGGGTAATGACGGAATCGACGAGACCACGCTCAGCGGCCTGGTACGGGGTCAGGTAGGCGGCGGCCTCCTCCTCGCTCAGCTCTAGCTCTGCGGCCAGTGCAGGGGCATCGGCCACTGAGATCTCGGCCGTCGGCCACGCATAGGACAGGTCCGCACCGAGTTCCTTGGAGCCGAAAGCGATGTAGCCGGTGCCGTGCGCGCGGCGGACGATGACACTGATCTTGCCTACGCTCGCCGCGGAGTAGGCGTGCACCAGCTTGGCCAGTGCTGCCTTCTCCACATCCAGCGCCGGAGTATCGACGAACTCGATAATGGGGGTATTGAAGGCATCGCAGAGGCGGATGAAACGCGCGGCCTTAGCGGCAGCTTCCGCATCGAAGGAGTCGCGGTTGGCGATGATGCCCACGGTGCGTCCCTCCACGCGGCCGAAGCCGGTGAAGGCACCGCGCACCTGGGCGCCGAGCTCGAAAACATCCTCGCAGGTGGCGGTGACCACGTCCGCGAGATCGACGGCGCCGTCATCTCCCACGAGGGTATCGAGGGCGTGGTCGGCGTCGGTGATGTTCTCCTCCACAGAGCCCGCAACGATGGTGGCGTCGGTGCGGGGAGCGGCGGCACGGTTATTGGAAGGCAGGTAGGAGAGCACGCGCTTGGCGACGTTCACCTCGTGCTCCCCATCCGCCTGCAGGTCGCCGTCCGGAGCAATGACGACATCCGACAGCGCGGCCACCAGCGAGGCCTCCTTGGAGTCCGCGTAGACCGCCGTGACCTGCGGGATGAGGCCGGAAGCGGTGGTGGCGCGGGCCAGGATGCGGGCCTGCATGGCGGAGGAGACAATGCCCTCCTGGGCGCGGGGCTTATCGCTGGCGACGAGTGCGACGATGGGCACGCCGGTCTTAATGGCCAGGTCATAAAGCTTGGTGACCTTTTCGCCATAGACCTCGCCCATGGTGCCGTCGAAAAGCGAGGCGTCCTGCGCATAGGCGCAGACCTTGCGGCCATCGACGGTGCCGAAGCCGGTGACGACGCCATCGGTGTAAGGACGGATGTGCTCGCGGCCGAACTCGGTGGAGCGGTGGCGAGCGAGCGCGTCGGTCTCCACGAAGGATCCGGCGTCAAAGAGCGCCTCGATGGCGCTGCGGGCCGCAGGAACCTCTCCCTGCGGCGCCCGGGACTCGGTGAGCTTGGCGCTCAGGTCCTCGATCTTGCCAGCGGTCGTCTTCAAGTCAGTCATGGGACACTAGTGTAATACAGTGCGTCTGCTGCACTACGCTGCGCTCGTTCCGAGCGCAGCCTAAAGCGGGATGTTGCCGTGCTTGCGTGCCGGGCGAGCCACATTCTTGTCCGTGAAGAAGCGCAGATTCTTGGCGATTGCACTGCGGGTTTCAGAGGGGAGAATGACGGCGTCGATAAGCCCGCGCTCCGCTGCCTTATACGGGTTGAGCATGTGGTCTTCATACTCACGCTCGAAGGACTTGGTCAGCTCAGCTACGTCGAGGCCCTTTTCGTGGGCAGCCTTGATCTCCTTGCGGTAGATAAAACCGACGGCGCCGGCAGCGCCCATGACCGCGATCTGGGCGGTGGGCCAGGCCAGGTTGACGTCCGCTCCCAGTCCCTTGGAGCCCATCACACAGTAAGCGCCGCCGTAGGCCTTGCGCAGGGTGACGGTGATCTTCGGAACGGTGGCTTCGGCGTAGGCGTAGAGCAGCTTGGCGCCGCGGCGCAGGATGCCATCGTGTTCCTGGTCGGCGCCGGGGAGGAAGCCGGGGACGTCGACCAGCATGATGATCGGGATATTAAAGGCATCGCAGGTGCGCACGAAGCGCGCGGCCTTCTCTGAAGAATTGATGTCGAGGCAGCCGGCGAAGACCTGGGGCTGGTTGGCCACGAACCCTACGGTGCGCCCTTCGATGCGGCCGAAGGCGGTGACCACGTTATCGGCGCGGTCGGCTTGGATCTCCAGGAAATCGCCGTCATCGGTGAGAGCCTCGATGATCTCCTTGACGTCATAGGGCTGGTTCGGGGAATCCGGGATGATGCTATCCAGCACGAGGTCGTCGACGGTTTCTTCGCCCAGCTCCTCGTAGGGCTCAACCGGGGTCAGCTGGCGGTTATTGGAGGGTAGGTAGGTCAGTAGGTCGTGTACCCAATCGAGCGCTTCCTCGTCGCTAGAAGCGGTGTAGTGCGAGGTGCCGGACTTGTGCATGTGGACGCCGGCGCCGCCGAGTTCTTCCTGGCTGACTTCTTCACCGGTGACGGTCTTGATGACGTCGGGCCCGGTGACGAACATCTTGGACTTCTCATCCACCATCACCACGAAGTCGGTCAACGCGGGGGAGTAGGCGTTGCCGCCGGCGCAAGCACCCATGATGACGGAGATTTGTGGGACGACGCCGGAGGCCTTGACGTTCTGGTAGAAGGTCTTGGCAATCCAGTCCAGGGACACGGCGCCATCCTGGATGCGGGCGCCGGCGCCCTCGTACAGGCCAATGAGTGGGCGGCCGGTGGTGATGGACAGCTCCATGATCTTGATCATTTTCTCGCCGTAGACCTCGCCGAGGGCGCCGCCGAAGACGGTTCCGTCCTGGGAGAAGATGCAGACCTCGCGGCCGTCGATGGTTCCCCAACCGGTGAC
The DNA here is from genome assembly GCF_001811145.1 of Corynebacterium sp. HMSC062A03. Classification (NCBI taxonomy): domain Bacteria; kingdom Bacillati; phylum Actinomycetota; class Actinomycetes; order Mycobacteriales; family Corynebacteriaceae; genus Corynebacterium; species Corynebacterium sp. HMSC062A03. The sequence continues at coordinate 182,311 of NZ_KV803651.1, read as the reverse complement.
GATGCCATCGGTCAGCGGGCGCTTCTTGCCCATCCCGAAGTCCGTGGTGCGGTGCACGGCGAGCATGTCGGTCTCCACGAAGGAGCCTTCATCGAGGAGGTAGTCCAAGCGCTCACGCGCGGTGAGGCGGCCCTGGGCGTGGACCTTGTCGTGGGCTTTTGCACCCATGGGCTGCGCCGCTGCTTCGCGACGCCTCTTCAGTTCAGCGATCTTGCCTGCGGTGGTGTCGGCGCTCAGGGAGTCAAGCTCCGACAAATGTGAGGAAATAGTCATGTTTCGACAGTGTAGAGAAGTTTTGTATGGGAATGTATAGCGGCGCGCGGGTGATTTCCCTCACAGTCCGCGTTTGTGCAGGTAGGTGGGGTGGGAAAGATGAGGGTTTCCTCGGGAATGGTGTGTCGGGCACATGGTTGCCAGTGTAATTGGCGTGGCATTGGTGGGATTGGCTGGTGCGGGTAAAAGAAAAGCCTCGCTCCCCGGAGGCGGGGGCGAGGCTTGAGTTAAGCGGCTTTATCTGGAGCGTCGGCTAGCCAGCCGAGGTTGCAAAGGAAGAGTTCAACCTCTGTGAGATCCTCTTCGCTGGGAAAGGAGTTGGTCAGCGCCGCGTAGGACTCTTCGATGTCGGTGCGGGTGGCTGGGACAAGGCCGTGCTTGTGCAGATCTTCGGCGATCTGCGATACCAGCGGCGCCGGGTGCACCGTGTCAAGGTTGATTCCGGTGGCACTCTTGAATTCGTTAGTGATGGCGGAAAGGAATCCGGTCAGGGTATTCATTTGGCTCACCTCTCTATTTCTTGTCGTAATGATGCGGCTGTCCGCATCATGGGGTTAAACCAACTATATAGGTAAAGTTCTCTAAAAGCTAGCTTTCGTTCATGGCGAGTTAACTTTTAGTTAACCTAGCGCGAAATATGAGGTGAGAAACGAGCGCCTTTTAAGCCTCAATGGGCAGCCAGGCGTAGCCATAGGGCCCGAGCTCCACAGGGCCTAGGTCGACGGTCTGATCCGTGAAGTTGTGCAGGCACAACAACTCACCGCGCTGGAACCCCAGAACGCCCGTCTGACCGGTTTCCACGGCTTCGAACGGTGTGGTGCCGAGTTCCGGATGTGCCTTACGCTGCTGGATTAGACCGCGGAGGCGGTGGAGGAGCGAGGAATCGTCGGCAAGCTGCTCTTTCACTGAGACCCCTACGCCGCCGACGATGGGACGGCGCGGGTGAGCGGATGTAGTGAAACCTGCGCCCTCCCCGGGCTCCCATTGCATGGGCGTGCGCACGGCATCGCGGTCGGGCAATTCGGGGGCATCGTTCATACCAATCTCATCGCCGTAATACAGGAAGGGCGCACCCGGCAGAGTCATGAGAAGTGAATAAAAAAGCTCAATCTTGCGGTAATCATTGCCCAACAGCGGCGCGAGGCGCCGCGCGATGCCCACGTGGGCGCGCATCTGCTCATCCGGCAGGTAGTGCTCGTACATGATGGCGCGCTGGTCCTCGTCGACCATTTCTAGGGTCAGCTCGTCGTGGTTGCGCAGGAAGGTGCCCCACTGACAACCCTGGGGAAGCTCCGGAAGCTCCGCCATGATGTCGTAGACCGGTGTGGCGTCCCCCAGCGCGAGGGCTTGGTAAAGCCGCGGCATCACTGGGAAGTTGAACACCATGTGGAAGCGATTGCCCGTGCCATAAAACTCCATGGTTTCTTCGGGCGGCTGGTTAGCCTCCGCGATCATGATGGCCTCGGGGTAATTCTCGTCGATGAAGGCGCGGACCTTCTCCACAAACTCGACCGTCTCCGGCAGAGACTCGCCGCCCACCCCATCACGCTCGTACAGGTAGGCGATGGCATCGAGGCGGAAGCCGTCCACGCCCTTATCTAGCCAGAAGGAAAGAATCTTGAATACTTCCTCGTGGACCTTCGGGTTGTCGTAGTTTAGGTCCGGCTGGTGTGAGTAGAAGCGGTGGAAGTAGTACTGCTTGCGCTCCGGGTCCCATGCCCAATTCGAGGTTTCCGTATCGGTGAAGATAATGCGGATCTCGGGGTAGCGCAGGGGATCATCGCCCCACACGTAATAGTCGCCGTAAGGGCCTTCCGGATCGGTGCGGGAGGCCTGGAACCACGGATGATCGGTAGAGGTGTGGTTGAAAGCCAAATCCGTCATGAGGCGCATGCCACGAGCGTGAAGTTCGGTGACGAGCTCGTCAAAGTCTTCCATCGTGCCGTAGTCAGGGTGAATGGAGTAGTAGTTGGCGATGTCATAGCCGTCATCGCGCAGCGGGGAAGCATAGAACGGGGAGAGCCACAGGCAGTCCACTCCGAGCCACTTGAGGTAATCCAGCTTCTCAATAACTCCACGTAGCGTGCCAACGCCTTCGCCGTGGGTGTCCTTGTACGAGCCCACGAGGGCCTGGTAGAAAATGGCGTTATCGTGCCAGGTCATCGGAGATCCTTCCGTTTGGCCCGCCACAGCAGAAACTCCGCCAGGCACAGCGCGCCCGCCAGGAGCCCCGGCCAGATGGCGGGGGAGGGGTGAAAAAGATTGAGGACTGCTTGCACCAGCGCTAGGAAGGCAAAGAAGCCAACGAATCCCAGCGCGGTGTCCCATAGCAGTTCACGGCGCATTAAGCCTTGACACCTCCGGCGGTGAGGCCGGCGACGATGCGGTGCTGGAAGATGAGCACCATGATGATGAGCGGAACCGTTACCAGCGCGCCCGCGGCCATGGTGGCGGCATAGGGGTACTCGAAGGCCGAGGGGCCCGAGAAACGCGCGATAGCCACGGTCACCGGCTCAGTAGCAGTGGTGGATAGCTGCTTGGCCAGCATGAACTCGTTCCACGTTGTGATGAAAGCGATGATGGCGGTGGTAAACAGCGCGGGCGCGGCCAGGGGCAGGAGCACGAGGCGGAAAGCTTGACCGCGGGAAGCGCCGTCCACGCGGGCAGCTTCCTCCAGCTCCCAGGGCAGCTGACGGAAGAAGCTCAGCAGCGTGTAGACAGTCAGGGGCAGCGCGAAGGAGATATTCGGAATGATCATCGCGCGGTAGGTGCCAATCCACTCGAGGTTGCCAAAGAGCTGGAAGAGCGGGGTCACCAACGCGATGGCCGGGAACATCGAGGCGGCCAGGATGATGCCGGTGACGATACCTTTTCCAGGGAAGTCGTAGCGAGCTAGCGCATAGGCGGTGAACACGCCGATGAGGACTGCGACAGCGGTCGTGGCTAGGGAGATAAGCAAAGAGTTCCCCAGTGCGTTGAGGAAGTCATTGCCCTTGTCTGTTGCCAGTGCATCCCGGAAGTTGTCCAAGGTCACGTGCGTGGGCCACGGGGTGGTGTCGAAGGTATGGGACTTGTGCCGCAAGGCGGTGACAACCATCCAGTAGAAGGGCGCGAGCCCCCAGAACATGATGAAGAGGATGCCGAGGTAGTGGCCAAGCTTTTTCATGACTTCTTCTCCTTCTTCTGGCGAGCAGTACCGGAGATATCAGCGCCGAGGAAGCGGACGAGGATGAACGCGACGGTGAAGATAAGCAGGAAGATGAGTGTGGACAGCGCGGAGGCTGAGTTGAAGTGGCCCTGGCGCATGTCTTCCACCACCAGCTGGGAAATGGTGGCCGTCGGCGCGTTGGAGGAAGCGGAGATCATGATGACCGGTAGGTCGTACATGCGCAGCGCATCCAGCGTACGGAAGAGGATGGCCACCATGAGTGCCGGCCGCACCAGTGGCAGGGTGATGGTGAAGAAGGTTTGGATACGCGAGGCGCCGTCCACGCGTGCTGCGTCATAGACATCGCGCGGAATCATCTGCAGGCCTGCCAGGATGAGCAGTGCCATGAACGGGGCGGTCTTCCACACATCAGCGATAATCACCGCGAGGCGGGCATAGAACGGGTCCGTGGTCCATGCGATGCGCGAGCCGATGAGCGCGTTAACGATGCCATCCGGTGCAAACATGAACTGCCATAGCTTCGCGGTGACCGCGGTGGGGATAGCCCAGGGAACCAGTACCGCCGCGCGCACGAGGCCACGACCGCGGTATTCGCCGTTCATCACCAGCGCCATGAACATGCCCAAAATCGTTTCCAGGGTCACCGTGACCACGGTGAAGAAGAGCGTGATCTTGAGCGCTGGCCAGAAATCAGTGGCGATAACGCCATCCGGGCATGCGGTGGCCTGGCCGGTGGCAGACATACAGCGATTGGTGATCCAGTACAGGTAGTTCTCGAGGCCTGCGAATGCGCCTTCCTCGAATACACCCGTGGTCGGGTTAAGCCGCTTGTTGCCCTGGAAGGACAACATCACAGCGCGCACGATGGGATAACCAATGACCACGGCCAGCGCTATCAGCGCCGGCGCGATGAGCGCAGCAACGCGCAGATACTGTCTGCGGGGCTGCGCGGTAGGCGGTGCTCCAGCCATGCGGTGCCTGCCTTTCTGATTCATAGGGGAGGGGGTTATCGGGGGTTGGGGAAAATCATAGCGGGTGGCGTAGACATCCTCTGGACATCCTCTGCGCGCGAGCACCTTGATGCCCATTGGTTTAAATCCAGATCAAAGAAGGAGGCGCGGGCAAGTCACGTGGACTTACTCGCGCCCCCATTTCACGCTGGGAAGATTAACCCTGGGAGGCTGCCTCGATGGCAGCCTTCATGTCCTTCGTAGCGTCATCGACGGACTTGTCAGCGGTCAGAGCCGCGTAGGCGTTATCCTGCACGGCCTTGGAGATGGCGGTGTAGAACGGGGAGACCGGACGCGGCGCGGCGTTCTCCAAGGACTCCTTGAGAGCCGGAAGGTACGGGAACTCCTCGACGAGGGACTCATCGTCGTAGATGGAGGCCAGCACCGGCGGGAAGGAAGCCTCAGCGAAGGACTTCTGGTTCTCCTCGTTGATGATGAACTTCATGAAGTCCAGGGCCGTAGCCTTGTGCTCGGAGTTGATGTTGATGCCGTTGTTGTAGCCACCGAGGGTGGAGACACCGACTCCGTCCTTGCCCACCAGCGGCTGGACTTCAAACTTCACGCCAGCCTCTTCGGCATTGGTGTACATGTACGGCCAGTTGATGGCAAAAGCGGTCTTGCCCTCAGTGAAAGCGAGGTTGGTTTCCTCCTCCGTTGTGGCGGTGGAGTCCTTGGAGATGGTGCCGTCTTCGTAGGCGTCGACAAGCGCCTGCAGGCCTTCCTTGGCCTCGTCGGAGTCAACAGCGACGTTGCCCTCATCATCCAAGATGGAGCCGCCCCAGCCCTCGATGAAGCCGGCGGTGTTAACGGTGAGGCCCTCGTACTGCTTGAGCTGAGTGGTCAGGCAAGAAGCATCATCCTTAATAGCTTCGCAGGCAGAAGCGATGTCCTCGAACTTCTCCGGAGCCTTGTCTGCCAACTCGGTGTTGCGGAAGAGCAGCTGGCCGTTGGTGTTCTGCGGCAGCGCGTAGAGGGTGTCGTTGTAGGTGGCGGACTCCACGGTGGGCTCCAGCAGTCCGGAGGTGTCCACCTCAAGGTCACCAGTCAACGGTGCCAGCCACTGGTTAGCGGCGAAGTCCGCGGTCCAGACCACGTCCAGCGCCATGACGTCGTAGTCGGAGTTGCCCGCCTGCAGGGACTGCACGAGGGTCTCGCGCTGAGCGTCGGCCTCGCCGGCGAGCTCCTTGAGCTCGACCTTCTCATCTGGGTGCTCGGCGTTCCATGCCTCGATGATGGGCGTGATCCTGTCGGTATCGTTCTTGCCCATAGCGAAGGTGATGGGGCCGCGGCCGTCACCATCAGTCGAGGAGGCATCGGAGCCAGTGCTTGACGACGATCCCTCGTCGCTCGAGGAGCAACCCGCCAAGGTCAGTGCGAGTGCAGCGGTGGTGACGACAACGCCGCGGCGGACAGAACGCAGCGAGCTGGGGAGGAAGGGCTTCTTCATTGAATATTCACCTTTCGGAAAACTTCTGATGACTACAAAATAGGGGATCATCCCCACACTGCACGTGGTTTTGGCTTTTAATTCACTTCAAACGGGGGTGAAATCACCCCTGTCCGTGGTGTTTCTTAAGCCTCAATACGCTGGCCGGTCTCCGGATCGAAGCGGTGAGCCTCGCGGGGGTTAAAGGTCAGCACGACGTTCTCACCACGCTGCGGAACGTTGTCGCTCGCGCGGGCGACGAAGCGCTGCTCGCCCACCATGACGTAGACGAAGGACTCAGAGCCCAGCTCTTCCACGAACTCCACCGTGCCTTGGAAGCCAATCGGCCCCTTATTGATGAACATTTTTTCCGGGCGAACGCCGACGCGTCCGCCGTTGTAGTCGAAGATGTTCATCGCGGGGGAACCGATGAAACCGGCGACGAATTCGTTAGCGGGAGCGTCGTAGAGCTCGCGCGGTGGCGCGACTTGCTGCAGAACACCGTCCTTGAGCACGGCCACGCGGTCACCCATGGTCATGGCCTCCACCTGGTCGTGGGTGACGTAGACAGTGGTGGTGCCGAGACGCTGTTGGAGGCTGGCCAGCTCCGCGCGGGTTTGCACGCGCAGCTTAGCGTCGAGGTTAGACAGGGGCTCATCCATGAGGAAGGCCTTCGGCTCGCGCACGATGGCGCGGCCCATGGCCACGCGCTGACGCTGACCACCGGAGAGGTCTTTGGGCTTGCGCTGCAGGTACTCCGTCAGCCCAAGGGTCTTCGCTGCTTCTTCTACTTTGGCTTTGATTTCAGCCTTGGGCATCTTGGCCAGCTTGAGGGCGAAGCCCATGTTCTGGGCAACGGTGAGGTGCGGGTAGAGCGCGTAGTTCTGGAAGACCATGGCGATATCGCGATCGCCTGGCTCAAGGCCCGTGACGTCTTTGCCGTCAATAAGGATGCGGCCGCTGGAGACCGGCTCCAGCCCCGCGAGGGCGCGCAGGGTGGTGGACTTACCGCAGCCGGACGGGCCGACGAGGACTAGAAACTCGCCGTCCGCAATCTCGAGATTGAGGTCTTTGACCGTGGGGTTCTCGGCACGGGGATAGGTGATGCCGACGTTCTCAAAAGTGACCTTTGCCATGGATTCACACTAGCACCTGGCGGTGCGTGCATTAGGCTGGAATTTGTTATGAAGAAGTTCGCTCCACTCCTCGCACTGCTCTTGGTCGGTTGCTCCAGTACGGAATCCGCCGAGTCCTTTACGCCACTGACAACCGTTTCTACTGGGACTGCTGATGCGTCTTCAGCGCCTTCGGAGACTACGACGGAGTCATTGACCTCCACTACCAAATCTTCTTCGGAAGAGCCTTCCCCGACGATGCCCTCGAAGGAGTCCGCGACATCGCCGACGACTTCGGCTGCAGAGGCGCAGCGCGATACTGTGTTCCGCGCTATTTTTGCCGATACTGTCGACGCATCTGACGTCCGCTCGCAGTTGGTGGACAATGGCCACGTGAATCGCTCCACCATGCGTGCCAGCATGAAGGGGATGGGCCTGGATGTCTCGGATTCGGAATTGCAAGAGTACGGCGAGTGGGTTTGTGAATGGGTTACCCCAGCAACTCGCTATGTGCTGGTGACTGAAGGAAAGCCGGATAACCTTGGGGCACAAGACCGCGCTGATTACGACAAGTTGATCGGGGATACTGTTTCTTTCCTGGCGGATACGCGGCAGATCACCGTCACACCTGAACAGGTCACCCATGCGTTGCCGCAGGCGGTGCTGACTACCTGTCTTGACGATGCTACTGCCCGCACAATTCTGGCCAATCCGGATTACTTTTAGTTACTTCGAGGCGGCAGTGATCCGGCGGGTAACCTAGGGTGCATGACTGCACTTGATATGGACCGAATCCGCGAGGCGCTGAGCGAAGACTTCGCTGTTATCGATTACACCGAGTCCACTGGCTCCACCAACACCGATCTCATGCAGGCCGACAAGGTGGCTGATGGCACCGTTTTGCTGGCCAATGAGCAGGTTGCCGGTAAGGGCCGATTGGGCCGTCAGTGGGTGAGCCCGGCTGGTTCGCAGCTCATCTTTTCCGTTCTCATCCTTCCGGATTCGCTGGATCACCTCGGTACTTTGCCGCTAGCTGCCGGCTTGGCCGTGACTGATTCCGTAGAGGGTGCGGTACTCAAGTGGCCGAATGACGTGCACATCGATGGCAAGAAGCTGTGCGGCATCCTCGCCGAGGCTGGTCCAGTGGGCGAGGCCTTCAAATCTGCTCCGAAGACGGAAGTTTCCAAGGCTGAAATCAACAAGGCCGAGGTGAACAAAGCCGAGGTGAACAAAGCCGAGATCAACAAGGCAGAGATCAACAAAGCAGAGATTAATAAGGCAGAGATCAACAAAGCCGAGGTCAGTAAAGCTGAAATCGCCCTCAAGACTCAGTCTGCGAACCCGCCTTCAGCCCGCGTGGTCGTGGGCATGGGCATCAACGTCACCCTGACCCGCGAGGAACTGCCCATCGAGGCCGCGACATCGCTCGCGCTCGAAGGCCTTGAGACCGACCGCACGCAGCTGGCGATTACCGTGCTGAAGAACCTGCGTCGCCGCATTACCCAGTGGGAGCAGCAGGACCCACAGCTTTTGGCTGATTACCGTAAGGTGTGTTCTTCCATCGGGCAGGAAGTCCGCCTCGAAGCCCCGGCCGGCGACGTCATCGGCACCGTCGAGGGCGTGGCCGATGATGGCCGCATCAACGTTGGCGGCGAGTATTACTCCGCGGGTGATGTCATCCACCTTCGCCCGGCTGATAATTAGTCGCCCGCGCTGCGTGGCGTCTAAGCGTCGACCGGCGAGGCCCCATAGAAGACGCCGTGCTCGACACATGGCGCTATTCAAAAGGCGTCTGTCAGAAGGCATTAGTCAAAAGGCGTCTTTGGGGGCAAAGACACCTTTTGGACGCCTCCACATGGCGTTTTCAGGGGCAAAGACGCCTTTTGACTGACGCCTTTTAGGAAATGCCATGTGCGAAGCCTTAGCTGGGCCTGCAAGGCCTAGGCCGTGACGTCCTCTTGCCTGGACAGCGGGAGCAGGCAGGTACCATGAGCCCCATGAACCTCATGCAGATGGGCCGCGGCGAGGTAGTGCGCGCGGACATGACCGCTCCCTTTCGGACGCTGCTCTTTCCTTTTCTAGAGCTCGTCGTGATTACTGGGGTGTGCTGGATTGCCATCGGCTGGTGTGACTATAACGGCATGGACCTGGCGCTTCGCAATGGCTTAGTAGCTTTATGGGCCCTGCTTGCTGCCTGGCGCTTCATCGTTCCCCTCGTCAAGGCCCGTCGTAAGCGCTTCATCGTGACCAACCTGCGCGTCATCGCCCGCGAGGGCAAACGCGTTGACTCGATCCCGCTCACCGATATTCGTGGTGCGCGCCGCCGTCGCGGCGGGATTTCGCTGGCACTCCACGGATACGAAAAGCCGATGTATTTCCCATCCATCCCCAAAGCCAAGCGCGTCGAGGATATCCTCAACGAACAACCGGTCTGGGGTTAGTCCTTAATCTCCGTCGTGTGTAGCTGCTGGTCCAAGTCATCAGGGGCCAGGTTGGCGGAGCGGAACTCGTGGGTCAGCGGCAAGCGCAGATCCAGGTCCGTGCCAGGGCACAGCTCAATGGTGGCCTCATCCACCGTGTAGTCCAGCACGTGCCCGCCGGAGGTGCGCGCAGCGTCAATAAAGTGCACGTGGCAGCCAGGCACCGAAATACCCTTCTCAAACACCGGAGTGCGGAAACCACCGATGATGCCTTCGACGTTTTCAAAGCGCAGTTCCTTATCGCCGCCCACGGCCTGCGCCATCGGCGGATAAGGCTTGCTCTGCTTGACCACCGTGCGGGTAACCACGTTGCTGAAGCGGCCGGTGATGCGCACCGCGTACATGTAGTTGGCGGAAGGCTCCACCTCATCGATGAAGGCCGAAAGCTCCTCGCGCTTCAATCCCTTGGGCGCGGCCACCTTAATACGGGGGACGAAGTTCGTGGCCACCGCGAAGGGGGTTCCCTGGTCCAAGTCCGCCACCGTCGCGGTGCCATCGCCGCGTAGCTGGTAGCACACGCCGTCGAGGATAATCATCTCCCCATCCAGCGCATCGAAGGTGCCGATGCCAAAATTGCCTTTGCCCAAGAGCTCGCCGATGGTCATTTCGCCGTCGTAAATGCCATCCAACAGCGCGGTCATGAGGGAGTTCTGAAAGATGGTATGCCGGACAATCATGGCCCCAAGGCTAGTATTGAAAGGGTGAGTGAACAACACAAACCCCTCGTTACTGTTTATGGAGACGGCCAGCTTGCACGCATGATGCAGCCGGCCGCCGCAGAGCTCGACATCAGCTTGCGCGTGCTGGCCTCCGCGCCAGACAAGTCCGCCGCACAGGTGATCCCGGATGTGGTGCTCGGTGACTACCACGATCTCGACGTGCTCACCGCCGCCGCGGAAGGCGCGGATGCAATTACCTTTGAGCACGAGCACGTCCCGACGGAGCACGTCGAGCGTCTTATCGCCGACGGCCTCAACGTCCAGCCCCAGCCTTCCGCTCTCCTCTACGCGCAGGACAAGCTCTTCATGCGCCAGAAGCTGGCCGAGCTGGGCGCCCCAGTGCCGCGCTTTGCCGCTATTGAATCGGTGGAGGATGCCCGGGATTTCGCCGCGCTTGTCGACGGTCACGTGTGCCTCAAAGCCCGCCGCGGCGGCTACGACGGTCATGGCGTGTGGTTCCCGTCAGCGGAGGAGCTGGAGCCGCTGGTAGAAGAGCTTCTCGCCGCTGGTACTCCGCTTATGGCTGAGGAAAAAGTGGCTCTTACTCGCGAGCTGTCCGTGCTCGTCGCCCGCCGCCCCTCCGGCGAAGTAAAGGCCTGTCCGGTCACCGAGTCCGTGCAGCGAGATGGCATCTGCGCCGAGGCTTTTGCCCCAGCCCCGAACTTGTCGGCAGCGCTCGCGGAGCGCGCCATGCAGGTGGGCATCAAGGTAGCCACCGAGCTGGGCGTTACGGGTGTGCTGGCAGTGGAGCTTTTCGCTTTTGCCACGAAGCAAGACGCCGGCTGCATCATCGCGTCCGCTTCAGGCGCGCCGGGAGCGGTTGTGGAAGAAGATATTGCGGTCAACGAGCTGGCCATGCGCCCGCACAACACCGGCCACTGGACGCAGGATGGCTGCGTGACCTCGCAGTTCGAGCAGCACCTGCGCGCCGTGCTGGACCTGCCGCTGGGCTCCACCGCGCCATTGGCGCCCGTAACGGTCATGGCCAATGTGCTGGGGGCTGAGGAGGATCCGCAGATGCCCATGCCGCAGCGCGTCCGTGAAGTCATGGAGCGCTACCCGCAGGCGAAGATCCACCTCTACGGTAAGGACCACCAGCCGGGTCGCAAGATCGGCCACGTCAACGTCGTTGGTGAGGACGTGGAGGAAACGCGCCGCATCGCCCACGATGCCGCCCACTTCCTCGTCCACGCGCAGTGGGCGTAAGCCCACTGCGCACTCTTAAGCCCACAGCGCACTCTTCAGACCACTGCGCACTCTTAAGCCCGCAGCGAGCTTAAACGCTAGTAAAGAAGGAGATTTTTCATGGAACCACTCGTCGGACTGATCATGGGATCCGATTCCGATTGGCCCACCGTCAAGCCCGCAGCCGAAGTGCTCGCCGAGTTCGGCGTGCCCTTTGAGGTGGGCGTCGTCAGCGCGCACCGCACCCCAGAAAAGATGCTGGCGTATGCCAAGTCTGCCCACGAGCGCGGGCTCAAGGCCATCATCGCCTGTGCCGGTGGTGCGGCCCACCTGCCAGGCATGGTTGCCGCGGCCACGCCACTGCCGGTCATCGGCATCCCGCGCGCGTTGAAGGATCTCGATGGTCTCGATTCACTGCTGTCCATCGTGCAGATGCCGGGTGGGGTGCCGGTGGCAACCGTATCCATCGGCGGTGCGAAGAATGCGGGCCTGCTTGCCGTGCGCATCCTCTCCGCGGGCGACCCAGCACTGGTGGAGAAGATGGCAGCCTACCAAGAGAACATGGCCGCCGAAGTAGAAAAGAAGGATGAGAACCTGCGTTCCCAGCTCCTCGGCGAATAAGACGCGGCTTTAACCGGGCAACTCGCTTGTCAGATCCGGGTAGGAGGCCTGGGCGCCGGAGCCCGTGACGGTAAAGGCCCCGACCCGCGCGGCGAAGCGCGCGGCATCCACCAGCGAATCGCCGTCCAACAAGCGGGCACACAGCGCGCCGGCGAAGGCATCGCCCGCGCCGGTCGTATCGACGGCGGTGACGCGTGGGGAGGGAACGTCGATAAGCTCGGCCCCCTCGGCCACAAGCGCCCCGCGCGCGCCCAGCGTGAGAACCACCGAGGCGAAGCCGGCCTCCCTTAAGCGCTGCGCTAGCTCCGCTGGCGCGCCCTGGCCGCTCAACCCCAGCTGCTCCAAGATGAGACCGGCTTCGTGTTCATTGGCCAGCAGCGGATCGGCATGCAGGAGAGCTTGCTTATCAACTTCGATGATCGGGGCGAGATTAACCACGACTCGTCCCTTCGCCAGCTCGACAGCTTGTGCAAAACCCTCCGCCGGTATCTCGCCTTGGAGCAAAATGAGGTCTGATGCGGTGATAGGGGAGGAGTGCGTGGTGACGAATGAATCGCTGACAAGCGCATTAGCACCTGGCACCACGATGATGGTGTTTTCACCCTGCTCATCCACGGTAATGACGGCTAAACCTGTTACCTCTTCGCTGGCCTCGACGTGGGTGAGGTCCACGCCGCTGGCCTGCAAGTAGTACATCGCGGGCGCGGCATAAGCATCGCTGCCCACCGCGCCGACGAAGCTCACCTGTGCGCCCAGCCGGGCAGCCGCGACCGCCTGGTTTGCTCCTTTGCCACCCGCGGTGATGGCGCCGCCGTGCCCCAAGAGGGTTTCGCCCGGTTGGGGATGCCGCGCGGCGTGGACCACGAGGTCAGCGTTGATGGAACCAACTACGCACATGCTCATGCTGCCCAGTATGCACGCTAAGCTAGCGGGCATGCAGTTTCCGCTTCTGGTGTTGGGCGCGCGCGTTGAGGGCGGCGAGCCTGGTCCGCTGCTGTGTAGCCGGTTGGACCGAGCGGTGGTGTTGGCTCGCCTGTTGCCGGAGGAGCCAATCATCGTGACCGGCTTCGGGGAGGCGGAGCCGATGGCGCGCTACCTCATCGAGCGGGGCGTTAATCCGGAGAGGATTCTCCTCGAACCACTCGCTACCAGTACCAACGAGAACCTCGAGCGCGCCCATGCGCTGTGCCCGGAGTACACCTATTTCCGCGTTGTGACCAATGACTTCCACGTGCTGCGCACCCGCATGTGGGCCGGGCACCTAGGGATTCGCGTTCACATGCACGGCGTGCGGACCCCGCGGAAAGACCGCTGGTGGAACTACCTGCGCGAGGTGGTGGCGACGCCGCATTCGCTGCTGCGCATTGTGTGGCGGCGGGTGGTGGCTAGGCGCCGAAGAACATGAGCACGATGGCAATCATCCAAATGACAAACCAGTGGCGCTTTTGCGGAGTGGTCGGGTTGGCCTTCTGCTGCAGCGACTTGAGGAAGTACCACGTTCCAGGCAAGGCGAAGCCGATGCCCATGGCTACATCGCCATCAGTAATTCCGGTGAAGCCTACGAGGACCGAAAACAGACTCAAAAGCCCTTTGAACAGGGAGAAGCTGTGGATCGTGCCGCCCGGTGCGTGCTGTTCAAGGGAATAGTCCTGCATCGACGCCGGTGCGTAGGCGCGCTCAGGCTCAGTGAAAGGTTCAGCAGAAGGCTCCGCGGCCGGATCCGCGAAACGCTCTGCAGAAGGATTCGCAGAAGGCGCCGCGTAGGATTCGCGCGCGGGCTCCGCGAAGGGATTAGCCCCGCGGCCGTTGATTGGCTTGGCCGGCTCCTCGAAAGGGTTGGAGTCAAAGGGATTGCTCATGCGATTCACACTAGGCCACTAGTACACCGAACCCCGAATTAGAGCTTGGCCAGCGTCTTCCGGATGCCTTCTTTCAGCGTTGCCCGTGATTGCTTCATCGGATGCGCAATCGCCCGCAGGCCCATGTATGCAATTTGGTCCGCTGCGCGGTTCAGCGGGTCACCCGCATGCCCCATCACCCGACGGATGGTCACCGCGCAGACTCCCTCCACGTCATTCCACGCTTGCTGGAATCGCGAGCGCGAACCTGAAGACAGCCCCCGCCACACCCCGCGGGAGCGCATCGCCTTCGAGCCCTTCTGCCGAATCTGTTCCACCGCTTCTAATGCAGCGACGGAATCTGACTCGATGATCGCCTTGGTTGCCCCGACTTTGAGCAGGTATTTCAACGCCAGGGTGAGGGATTCGAGCTCAAGCTCATCGGTGCTGGCCGTCGTCTTGCGCGTGCGCAACCGGTAGTCACCATTGCTGGCCACGAAGCACATGGAGCCCTTAAACACCGTGTCCGAGGAGGCATCCGTGGCGATGCGCACGGTGGCGTCTATGGGCCACGAGGAGGCTGTCGAGAAGTTCGGCCACCAGTGCGCCTCCGGCGTTTCCACCTTGACGACCTGCTTCTTGCGTGGGGCCTCGCCTTCTTTCTTCGCGCGGCGCGCGGTGATCCCGGCCTGCTTGCGTCGCACGGAGCTAGCGCTTTTCGACGCCCTATTCTCCTCCGCAAAACTCCCCGTCACGGTATAGCCGCGTTCCTCCAGGGCGGCGCGAAGTGCCGCTTGCCGGCGCCCAGTGACGATCCATTTGCGCCCTCGAATACTTTTCGTGGCCTTCTCCAATTCGCGGACGGCTACCTCAACGATATCGCCCTTCCGAATCTGGCCCTTGTGCACGAAGCGCGTTTTCTTGGTGTTAACGGCGATGACCCAGCCATCAATCGTGCCGTTCTCGGCGGAATCCCAGCGCTCATCCCACAGCGCAATAGCCACGTGCACGGGTGCTGAGATCATGTCCTTGGTGATCTTGCGCGTGCCGTAGGTGCGCGACTGCGTGCCCGTCAGGGCGGAGAGCTCGAGTGGTTCCATAGCTCTACTAGTAAACCATTTCAGCGCTTTTCTGTAATGCTCGGCTGTCTGATGCAACATACTCAGTGAGCCCACGAACAATATGGAGTTATTTAGTGTCTGTCCTTACCTTGCCTGGTTCGCGTAAGCGGGAATTCTCTCGCCTGTTTCGCGAGCATTACCCGGTGGTGCTGGCCTATTTGCGCCGCCGCGTCCCACCGAGTCACGCGGAAGAGCTGGCGGCTGATGTGTTTGAGCGAGCGTGGGCTGGCTTCGACTCTTTACGCGGCACGCCGCTGCCGTGGCTCTATGGCATCGCCCGCAATGTGATGCGGGAGTTCTACCGCACCCGGCGGGAGACGGAGAACCTCGACGACCATGAGCTGGAATCTTATGCCGGTTATGACGCAGTCGATGCCAATCTCGACATCACTCGCGCGTTGATGCAGTTGCCGCATGCCGAGCGCGAAATTCTCACCCTCCATGCGTGGGAGGGCCTCGACCACCCTGATATCGCCGAGGTCCTCGGCATTTCCCGCAATAACGTGCGCGTTCGACTGCACCGCGCGCGTACCCACCTATCCGAACTCACAGGAGAAACCGATGCCTAACTCTCTCGACAAACTCCGCGCCGCCAATCCGGTACCGGACGCCGCGCTTGACGACGCATCCCTCGCCCGCTCCGAAGACACCCTCGCACAGATCACGAAGCGTCGTCCCACGTGGACAATAGCGGCGGCCTCCGTCGCGGTGCTTGCGCTCATCGGTGGTGCCTTCCCGTTGCTCAATAACTCGGAGCCCGTGGCCTCGGCCGCAGAGATTCTGACGCAGGCCGGCGAAGCTGCGGCCACCCAGCCCGATGCCGTGGATAAAGGCGTGACCGCGAAGGAATACATGAAGCGCGTCGATACCCTTGGCGATGCCACCGCGATCACCGAATATGCGGTGGATGCTGGCGGTGCCGTGGAGGTTTCCTCACAGGGCGAGGTGCCAGGCTTCGATCCGCAGCCCTCCATCAACCCAGAAGACCTCGTCGTTGCGACCGATCGCGCCGGGTTGGAGAAGCTGGCGGATTCCTTCCCGAACCACGCCCTCGGAGCGCTGGAGCTGCTGCTCCAGCCCGGACTAAGTAGCGAGCAGCAGAAGATTGCTTATGACATGCTGGCGGATGCGGAAGGCAATGAGGTCGGCACCGTTGAGGGCGAAGGCGAGGACCAGCTGGTCACCGTGATTCGCGATTCTGACCGCGTCTCCTTCTCCGTCTTGCCTGCGACCGGCCAACTGGTGCGCGTGGTCGGCCTCGTAGGCCCGGACGTGGAAACCACCATCGATGCCACCGCGATCTTGGACTGCGTCTCCGTCACAGGCCTGGAGGGCCCGGACCGCATCTCACTGGCCTGTGCTGACAATAACTATCTGGTCAACGAGTTGGACTGGCAGCGCTGGGGAGCCGATTCCGCAGAGGCAGAGGGCGTGGCCATCGAAAATGACTGTGACCCAAACTGCGCGGAAGGCACATTCAATGAGGATCGGGTGAAGGTGGTCGTCGATAAGCGCGTGGCGTGCGGCTACCATGCCGAGGTTTACTCTCGCGTGCGCGTGCAGTACCCGGATGGGCGTGAGGAAGAGCAGCAGATTGGCTGCGCGCCCTAGGTAAGTTGGCGCAGGGCGAACTGGCCGTACATCTCTCCTAAAGCCTCGGCGGTGTAATCACCGTCGGGGCTAAACCATTGGGCCACACCGATGCCCATATCGATGAGCGCCCAGCAGGCGATTTTGAGGTTCTCCGCATGGAAGTCGCCCTCGTTGACCACGGCCATCCAGCGCGCGACATAGTCACGGCGCAGCTGCAGAACGACGGACTTGTGGGGCTCTTCGAGGTTAGTGAGCTCGTTGTTGACCACGCGGACGCGCCGAGCATGGGTGGCATGGTAGATGACATGGGCTTTCATGGTGGCGACGAGCTTGTCGCGGGGATCGCTGAGCCCGGCGAGGCAGGCGGCGTTGGCGCGGAGGAGATCCTCCATGGCGGTGATGGTGACTTCAGCGAGGAGCTCCTGTTTGGAGGAGTAGTGGTTGTACAGGCTGGAGGCGCGCATGCCGACGGCCTTGGCGATGTCCTCCATGCCGGTGGCGTGGTAGCCGCGCTGGTCAAAGAGGTCGAGTGCGGCGGCGGCGATTTGGTCGCGGCGTCTCTGGTTGGCCATGGTGGGCGTCCTCCTCAATGAGCTAATGGTGGTTAGTGTACCTGCGATGTGGGGTGTGGGGGACGGTTGGGGGCTGGTTTGTCTGGTGACTGTCCTTGCGTGGTCGTGCCGCGTTGTGCGTGGTCGTGCCGCGTTGTGTGTGGTCGTGTCACGTTATGTGTGAGGCACTTGACAGCCAATGGAGGGTCAGGTCACAATTAGGGCTAATAGCCATTCGTATTGCCTGTTTATTGGAGAACTCACCATGTCTCACAACCTCTTTGAGTCCACCACTGATTTCTTGGGTGTTTTTGACAGCCTCTCTGAGTCCGATGCTGCGGGGTGGAAGCGTGCAGCGCAGTTTCGTGAGTACTCCGCCCCGGTGATCAACCAGCACTGGCAGGCTGCGGAGTACCCACTGGACTTGGTTCAGCGCTTGGGCGACTTGGACGTGATGACGGATGGCCTGGCGGTGGAAGGCCATGAACAGATGTCCACGCTTGGTGCTGGCCTGGCACTCATGGAGGTCACGCGCGCGGATGCCTCGATGGGCACGGTGATTGCGGTGCAGGCTGGGCTGGCCATGCGCTCAATTTCGATGTTGGGTTCTCCGGAACAGCAGGCCTTGTATTTGCCGCAGATGGCTTCGTGCTCTTTGCTTGGTGCCTTCGGGCTGACGGAACCGGCTCACGGTTCGGACTCAATTGCTTTGGAGACCACCGCGGTGCGCGACGGCGATGAATGGGTGCTTAATGGCGAGAAGAAGTGGATCGGCAACGGCGCTTCCGGCGGAATCACGATCATTTATGCGCGCATGGAGGACGGCAATGTTGGCGGTTTCATCGTCCCGCAGGACGCACCCGGCTACTCGGCTTCCGTTATCGAAGGCAAGCTGTCTCTTCGTGCTATCCACCAGGCACACATTACGTTGACCGACTGCCGCATCCCCGCCGCCAACCAACTGCCGGGCTGCCGCAGCTTCAAGGATGTGTCTCGCGTTCTCACCGCTACCCGCATTGGTGTGTCCTGGATGGCGCTGGGCTCCGCGGTGGCCTGCTACGAGATTGCCCGCTCGTATGTGCTGGAGCGCGTGCAGTTTGGTCGCGAGCTGGCGAAAGCGCAGATTATTCAGCAGCGCTTGGCCAATATGGTGCTTGACTTGAGCCAAATGATGCTGACCTGCCGTGAGGTCTCTTTGCGCGAAACCGCGGGGACCTTGGCCCCGGAGCAGGCCTCGGCGGCGAAGCTCCACAACACCCGCGCTGCTCGTCGAATTGCCGCTGATGCCCGCGACATGCTCGGCGGAGTCGGCATCCTGCTAGAAAACGACATCGCGCGCCACTTCGCCGACATCGAGGCCATGCACACCTACGAAGGAACCGATACCGTGCAATCCCTGATTATGGGCAAGAAGATTACCGGTTTCTCGGCCTACAAGTAGCGTTTCGAAGTGGCCCCATATTCCACCGTGCCCATCTTTTCCCACTATCGCGGTCATTCTAGGTTCGAGTCCTGGTGGGGAGGCCTCTGTTGGAACCGTCGTGAGCGGTCGAAGATGGTTCTGCTCAGAAGGCATTAGTGAGAAGGTTTGTTTGGGGGCAAACGAACCTTCTTTGTGCTGTTAGAAGGTTTACTTGGGTGCAAACGGGCCTTTTGACTAGAGACTTCTGAGTGAAGCCTTGTGAGTGGAACCTTGTGGATTACTTTGTTGAAGGATCAGCCAATTCGATGGATGAGTTGTAGTTATCCACAGACGGGGAATCGACCGTAGCTTTTGAGGGCTGGAAGCCATGATGATGGAAGCATGATTGACGATTCACACCTCATTTACCTACGACCCCTTTCGAACAACCACCCTGTGTGGAAACAACTTGCTTCAGGTGAACTTATTCGCCTCACCTCGCGTTACGCGATAAACAGCGAGTACTATTCAGCTCTTCCTTACTACCAACGCCATCTCTTTGACATCGTTGCCTTCGGGCGTAGCGCTCATCGGTCAGTTCTCGTGGAAAGATCTGCGGCCAAACTGTTGGGCTTGTGGACGCTGTCGTCTCGGGACGCACAGGTTGTTCTAGCACGGCAATCCAAAACAGTCCCGCCGCGACGGCAATGGGATAGCAAGGTGATGTACCGAAAAATGTGGCTGCCAACCTCAGACATTATGGAGCGCTTCGGGCTTCGGTGCACGTCGGTTGCGCGCACCTGCATCGACGTCGCACGGCTTGCGACGTTTGAGGAAGGGCTGATGGCTGTCGACTCCGCTTTGCGCAAACGACTCGTTAGCATTGACGATTTACGGTCAATGATCACGGCAATGGGCCGTGTAAAAGGTGCTGCTCAGGCTAGGAAAGTGGTTATGCATGCTACCGCCCTCGCCGAATTTCCCTATGAGTCCTATGCGCGCGGCATGTTAATTGTGGAAGGTCTGGGAAAGAATCTCGTGGTTCAGCCAGAGCTTCAGGGTGGGTATCGGCCGGACTTGCTTCTCAACGGCAAAGTCATCATGGAAATAGACGGCGCTGTGAAGTACGACGGAGCGACCTACGGAAAATCTACCGAAGCGGTGATACGGGCTGAGCGGCAAAGAGAGAAGTACCTTCAGAATCTCGGATACATCGTGCTGCGCTATTCACCACGGGATCTTCTCCAGAACCGAGAACAGGTTCTTAACGAGGTGCGCGGTGCGTTAAACACCGTGCAACCTCGTTCAGCCTAGCGAGCCTCCTTGTCAGCACGAGGGCGCTGCCAGATGGTTTCATTCAGAAGGCATTAGTGAAAAGGTTTGTTTGGGGGCAAACGAACCGTTTGTAAACGCCTAGATGGTTTACTTGGGGGCAAGTAAACCATGTGACTAATGCCTTTTAAGTGGAACCATGTGCAAGTTTGAGCTGTACACAGAATGACCAGCTCAAACTTGCAAGTGACCAGCTTAAACCTGCCTGTCAATTGCCGGTCCAGGTCGCAACGAACAAGGAGAAACCCCACTCCGAAAAAGGGAGCGGGGTTGGGAAATAGAAGCGGCCGGGGCTAGTTGTTGAGGGGCTTGCGGGTTGCGGCCATGTGTTTGGCGCGCTCCACGTTGGCTGGGAGGAGGACCAGCGGTACGTCGAATTCCACTTCGCGCTCACAGAACTCGGTGAAGCTCAGCGAAGCCGAGGCGGAGTTGGAGGAAGTAGGGGCGGTATACATCTCGGCGAGCTTGGCCACGATAACGTGGTCGTTCTCGGTGGTGCCCTCGATGGGCCAGTCATGGTCCAAGGCGGGGGAGCCGGAGTACATCTCGATAGAAGCGTCTGCAGGCGGGGTGTAGGAGGCAGCCAGGTCCGCGGCCTCGAGCAAAGCGTGAGCGAGGACGTGGTCGAAGGACATGAGCACGACGTCATCCGAAGCCAAGAAACCAGCCTTCTGTGCCTCGAAAGCAGAAGAGAAGTTGCGCGCCGAGGCGATGAAGTCGAAGGCCTTCTGGTGATAGTCTTCGACACCGGCCGCCTTGAGCCGCTCCAGCGAGGAGATTGTGCCCGTCCAGCCTGGGTAGAGACCCACGGTGCGCTCCGGGAAACCGAGGCGCGCATCGGCATGAGCAACAATGCGGTCGCAGGACAGCGCAGTTTCAAAGCCGCCACCCAAGGCAACACCCCGCACAGCCGCTACCACGGGAACCGGGGCGAACTTGAGCGCACGCAGGGTCTTGGAGCCATCCGAAATCAATGATTCGACGCGCGAAGCGGAACCCGATTCACCCGCAGCCGCAATGGACGCGAGGTCCGCCCCCGCGCAGAAGACCGGCTTGTCGTTAGCAATGACCAGAGCGACAAGGTTGGAAGAGGACACAGCGTCGAGGGCCGCGCGAATAACTGAAAGGGCCGGGGTTGGCATGGAGTTCATCGGTGTGTGCAGGTCGATGATGCCGATGCGTCCAGCAGAGGTGGACACCGCGTGGACCGCGCCCGCCTCCAGAGAAACGATGGTCTCAGTATCAAGAGAGGCCAGCGTTACGACGCCCTCGCGCGGCGCGAGCTCCTGACGAGAACCCGTCGAGGACAGCACTGAGCCCTCGCCATAAAAGCCACCCGCCTGAGCAGCAGCGGAGACCAATTCAGGAACGTCTGCACCATAAGCGGAGGCGACGTGGTCGATACCGATGGCGTCGGCAAGCGCGAAGATGCCCTTCTTCCAACCGAAGCCCAAGGTCAGGCCATCGTCGATGAGGCCCACGTGGTCCGCGATGGAGGGAGCTACCTCGCAGCAGTAGGCCAGCGTGTCGAGGAAGACCGCGCGGGCAAAACGGCCGCCGGGGGAGTCGGTGTTCATGACCTCGCGCGGATCCTTGAGGCCCACGACAGGATCGGAGGGCTGAGTACGGGGCACGTACTCGTAAGAGGAGTTGATGACCTCGTCACGGCCGCGATAGAAGCCACCCTCACCAGTGCGGCCGGTCAGCCCCCGAGAAACGAGACCTTCGATGAAGGAGTCATCACCAAGGGGGACGTCAAGCAGCGGATCACCTGCCGGCAAGGCCGTCTCCAAAGACTTCCAAATGGGCTTGACCAGCTGGAGACCGATGTAGTCGAGCAGCCCGAAAATACCGGTGCGGGGGATGCCGAAGGCGCGGCCGAAGGCAGCGTCCGCAAGCTCGTAGCTCACGTCGAACTCGCGGGCGCGGGCCACGCCGGCGGCCATCCAGTAACAGCCCACGCGGTTGGCAATGAAGCCCGGCGTATCGCGGCACTCAAGCGCAATCTTGCCCAGGGTTTGCTCGATGGTCGTTCGCAGAGCAGCCTCCGTGGAGCCGGAAGCGATGAGCTCTACCAGGCGCATGACCTTCGGTGGGTTGAAGAAGTGCGTGATGGCGAACTTGTCGCGGCGGGCTTCCGGCACGCCCTCCAGGAGCGACGCCAGTGGCAGGGTAGAGGTATTCGAGCTCAACAGAGCATCCGCAGACAAATGAGGCTCAATGGCCTGATAGAGCGAATGCTTGGCGCCGAGGTCTTCGAAGATGGCCTCGATGATCCACTCGCGGTCCTCCAGCAAGGCGTAGTCATCGCTGGCGCGCACGCGCTCGGCAAACTCCGGCAGGTGGAAACCCTTGCGCTTGAGCTGGATCTCGACGCCCCTCTGGGCACCCTCCGCGTCCTGGTCCAGCAGCACGACGTCCATGCCTGCCGACGCACACAGCGCCGCAATGCCGGATCCCATAGAACCTGCTCCGATGACGGCTACCTTGGTGATGCTCATTTACTTCGCTCCATTCTCAATAATCATGGCGATTCCCTGACCGCCGCCGATGCACATGGTGACCAGGCCATAGCGCTTGCTTTCGCGGCGCAGCGCATAAGCTAGCTTGGTCAGCAGGATGACGCCCGTGGCACCAACCGGGTGGCCGTGCGCGACGGCACCGCCATAGATATTCGTCTTGGCCGGGTCGAAGCCCAGCTGGTCCTGCACGGCGATGGCCTGGGCGGCGAAGGCCTCGTTTGATTCGATGAGGTCAATATCCTGCAACTCCAGGCCGGCCTTCTCAAGCGCCTTCGGCACTGCAGCCACCGGACCGATGCCCATGCGCGTCGGGTCCACGCCCGCGATGGACCAGGACACAATCTTCGCCAGCGGGTCTAGGCCACGCTTGGTCACCTCCTCTGCGGTGGCCAGCACGGCGGCCGCAGCGCCATCGTTGATGCCGGAGGCGTTGCCGGCGGTGACGGTTCCATCTTTAACGAAGACCGGCTTGAGCTTTGCCAGCTTCTCGACGCTCGTCTCCCGCACGCTCTCATCAAAGTCCAGCTCGCCGACGCGGACGATTTCCTCGGCATGCACACCCTCCGCGCGGGCCTTCGCGGCACGCTCCTGGGACTCGGCGGCGAATTCGTCCTGGCGTTCGCGGGAGATGTTGTTATCCGCAGCGACGTTTTCTGCGGTGACACCCATGTGGCCGGTGCCGAAGGGGCAGGAGAGTGCGCCGGTGAGCCAGTCGTAGAGTTTGCCATCCCCCATGCGCTTGCCAAAGCGCGCTCCTTCGACGGAGTAGGGCGCGTTACTCATGGATTCTGCGCCGACGGCTAACGCTAGAGAGCCGTCGCCAGACTGCAGGAGTTGGGCCGCACTGATGACTGCTTGGACACCGGAGCCGCAGAGGCGGTTAACACCCATGGCAGTGGAGGAGTCTGGCAACCCTACGTTCCGGGCAATCGCGCGGGAGAGGTAGAGGTCCTTCGGCACAACGGGCATGACGTTGGACGCCACGGCGGTGTCGAGGTCTGCTCCTGAAAGCCCCGAACGCTCAATAGCCGTTTCGGCCGCAAGGGAGCCAAGTTCGGTCAGGGAAAGCCGAGCGAGGCTGCCGCCGAATTTGCCGATAGGCAGGCGTGCAGCCCCGGCGATGTAAATGTCCTGGGGCATGAATTCCTCCATAGATTTATGCGAATGGCCATTAGTTAACGTGTATCCTAGGTCACTTTCTATTGCCGCGCAATGGAATCTGGCGAGGGGTGTGGGGGTGGCTGCACTTTTGGCGTGGGTGTAACGTGCGCCACCCCCGCGCTGTTTACAGATTGTTCAACAACCCTTATGCTTTCACCAACGTTTAATGCGACCTTCGTCACGAAAGGTGCCCAACAATGAGTTCGGAACCCACCAATCCCTCCGCTTCCCAGGAAGCCGCCCAGAACGCGCCGCAAGAAGCGCAGGCTCCCAAGGGCATCGGCGCCATGGCCGGCGCCATGTTCCTCATGGCCACCTCCGCCATCGGCCCGGGCTTTTTGACCCAAACCTCCGTCTTTACCGTGCAGATGGGCGCGGCCTTTGCCTTCGCCATTGCGCTGTCGATCATCGTCGACATCGCCATTCAGCTGAACGTGTGGCGTGTGCTCGCCATCTCCGGCATGCGGGCCAACGAGCTGGGTAATACTGTTCTGCCCGGGCTGGGATGGTTCCTCGCCATTCTCGTCTTCATCGGCGGCATGGTCTTTAATATCGGCAACATCGCCGGCTCGGGCCTCGGCCTTAACGCCCTGCTGGGCATCGATGCTCGTATCGGCGGCCTTATCGCCTCCGCTATCGCCATCTTCATCTTCTTGTCCAAGCGGGCGGGCGTCGCGCTCGACCGCATCGTCGCCGCGCTGGGCGCCATCATGATTCTGCTCATGCTTTACGTGGCGATTGTTTCCCAGCCGCCGGTGGGCGAGGCGCTGAAGAACACCGTCATGCCGGAGAGCGTCGATTTCTTCGTCATCACCACCCTCATCGGCGGCACGGTGGGCGGCTACATCACCTTCGCCGGCGCGCACCGCCTCATCGACTCCGGCCTGTCTGGACCGGAAAACGTCAACGCGATTACCAAGACCTCTGTCCTCGGCATCATCGTCACCGGCATCATGCGCGTGCTGCTCTTCCTCGCGGTCTTGGGTGTCGTCGCCACGGGCGTTGCCCTCTCTGAAGACAACACGGCTGCCGATGCCTTCCGCCACGCCGCCGGCGAATTTGGTCTCCGCGCCTTCGGCGTTGTGCTCTTCGCTGCCGGCTTGTCCTCCGTTATCGGCGCGTCCTACACCTCGATCACCTTCGTGACCACCCAGAAGGTCAGCCCGCGCACCCGCAATTTCCTCACCGTAGGCTTCATCGTTGTCTGCGCCATTCTCTTCGGCATTCTCAACTCCGCGCCGCAGAAACTCCTCATTTTCGCGGGTGCCTTCAACGGCATCATCCTGCCCATCGCTTTCGCTATGGTGATGTGGGTCGCGTTCAAACGCCACGACCTTACCCACGGTGTTAAGCAGCCGATGTGGCTGCTCATCGCCGGTGTGTTAGCACTCGTGCTGGAAATCTTCATTGGCGTTAAATCCATCTCGGGAATCGTTAACCTATGGGCATGATGCAGACTCCCGCAGAAGTGCGCGCCTTTGCCCGCGCACACGACATGACCACCACTGCCGGCCACGCCCGCGGCTTTATGCAAGCCAACCTCATTGCCCTGCCGCGCGAGTACGCCTTCGACTTCCTTCTTTTCGCGCAGCGCAATCCCAAGCCGTGCCCCATCGTCGGCGTGCTGGAGGCCGGGCAGTTCACTTCTGAGCTCATCCCGGGCGGGGACATCCGCACCGACATCCCGGCCTACAACCTCTACGAGGACGGCCAGCTCACGCAGACGCTTGGCGACGCTTCCCCTTTCTACTCCGAAGACATCGTCTCCTTCCTCATCGGTTGTTCCTTTACTTTTGAGAATGCACTTGTGGAAGATGGTATTTCCATCGCTCATATCGAGCAGGGCCGCAACGTACCGATGTATCGCACGACGATTCCCTGCACCCCGGCGGGTGCCTTCTCGGGGCCGATGGTGGTCTCCATGCGCCCCATTCCTGCGAGCCAGGTGTCCGATGCCGTCCGCATCACCTCCCGCTATCCAGGCGTCCACGGCGCCCCGGTTCACGTGGGCGACCCGGCCGCCATCGGCATCGAAGACCTATCGCAGCCCGATTTCGGCGAAGCCGTCGACATTCCTGAGGGCACAATCCCGGTCTTCTGGGCGTGCGGCGTGACTCCGCAGGCCATCGTGATGAACTCGCGGCCTAGCCTGGCCATCACGCACGCCCCAGGCAAGATGCTCGTCACCGACATCCCGGACCGCGACTTCCTCATCCCCTGAGCCCCCAGTTCGGTGGCGTTTCCTCTAGCTCTCATGACGCCGATACATGGTTCTACTCAGATGGTTCTGGTCAGAAGGTTTGTTTGGGGGAAAACAAACCTTCTGTGAATGCGTACATGGTTCACTTGGGGGTAAACGAACCTTTTGACCCGAACCATCTCACTAGAACCATGTGGGCCGAGCAGTTTCGCGCGGGTGGAACCGGCTAACAGGAGCGCAGGCGCAGCTAGAGGACCCGGAGGATCGATTCCATCGCGCGCATCAAGTCCGCGCGGCAGGCATCGGCGGCGGCCTCACGCTCGCCTTGCGCGATGAGGTGGGCTAAGTCGATGTTGGCCTGCACGTGGTTATCGTGAATCTGCGGGTAGCGCTCCAATGTCAGCAAGAAGGTGAGTCGCATGCGCGCTAGGAGATGAGACATGGAGCGGTCCAGCGTCGGTGAGCCCAGACCAGCGACCAACCTCTTGTGGAAGCGCTGGTTGATGAGGGGGCGGGGAGCGCCGTCTTGCACGGCGGATTCGGTCAGCCGCACCAGCTCGCCCGGGTCCTCGAAGGTGGCATAGCGCGCCGCGGCCGGCTCGATGGCGGCGCGCGCTAAATAAAGATCGCGCACGAAATCGGCATCGGGCGTGGCAATGAAGACACCCCTGTGCGGGATGCGCTCCACGATTCGCTCGGAAGCGAGCATGGCGAAGGACTCCCGCAGGGTGTTGCGGGAGCATTCGAAGCGCTCGGCCGCGCGGACCTCGCTGAGCTGTTGCCCAGGCATGTACTCGCCCTCAGAGATGGCGGCGCGGAGCGCGGAGGCGACGGAATCTGCAAGCATGCGACTTACAGTAGCCCGCCGCTTAAGAAATCGTGGCGATTACCGCGCCCGGTTCCAGCCTCGAGCCTTCCTTTGCCACACGGCTCAGCTTGCCCGCAGACGGAGCCTTGACCGCAGATTCCATCTTCATTGCCTCGATCGTGGCGATAGCCTGGTCTTCTTCGACCGTCTCGCCGTCTTCTACGTTCCATGCCACGAGGTTGGCCTCGTAGGGGCTGGTCACCTCGTTGCCGCTGCCGCTGGCCCCAGACGCCGCGCTTGCCGACGCCCCCTTCACCGGCCCCTGCGACAACATATCGGTGGGGAAGCCCACGCTGACCAGCTTGCCGTCGATTTCCAGCGCCACGCGGGTGCGCTGCGCGTAGATGGCCTCCACCGGAACGGTGGCGCTCGTGGCCTCCGCTGACGGGCGGTAATTGTGGTCGAGCCAGTCGGTGTAGATACCCGCTGCGGCATCGGCGTCGCCATGGTCCACGAGGACCTGGGAGGAGACCATATCGCGGTGGAAGGGCAGCACGGTGCGAACACCTTCGATATCGAATTCCTGAAGGGCCTGCTGCGCGCGTTTCAGCGCGATCTCGCGGGTTGGGCCCCAGACCAGGAGCTTGGCCACGAGCGAGTCATAGTAGGGAGGCACGATGGATCCGGTGCGCACGCCGGAATCGACGCGGATGCCAGGGCCGGTCGGCGGCTCGAAGCGCACGATGGTGCCGGGGCACGGCGCGAAGCCGTTGAGGATGTCCTCGGCGTTGATGCGGAATTCGAAGGCGTGGCCGTCCATTTCAGGGTCTGAAGCATGCGCTTCAGACGCATCGGACGAAGATGAGGATGCGAAGGAGAGGGGCTCGCCGGAGGCGATGCGGAATTGCTCGGCGATGATGTCCACACCCGTGACCATCTCAGTCACTGGGTGTTCCACCTGCACGCGGGTATTGACCTCGAGGAAGGAAATCGTGCCATCTTCGGAGACGATGTACTCCACCGTGCCGGCACCGGTGTAGCCCACCTTCGCGCAGATGGCGCGGGCACCCTCGTGGATGCCGGTGCGCTGCTCGTCGGAAAGCGCGGGCGCCGGGGCCTCCTCGATGAGTTTTTGGAAGCGGCGCTGCGTGGAGCAATCGCGGGTACCCAGCACGGCGACGTTGCCGTGCGTATCGGCCAGAATCTGCGCCTCCACGTGGCGCGGGTGGGTCAGGAACTTCTCCACGTAGCATTCCGCGCGCCCGAAAGCCTCCTTGGCCTCGCGGCCGGCGGAGTTGAAGGCCGCCTCGATGTCCTCGAGGTTTTCCACCACCTTCAGGCCGCGTCCGCCGCCGCCATAAGCCGCCTTGATGGCGATGGGCAGGCCGTGCTCCTCAGCGAAGGTGCGGGCCTCCTGCCAGTCATCGATGGGATCAGAAGTACCTGGTGCCAGCGGGGCGCCGACCTCCTCGGCTACGCGGCGCGCGGCAATCTTGTCACCGAGCAGCTCGATGGACTCCGGCGAGGGACCAATCCACGTCAAGCCGGCTTCGGCCACGGTGCGGGCAAAGTCGGCGTTCTCCGAGAGGAAGCCATAACCGGGGTGGATGGCGTCAGCGCCGGCGCGCACGGCGATATCGAGGAGAGCCGGGATGTTCATGTAGGTATCCGCCGCGGAGTTGCCGGGAAGCGCATAGGCTTCGTCGGCCACCTGAGTGTGCAGTGCGCCAGCATCGGCTTCGGAATAAATGGCGATGGAGCGGATGCCCAGGTCACGCGCGGTGCGGGCGATACGGACGGCGATCTCGCCGCGGTTAGCAATAAGGACTGCAGAGATCATGGGTGGGTGTTCCTTTACTAGTGTTTAAGCGAGTTCAAAGCGGACCGTCGCCCCCGGCGGGAGCTGCGCGGCGATATCAATATCTTCTTCGAGGACTGTGGCGATGACCGGGTAGCCACCGGTCACGGCGTGATCGCGGAGGAAAATCACGGGCTCGCCACTCGGCGGTACCTGGACGGAGCCAGCGACCATGCCCTCCGAAGGCAGCTCGCCTTCGCGGGCGCGGCTCAACGCCACGGAGCCCTCCGGGCCGACCAGGCGCACGCCCACGCGGTTGGACTGTGCAGTAACGGTCCACTCGGTGGCCAGGAACGCCTCCAGACTTTCGGGCGTAAACCAGTCATCGCGCGGGCCGAGCACGCAGCGCAGCACACCCTCGGTCTGGCCGTGCGCGCCTTCGCGCACGCGCATCGGGTTGCTCAGCTGCGCATCCGTCATTGCGGTGGAGCGGGGGAGGACACCGATGACATCGCCCAGCCGTACCGGTGTAGGCCCCAGCCCGGAGAGCACGTCGGTGGAGGCTGAGCCCAGCTCCGCATCCGCCACGATGCCGCCGCGGATGGCGATGTAGCTGCGCAGGCCCACCGTCGCGGGATCCACGGTGACCGTTGAGCCGGAGGTGACGAGTACTGGGCGCGCGAGGTGTACCGGCATATCGTCGAGAAGCACGCGGGATTGGGCGCCGGTGACGCACACGACGGCGTCGGTCAGCGCGCGCAGGCGAATGCCGCCGATATTCTCTAGTACGGTGGCGCCGCGCGGGTTGCCCACCGCGACGTTGGCCGTGGCGGCCGCAGCCAAGTCAGCAGCACCCGAGGGCGTGACGCCCAAGTTGCCGCGGCCGGGGCGGCCCTGATCCTGGAAGAGGGTGAGCAGCCCCGCATCGAGGACCTCCAAGCGCGGCAGACGTGCGGGAGTGCGGCGGCCAAAAGGCGTGGTGGACACCACGTCCGGCAGCGAGCTCACCGCGCGGTAGCGTACGCGGTCACCGGGCTGGACCAGTGCCGGCGGGTGGGCATCAGATTCCCACATCGGAGTTGAAGTAGTGCCCAACAGCTGCCAGCCGCCCGGGGAGACGCGCGGGTAGACCGCGGAGAAACCGCCGGCGATTCCGACGGCACCCGCCGGCACCGCGGTGCGCGGGGTGGCACGGCGCTCGATGTTGAAATTCTGCGCCGAGTCCGCCGGGGTGCAGTAAGTAAAGCCGGGCGCGAAGCCGCCAAAAGCGGCGAGCCACTCGGTGGACGTGTGCCAATCAATGAGGCCTTCGCGCGACATGCCCATCAACTCGGCGGCCTCATCGAGGTCCTCGCCGTCATAGAGAACGTCGATCTCCACAAAGCGCGGATCCTCGCCTGCCTGCGCGGTGGGGTGGAAATCCTGCAGCTTCTCAGCGGCTGCGGCGGCGGAGTTCGGCGTGGCAAAGGTCAACAGCAGGGTGGTGGCGGCAGCAATCGCGTCGACTTGATCTTTGAGCGGATTAGCGTCGAGGGCCGCGTGCCACGCCATGACCTGGGGCAAGTCCTCCAGCTCTATGAGCAGCGCGCGCGTTCCTACGGGGTGAATATGCATCAGATGGCGCTCCGAATCTCAATCCCGCGCGCCTGCAGCTCCTTGACCACACCGCGCAGCAGCTGGACCGCGCCGGGCGAATCACCGTGCGTGCACACCGACTGGGCATCCACGTTGAGTACGGAGCCGTCGATGGCGGTAATAGAGCCGGTTTCGGCGACCTCGAGCACGCGCTTGACGACGTCCCCCTCATCGCCCATCACCGCATTCGCCTCGCGCCGTGAGACGAGCGTGCCATCGGGGTTGTAGTTGCGGTCGGCGAAGGCCTCGCGGATGACGGTGAGGCCCTTCTTCTCGGCGATGTCGACGGCGATGCCGCCGGGCAGCAGCATGACGGGCAGGTCGCCGAAGGCCTTGATGCCGTCGATAACTGCGTGGGCCTGGGCCTCGTGGTGGACGATGGTGTTGTACATTGCGCCGTGCGGCTTCACGTAGGCCACCTGTGTCCCGTTGGCCTGGGCTAGGGCCTGGAGGGCACCGATTTGGTAGGTGATTTCGGCGGCAAGCTCGGCAGGTGCGTAATCGATGAAGCGGCGGCCGAATGCTGCTGGGTCGTTATAGCCAACGTGCGCGCCGACGGTAACTCCTGCCTCTGCGGCCGCCTTGAGCGTTTCCGCGATGGAGTGCGGGTCACCGGCGTGGAAGCCGGTGGCGACGTTGGCGGAGGAGACAAGCTGGAGCATCGCGGCGTCATCGGCCACGGGGTTGCCGGCGGTGGTTTCGCCGAGGTCAGCGTTGAGGTCTATGTGCAGCGCGCTCATTACAGGAGGACACCTCTTCTATAGTTCCCGAATTGTTGAACAATCTATGGGTGACTAGTGTAGCCCGCATCACGTCAATTTGTGAAGTGTGTCCCTCATCTTTGCGGCTGTGGGAAGTGAAAGCACCCCCATCGCTGTCGCGTGATGGGGGTGTTGCTGGTTAACGCCTTTAGCTTGGCGCTTTAAAAGCTTAGGTATAGAAGCTTTGAACTAGAACGGGAGGTTGATTCCCAGTGCCTGTGCTGCGGCTGGGCCGACTGCGGCCAGTGCGCCGAGGACACCTAGGACGATAGCGGCGATGCCCAAGTCGGTCGGCTTGCCGTCTTCGGAGGAGAGCTTGCCCTTGAAGTCATCGAAGGAGCTCTGGCCATCCTTGTTCTTGTCGCCCTTGTCTCCGTCGCTGCTGCCGTTGTCGCCGCCCTGCTCGCTGCTGCCGTTATTACCCTCGGTACCGGCGGAGGAGCTGTTGTTGGTGTCCTGGCTGCTGGCCTCTTCGGCGTGAACGGCGGTGACGCCAGCAAGTGTGAGGGCACCGGTCAGGGCTGCTGCGGTGAGGTTACGGGAGATGCGCTTCATATTTCTTCTCCTGGGAATAGATTGGGAAAGTTTGGTCAACGCCGTATCAGACGATGTTGTCACCGTTAACTGATTTCGACTGCCCACATACTAACCAGAAAAAAGTGAGATGAGTCAAACTATTTTGTATTTTTAAGCTATTCCACGGGAATTGTCATGAAGGTCTCAGGGTGCGGGGTGGCGGTTGGGGGTGTCTGCGAGGAGCCATTTTGTGGCAATGCTCCTGGTTAACTTCGATATTGTGGCCTATCGATGTTCTAGTTCATTCGTTGAATTTTTAACTTGCCTCAAGGTGTGCCACCGGTTGGGCGGTGGTGATTTGCGCGTCGGGAGGTTGGCAAAACGCATAAACCGCGTTCCTCCGCCTTTAGGTGGGGGAGAAACGCGGTGTGTGGCGCTAGTTGTTCTTAAGCGAAGAACTTGCGACGAGCGGCGAAAGCGCCAGCAGCGATCATGGCTGCGAAGACCAGGGCGGCAAGGCCGCGAGCAACGGTGTTGGAGCCGGTCTCAGCGGAGATACCGCGGGTCTGTGCCGGGGTCTGTGCGGCGGTGCTGTCAGCAATTTGGCCACCCTGGGCGATGACCTCGTCCTTGTTCTCCTGCAGCATCTGCTCGGAAGCAGCCTTCTCCTCGGCGGTCGGAGCGTCCTTCTGTGCAGCCTCCTGAGACTTCACGTAGGTCTTTCCATCCTTGGCCAGGTACCAGGTCACGCCACCGATGACGAGGGCAGCCGGCAGAGCCAGCCAAGCCAGCTGCTTCTTGTCGAAGTCAGACTCGCCCTCGGAGGAGTTGTTGTTGTTGGAGTTGTCGCCATCGGTGGAGCCGTTGTTGTTGGAGTTGTCGCCATCGGCGGAGCCCTCTTCGTTGTTCGACGGCTCTTCGCCTTCGGCCGGGTCTTCACCTTGGTTCGAAGTTTCCTTTAGGAGTTCTTGGTACTCAGGCGAATTCTCCCAGGCTGCCTGTGCCTGATCCTTGCTGAGTGGGGTCTGGCCGAGCTCGTTGACGCTCAGGTAGCTGCCGTCAGACTGCTGGCGGTAGGTTACGCCATCGAGCTCGAACTCGGCCGGTGCCGGGATCTGTGCAGAGGCGACGGCGGTGCCACCCAGTGCGAGGGAACCAGCCAGGACTGCTGCGGTCAGGGTGCGGTTGATGCGCTTCATAAGTTTCTCCTAGTGAGGGTAGTGAGAGGGATTTAATCCAACATGAACAACAATAGTCACAGCTTTCACATCAGTCACAAGGGTTTGGAAGTTTTGCTCACTAACATGGCAGGCGTCTCTTGCGCCAAACGGACCGCATGTTCGGCATGTGGCGACCTGATCGGTTGTGCCTATGGGGTCTATTGACCTGCCAAAACATGCGCTATGAAAACCTGTGAGCTGGGAAAATTTTCGATAGAAGCGTAGTGGCCTGAGGATCCCCCTCTATGGGGGTACAGCAGGAGGCTCTAGCCTTGGTTAGTGGCAGCTTCAGGCGTTTCGGCTACGCCTTCAAACTGCCATCCCACCACGGCATTGCGTACCGCCGCTGCCAGTGGGTTGGCTGGCTGGATGCAGCTGATGGTGAGCAGGCGGCCGGGCTGGGCATCGGCGCCCCAGATGCTCTCGTCCTGCTCGAGACCGTCCTTTGAGGGATCGTGCAGATCTGTCGCGGTGTATACCAGCCACTGATCGCCGGAGTTCTGCGTGCGCAGGTATAGCTTGTCGCCTATTGAAGCCTTGTGCTCGTCTGCCCGGCCGTCGTAGAGATTATTAAATACTGCCGGCACACCCGCGCCAGTATGCCCGGCGATAACCACGATGTCCTGTGCATCCGTACCGGGAAGTGAATAGGGCTTATCCTCCGCGGTATAGGTGCAGGCCTTATTCATCGAGTCCGGATTGATCTTGTTGTCTTTGACTCGGCAGGAGCCTTCCTCGAAATCTGTGCGTACGTCAATCGCGGGGATGTACATTTCGACTGCGGGGGAGGGTTCGATGACTGCGGCAGGTTCCGCGACCACGTCGGTGGGTTGCGGGGCGGGTGTTTCTGGCTCCTTATTGAATTTGAGAGCGGCGACAATCCCGAGGAACACCAACGCCAGAATCAGGAGGACCCCCATCCCGCGACGGCTGTCAGGCTGGCGATGGCGCGCTGTGTGGCGCCGTGGTGAAGTTCCTTGTTTTCTCGTCGGTGCTGTTCGTGTTGGTGTTTGTTGGGTAGGCGCCGACAGGGAAGCGGATCGCCGTGAAGGGGTAGCGGTCGAAGAGGGAGAAGTTAACCGTTCTTGGCTGGGGCGGCGTCGCGGCCGGTAGGCCGAGCGCTCAAGGGTAGCGTCCGCGCGGCCTTGAAGAGAGCGGCTACGGCGTGCACGCTCAGCACGAAGATCAATACGGATTCCTTCTTCCGGCAGGCGGTAGCTATCGCGCTGTGCCGAGTAGCGAGAATCCATGGTGAGCTCCTGAGAAGAACGATAATTAGAAAATTACAGTACTACTCGCTCAGTAACCATTCCTTAAGTGCGCGTTATGAATCACTTGT
Organism: Corynebacterium sp. HMSC062A03; assembly: GCF_001811145.1. NCBI lineage: Bacteria > Bacillati > Actinomycetota > Actinomycetes > Mycobacteriales > Corynebacteriaceae > Corynebacterium > Corynebacterium sp. HMSC062A03. Next base: position 148,516 of record NZ_KV803651.1, on the reverse strand, counting down.
TACCGAAGCTCATCCACGCGTTTTCCCTCACAGGCGAGCTGAAAGCGTAGTGCGTAGGTGATGAGCCAGTGGGTGGACATGAAGTGGCCGTCGACAAGCTGCGGTTGTGCGCTGGCAGCAAGCGCCTGTGCGCGGGGTAGGACGGAGGCGTCGAAATGCTCAGCGAGTTCAATGAGCATCCACGCCCTGGTCAGCGCTAGGCCGTAGAGGTGGGCCAAACGGCCATCGGTTGGGTCGAGTACCTCTGGGATCGTGGTCAAGAAGTCCAGCGCTTCGGAGCGACGGGGGAGAAAGGAAACAAACCAACGCGGGAAATCCGGCAGAACGCGCGACATGAGTAGCGCCTCCGATAGTCCGTTGGACAGGAAATCGTGCCCAGACAGCTCCCATTCGAGCGGGTAGTTGTGGTCGTCGCCAAAAAGGAGAACCGAGGCGAGCTGCAGCAGCCAGGCGCGCCCATAGGGTATTTCATATCCGGGGTGGGCAAGGAGGTAGTTGTATTCCGTGGTGAGGGCTTCTGTGCTGAGGCGATCGTCGAGAAGCGCGGCAAGACTGGTGGGGGACTCCGGTCCGAGAACCTTGTTTAGTAGCGCGCCGGAATACTGCATGTGGACGCTGGAGTGCCAGTTGAAACAACCGTAGAAACTGGGGTGCAGCTTGCGGGGCGCACGTCGCAGTCTTCTGTGGAAGCGCTTGTGTGGTGCATCGCGGCGGGGAATTCGCGCTCGAGTGCGGCCGCAATTGTTTCCGCCCAGTCGCTGGCACAAGTTTCTAGCGAAGTCATGCGTTAAGTATGGCAAAGCTGAAGGTGGGGTGTGTCTTCTCTTGACTTCTGGGGTGTGCGTTTGAAATTGACCATCGAACGCATGAGCGACATTGTGGTGTTGATGTCCGGGCACCCTCGTATTCTTTAGAGCAGGCATCCAAGAGGTGGGGGAATGCACGTCCGCACGCACGCGGTCTAGCAAGGGTGTCTGGAGCTACAGGCAACACTTCGTCTTGGGGGTTGCCATTATCGAAGAAGGGGGAACCTTGAGGTTCTTGGAACACAAGCCGACGACGTTTAGTAAGAGACAAGTACATCGAATAGGAAGTGCGTTACGGAATGGGGAAGCGGTTGATGAGGAACGGTTTGGTCTGTTCTTGGGCCAGCAATCAGCCCTGTGTGATGCGATAATTCAAAAAGCAGGTCAGACCATGGCACAACTTGATAATCGGTTGACGCTGAGTTCAGACTCGATTGTGGAGCCAGATTCAGATACATACTTCCTGGGTTCTCGTGTAAAAACACGAGACACGTTGAGGGAGAAGTTGAGTCGAATGCCGAGCTTTCCTTTGGAGAATATCCAAGACGTCTCTGGAGTACGGCTGGATCTCGACGTGACTCTAAAGGAACAATCGATACTGGCGGAGCTTCTTTCTCGAGATCTTATGAAGGCTGGGGCGAGGAAGGTAGAGCTCCGGGACATGCGCGAGGAACCGCACTCGGGCTATCGCGCGGTGCACCTACATGTGATGTCTGAGGCCGGGCGTGCAGAAATTCAGTTACGAACGGCGCTTCAGTCGCAGTGGGCAAACCTTTATGAAATGGCAGGAGACTTGTAGGGGAGAGAAATCCGATACCTCGAATTCGGCGGAAAAATTCCGGCAGGATTTGAGATTGAGACCCGCGCTTTGCATGAACTGTCCGAAGTCGTAAACAGGGTGGAAAAGCTCGTCGATATTCTTACTGAGCCTTTCGAAGGCAACCAACCTGCTGATACAACGCAAAGAGAAGCACGTCAATTGCGACGTAGCATGTATAAGATGCTAGATAAATTAATCCATGAATTCGAAGAACGCCGAGTTCAACGTGACGTGGAGGGAGAATAAATCGATGCCAGCCTATTTGATTAAATACCATCGACCGACAGGTGCACTGGAAGTAACTGAGTACGAATCCCTCATCGAGGGAACCCGCGCTCGTCATAGACTGGATCAAGTAAATAAGGATCCTGACGTCGAGATTGTGGCGATTGGCGCTAAGAATTTAGAATCCGTCCGCCATACGCACGCGCGCTACTTCTTCCGTGAGAAGACCGCGCCGCCGTACCCCTTTGTGGCTTAAAGCTTGAAGCTTTGAATAGCGCAGTTGGCGAATACTAGCCGCGAAGGATTTTCGCCATGGCCTTTCCTTTGGCTAGCTCGTCAACGAGCTTGTCCAGGTACCGAATATTCTGCATCAGTGGGTCCTCGATGTCCTGGACACGGTGCCCGCAGATGCTGCCAGTGATGAGGTGGCGAGACGGGTTCAGTTGAGGGGCCTGCTCGAAGAACTCCTCGAGGGTGATCTTTTGCTCCCGGACCCTCCCCAGTCCTTCAACCGAGTAGCCGGTAAGCCAGGTGATGACTTCGTGGAGCTCGCTGACAGTCCTGCCTTTGCGCTCCACTTTGTTGACGTAGTGCGGATAGATGTCGGCGAAGGGCACGGAAAAGATTCGATGAGGCATGTGGCGCAGTATATTCGTGGTCCTCGAAATGCGTGGAGGCCGTTCGGCGTCGCGGGTTAGCCGTGCCAGAGCGACGAGATTAGCATCGCCCAGTGGTTGTCACCTATTGGTAGGAATCGCCTGCGCTGTTGTGGTTCCGCAATGCTCGCGCTGCCGTTCTGCAAAGACTTCGTTGCCATTCTGCAAGGTTCCCATTGCCGTTCTGCAATGCTCCCGCTGCCGTTTGATCATGCTGTGAAACGCCAAAAAGAGGGCACCCTCGGCCGCTGCGAAGCGGTGTGAAGGTGCCCTCTTTTGTAAAGTCTGGGCGGGTGAGATAGCTGGGTTAGTTCCAGACGGGGGCATCGCCAAGCTGCAGCTCGGAGTAGCGCGCCTCCGGAACGGTGGCGGAGTAGGGCTTGCCCACGGCCTCCCATTCCTGATCAGCGTTGCAGCGAACGTCCTGCCCGTCGGTGTCGAGCATGGTAAAGCCCCACACCAGCTTGCCCTGGGAGTTCGCCGGCAGAGTGTACGGGCCAACCTCTTGGTTGAGCTTCCAGTGCTGCTCGTGGACATAGTTGAAACCGTAGGTCTGGGTCAGCACCTTGGCCAGTTCGCCCTCGCCCTTGATGGAGCCGGAGACCTCAATGGTCTGAGTGCGGGCCTGGGTCACGGTGTGGCTGACCGGCACGGGCTCATCGTTACGGTTGGCCACGCTGGTGGCATCCGTCTGCTTGAACCAGCGGCGAGTGGCGGTGACATAGGTGCCATTCTCACCGGGTGTTGCGCAGTGCGTGCCCGGCTTGAAATCATCGTTCCAACGCTGGGGCAGCTCGAAGTCCCCGCCGAAGTCAGCGGCGTGGGCAACGGGAGCGGCTGCCAGCAGGCTCAGCGCAGCGAAGACGCTCGCGGCAGCGCGCGCGATGGACTTCTTCAGCACGTCTTAGCCCCAATCGTTGTTGTCGCGGGTGGAGACCTCCACGTGGCGCTCCTTCGGCAAGGTAGCGGTGAAGGTGTCGCCGTTAGCCTGCCAGGTGTTATCGGAACCGCAGATGGTCTTCTGGCCCTCAAAGTCGGAAACCACCCAACCCGCGCGCATGACGGCGGTCTTGCCCGGAGCGATGTTGTACGGGCCGACCTGCTCGCCGACCTCGTAGGACTGGGAGTCGGTGTAGCTGGAGGAGAAGGTGAAGTTGATCAGATCCAGCAGCTTGAAGTCCACACCGGCGGAGACGTTCCAGGTCTTGGTCTTGGTTTCCTTGATGGAGCGGGTCACCGGCAGCGGCTCATCGTTGTAGTTGGAGATGGTCCAGGAGCCAGCGGAGCCGTCGAAGTAGGTGCGCTTGATCTTAACGGTCTGGCCGGTGTCGCCCGGGTTGGTGCAGTGCTCACCAATGGTGGTCGGGTTGGCCGGGCCCAGGTCACGTGCCGGGAGGGCGTTGGCGGCCGGGGTAGCGATCAGGCCGCAAGCGACGGCCACGGCGGCGGTGGTGGAAGCAATCTTGGTCTTGAACATGGTGATTTCTCCTTTGGGAAGTAAAAGGGGGATTAGTAGATGGTCTGGGTCGGGACTGGGAGGTTGTGGTACTCCTCCGGGGTGACGTCCTCGGTGCGGGTGGAGCCGTCCTTGCTTGTGATGGTGGCCTCCGCCCAGAAGCCGCTGGGTGCGGTGGTCTGCTTGTAGTTGGAGGTCAGGCTGTACTTTCCGTCCTTACCGCAGTGGATTTCGCGGTAGTTGATGCGGGTCATGGTGGTGCCGTACTCCACGCGCACGCGTTCGCCGGGAGCGAGGTCGATGTGCTCGAGTTCAGTTCCCACCGGCATGTAAGCGCGCTTGACCGCGCCGACGGATTCGAGCCAGCCCTTCGGGATATCCCCGCGGTTGCCCTGCCAGTTGGTGTACGGCGCGTGCTCGGCGCCGACGACGAAGTCGGTGACCGGCGCGTACTCGTAGTCACCCTTGGACCAGTTGAGGAAGTCCGTGGAGTAGCCCGGCTTGCGGAAGGTCGGCTTCACCGCAGTGATGTCCAGCGGGTACCAGGAGCTATCGCGGCCTTCGCAGGTCTCGCCCTCCTTGGGCCAGGAGGGATCGCGCTGCAGTTCCTCGGAAGGCTGCATGATTTCATCCTTCTTTGGATCCGCAATCTTTTCCAGGCTGGGGCCGGATACGGAGGTGTAGTTGCCCTCGATGGGCTTGGAATTGGCGCCCGGGGAGCGGGAGGGAATCTCCATGGCCAGGTCCGAAACGGAGCCGTCCGCCTTGATGATGTAGGCAAAGGCATAGCGCTCGGCCGGGCCCTTGCCGCGGATGACGTTTGCACCGGGCATGTTCTCCAGACGGTCGTCGTTGCAGCCGACGAACATGGAGATGAAGTCCTTTTCCACCACGCCGTATTCCACGCGGAAGGACTCGCCCGGCTTGAGCGTGATGGGGCCAAAGGTTTCCTTCTCCTGCCAGCCGTTACTCAGCTTCAACCCGATATCGGACTTGGCGGTGGTGTCCCAGCCAGAAGGCATAGCGGCCTTGGAGTTGGCCTCAATCTTGTGGTTGGTGCCCGTTTCCACGGAGGCGGTGTATGGCACCTCCTGGTTCGTGGTGTTCTTGAACTGCAGGGTGCCGTCGCTTAGGTAACGGCGGCCGGTTTCTGCGAAGTGCCACTCCGGCGTGGTGATATCTTCGCCTGCTGCGCTGCAGCTCTTGTAGAGGTTCGTGATGGGGTAGGCCTGTGGCATGGGCGGAATGCTGGCCGCCTGTGCCACGGGCGCGATGAAGACCGCGGTTACCATCGCGGCTGTAGCTGTCAGCGGCGCGAGCACGCGGAGTCCCTTGATGTGCACCTGGATACCGTCCTTAAAGAAACTCAAAGAATGATGGGGAACTAATTTAATCCTGAAGCAATCCTAGGTGTCGGAAGCGCACTCCTAGGAAAAGTAGGAATGGTTTTTCTTAGGACGATGGGGGAGTTAGCAATGTCAATATGGTGACTGCCAGTGTTTTGACCTTTCGTGCACAATAATTTGATTAACCCTATATGGGGTTGGTGAATTTTAGCGGTTCTAATCAAATCCGCTGGCAGTGTGCTTCACTCTGCCCGTTTTCTACCGTGAGGTTGAGGGGACTAACGGTCCTGCTATGTCCGAATCTCTCACTCGGGGTAAGAAACGCGCGGAGGGCACTACGGTGCAATTGGCGCTGAGCTTGGCGACGTCCCCCTCACCCCGCCGCCTGCTCTCCCTTATGCGGGGCGGGGTACGTGCTGGGTAATGCGAAAGTATATTCCCATCGGGCCGCTAATAATCCACCGCCTCGCGCACGATGGGGCAGGTCATGCAGTGCCCGCCGCCGCGGCCGCGGCCTAGCTCCGCGGAGCCGATCTCGACGACCTCAATGCCGGCGGCTCGCAGCTTCTTATTGGTGTGCTTGTTGCGGTCATAGGCCACCACCACGCCGGGCTCGATGGCTACGACGTTATTGGCGTCATCCCACTGCTCGCGGGCGGCGGTATAAACATCCCCGCCGGTTTCGATGACCTCGAAGCTTCCGATGCCGAGCGCCTGGGCGACGACATCGAGGAAAGACTGGGTGGGCAGTTCGACGTCGAAAGGCGCCGTGCTCGTCGAAGGGCGCAAGACGATGGGCCGGATGGTGCCCACGACCTTGGGGTAGGCGGTGACCTTATCGGCGTCCAAGAAAGTGAGTACGGTGTCCAGGTGCATTGATGCGCGGTCAGCGGCCATGGCGGCGATGATGATCTTCTCCGCCGCACTCTCCTCGAAGAGCCGCATGGCCAGCTGGCTCACGCCCTGCCATGTGGTGCGCTCACCCATGCCGACGAGGACGATGCCCTTGCCAATCGGCATGATGTCACCGCCCTCTAGTGCTGCGAGACCCGGCTCCTCATCGGTATTTCCGTACCAAAATTGGAAATCTGCCTGCGCAAACCGCGGGTGATAGTTGTAGATAGCCCGCGTCAGGAGTGTTTCCTGGTGGCGCGCCGGCATGCGCATTGGGTTGAGCGAGACTCCGCCATAAATCCACGCCGAGTTATCGCGCGCGTACTGCGTATTGGGCAGCGGGCGCAGCGCAAAAGCGTCAGGCCCGTAGATCTCACGCATGGCGTCGATGGTGCCGTGGCCTAAGCCTTTCGGGATTTCGGCGAAAGGCAGTCCGCCGATGAGGAGCTCTGCCAGGTGCGCGTTGGACATCTCGTTGAACCAGTGGAGCAGCTCGCCGCCGATGCCCACACCGACGTTCTTATCCAGCAGCTTGAAGTCCAAGATGAAGTCACGCCCGCCCGGGGTGGCTAGGGTCTCCTCCAAGAGCTTGTGCATCTCCAGCACCTCGACGCCGTAGCTGCGCAGCTTGGTGACGAACTCCGCGTGATGCTTCTTGGCCTCGTCGACCCAGAGGACGTCGTCGAACAGCAGCTCCTCACAGTTGCTGGGGGTCAGCCGCTCGTGCGCGAGCCCCGGCGCACACACCATGACTTGGTGGAGCTTGCCAACCTCGGACCACACGCCCAGCGGGGGAGTTGTCATCTGCGTGAACCTTTCTTCGCGCGCGGTGAACCGTGTCAGCCACGTGCGTAGTGAGAGGCGGCACCGCAAGGAGGAAGTGTGAACTAGATGACAATTCTAAGATAAGTTTGAACTTTTTCAAGCTCCCGACAGCGAGGAAAACCCACGTAGGCGCAGGTTTTGCGGCGGTTTGCATACTATTATCCGCGTTTATTCAGACGGTCCCAGCGCGCACACGGTGCGGTTTCACGCCGCGCTTGGCGACGCCCTCCCTCCACCACTTCGACAACACCGACGCTGGCAGGTGCTGCATTCCCCGGCGAGCCGGATGAATAACTTTGAGAGGAATGGAAACTCTGCGCGAATAGTAGAGATGTAAACGCGCGGGGGTAGGTGTGGCGTGCAGTCCGAGGGCGAGGGAGGCCTCGCTACTGGGCGTCGAAGTCTTCAGCTATAAGGCTTGCCGCGTGCTCGCGGAGGTAGTCACGTAAGTACGGCAAGGCGAAATCGACTTCGCCGTGGCCCGTGGTGGTGATCATTTCGGCGTCGAGAAGCCGGCGGCGATAATTGCCTACATAAGAATCAGTCTTATTGAAGCGTGCCTTGATATCCGCCATCTTGGAAGGGCCATCGCTTTGAGCCATGTAGACCAAAAAGCTTCGGTCGACGGGGGAGAGGTCCGACAGCGCTGGCTCATGAACAAGTTGGCCGAGCTTGCGCTGTGCTGTTGCGACTCCTCGCTGAGCAGCGTCGATAGAAATCTCGGTACCTCCGTCAGCGGTACGCGCCTTTTCCCTAAAGGAGCACTGGCCGACGAGCTGAATCATGAATGGATATCCATGGCATGCCTCAACCGCGGTTTCCAAAGCGTCCTGTGACCATGAGGTGGCGGCGCTGTGAAGGGGTTCCTCCAGTGCTTCACGTACATCCGAATCGGAGACTCTGCCCAGTTCAATGCGGTTGGCGCGTCGAAGAAAGGTGACTGGATTGGTGTCGCCACGACTGTTCAGCTTCCCGGAAAGCAGAGGTCTAATTGAGGACGGGATGCCTGCCATGACAACGGAAATGTCCTCACCCTCGCGAACTAAATGTTGAATCGTGGCGCCGAACTCTATGAGCTCCTGGCTGCGTTGGTGGTGCATTTCATCCAGTGTTACAAGTACCCCACCGGGCTCCTGGCGGGATTTCCGGTCTAGTTCACGTTTGTAGGCCAGTAAATCTTTCAGTGCATTGCGCAGTGAATATGTGGACTCTGCAATAGCTCGAGTATCCCAATTGAGCCCGCCTCCAATGCCGAGGATGGAGACGTTGAGGCCTTTGAGCTGCTTCCTCTCTTTAGCCAGAAGCTGAATAATGCTGCTACGCAGTCGCTCAACAAAACCGGTCGTTGCAGTGTCACTGAGCGTGAGCCAGCCGCGCTCGAGCGCTTCGTCTTCGAAGGCGTTTAGAAGGACTGTCTTGCCGATGCCGCGTGGTCCGATGATGAGTGAGATCCTCTCATGGGCACCAGGGCCTTCATCGAGTGCAAAACCGAAATCACGAATGGCATCGCTGCGGCCAACCAACAGCGGGGGAGTGGCGCCGAGAGTAGCCGTAAAAGGGTTGGTGTGTTTCGGATTCATGTCCCTCACTCTAGACCACAGAGCTTTTGAAGTCTTGTGAAGTTTATGAATTTTGTGAATTCTTTGAAGTTTATGAAGAGCTTTGAAGTTTGAAGAAAGGCCGCGCCGCTATCAATAGGAAGTGGCGGCGCGGCATGGAGCGATTGGGAAAGAAGCTGGTTTACCAGCCCTTTAAGGAGCATCTTTGGCGCAAGGGAAACTCCCCGGACATCGTCGTGGATGAATCGAGTTTGGGGGAGCGAGCATCCCGCCGGGTTGAACAGAAAGCGAGCACGTACTCACTCAGCAACATTTAACTGGCCACGTACTGTAAACGTATGACTCAGGACGCTTTGAAACCTATAGCGGAACTGCCCCGCGGTGAGTTCGCATTCCCTGGCCCGCTTCGCGACGCCCTCGTCACCGCCATCCTGAACAGCACCAAGACCACTACGACGTCCTTGTTGGCCGAATATCCGCACGGCTACAGACCGCAGGAGGACGTGGGCAACCTCGAAGCAGTCCTCGATTCACACGACAACGTTGTGTGCGTCATCTGTATCACCGAGGTCCAGGTCTGTCGGCTCGCCGACGTCAGCGACGAGCACGCCATCGCCGAGGGCGAGGGCTACATCAATGCCGACGAATGGCGCGCCGGGCATGAACAATTCTGGCGCTCACCCGAGTTCGTTGAATACATCGGGCAGTTAGACATCAACGATGACACTCAGGTGGTGTGCCAGCGTTTCACTGTCGACTCGCGGTACCCGACCAAGGGGTTGGTGCCGTGGAAGGCCGAAACCTAGGAGAGGCGGTACACCTCGTAGTCATCCGGCACACCTGCGCCGGGAACGTGCTGCAGACCGAGCTTCAATGCTAGAGCAATCGAAGCCTCGTTGGTGGGGTCGATGATGGCGACGACAGGGAGCTGCGGGAAACGTTCTCGCGCACTGGCAATCGCAACGGACGCAGCCTCCTTGGCAAAGCCCTGTCCCTGTGATTCGGGTGCGAAGCGGTAGTAGAGGTTGAGTACTTCTTCACCAGCTTCCTCGCTATGGCGCACACCGGTGAAACCAATAGTGCTGCCATCAAGCGTGGACACCACGTAGTAGCCCAGCTGCTTCTCTCGCCAATTGGCTTGCCATGCGCGTGCCAGCTCCACGGCTTCCTCCCTAGTCTTCATAGCCAGTTCAGGGCGGTGCTCGTAGGTGCGGGCATCCGAGTGAATGGCGAAGATGGCGTCAATATCGGCATCCGTCGGCACCGCAAGGAGAAGCCGGGGAGTGCTCAGAGCATGAGTATCATTCATTGTGATTTCCTGACGTTGGAGATGCTGTCAAGTCAGGCTACCTAATTTGTACGCGCGAGATGCAGTCGATTTCTGCGTTGGGGCAACCTTATCGTTAAAGCTGGTTATCGGGTGGTTGCCTTTAAAGGCGCAGCAGCCTACATAGTCGTTCACCGACAATCTAGGCGCTGGTGCGGCTGGTACCTGATGGACGGGTGCAGTTTGCCGAGCTTTCTGCTCCGCTAGGTGAGCAGCCTCAGCTGCTTTCCGCTCTGAACAGCAAGCAGCCTCAGCGTGTGATCCTCACGAACGCTGGGATCGGGGGGCGTACCGAGGCTGCCGATCCAAAAATCCCTGAATGGCGCCCTGTAAAGAGAAAACCATCTCTCTACCGGGCGCTTTTAGTAGCGGGGCGCACGAAGCCTACCGCCCAAAGTTCTGCACAGCATACAGCTTGCCATCAGCACCGATGGCCATGCCGATGCCCACGGACGTGGCTCGGGGGTCGAGCAGGTTTCTGCGGTGGCCGGGGGAGTCCATCCACAGCTGGACAACGCGGGCGTCGGAGTAGTCGCTCCATGCCTGGAGGACGTTCTCGCCCCCGGCTGGCAGGCCGGCGGGGTAGTGGGTCCAGTAGTTCGGGCGGTGTCGGGTCTTGCCATCGCGGCTTAGGGTGTTGGCCCAGTCTTGTGCGAGGTTGGTCAGATTCGTGTCAACACGCAGCGGTGCGAGGCCATTGGCCACGCGTTGGGCATTGGTTTGCTTAATAATGCCTTGCACACTGGCGGATGCGCGGGGAGCTGGGGCGGCTGGGCCGCTAGCAGAGGGCTTTGTATTGAGGAGCGCGGCCGGGGCGGAAGAACCGAAGGAACTAGCAGCCTGAGCAGGGGTGTTGAGGGAGCCAGCGAAGAGTGCTGCGGTGGCAGCAATCGGGACGACAATTTTTGTGGCGGTATGTCTAAAGTGGAGGCGGAACATAGTGGGCACCTCTTTCTGCTTCAGGGTTAAGTGGCAGCTTTTTGCCGCGTACCGATCGGTACTTTCACTTAAAATTAAAGCTCTCTTTGGCGCAGAAAGACCAGTTGACCAGCAGTTTTAAGCTTTGCCTTTATGTTTGTCGCCTTTCATGTCTCGCCCCTTAGGCTTCTTTAGATTTCCCCTACTTTCGGCCCGACTTTGTAAAGGTTGAGCCGATTGTTTCAGTCAGTGGGGGTAATGTGCGGGGGTGCTCGCTCAGGATTGTAGCCTTGTGTTCAGGGGTTTTAGGTGAAAAGGGGGCAACTATTGTTGAAACCTTGGCCGTTTCTTTGTAAAAGCATGGAGACTTTCTGTGAACGTATAGCGTGCACTTATGTGTAGTGGGGTGGTACGGCAAGTGAAAGTGCGACGACGAGCGCGAATGGGCTTGAGCGCGGGGCATTTGTCCCGTTTGAAGATTAGGAAAGATAATACTGCTATTGGGGTGGGCTATTTGAGTGAGGTGTGGCGGTTGCCGGTATATCAAGAAGGGCCGCTCGGAAAGCTTGCTCGGCATGGCAGTACGGTGAGTAGCCGAGCTAAGCAGCGGGATCGGCAAAGCCCCGCATCACGTCAGATTACGCAATGCGGGGCTAGTTCGGCGCTACGGGTTCAGCGCTAGGAGCGGGTGAGGGAGTTTACTTGATGTCCTTTACCACGTCCGGGTTCTTGTCCAGCCACTCCTGGACGGCCTCCAGCTCCTTGCCTTCGCCGTACTCGTTGACCACGAGGTCTTCCAGGGTGCCGTACTGTTCATCATCCAGCTTCAGGCCCTTGAGCCACTCGGCCACCTCAGGGTTGTCCTCCTCGAAGCCGTCGCGGGCTAGCCAGTGCAGACCCTCAGTATCACCCAGGGTGCCCTTCGGGTCCTCGAGGTCCTTGACTGGGAACTTAGCGTTAGCCCAGAACGGACGCCACAGGGTGACTACGATGTCCTCCTCAGCGTCGGTAGCGGACTTCAGCTCAGAAAGCATAGCCGGGGTGGAAGAGGTGGACAGGTTGTAGCCGTCCAGCTCGTAGCCTTCGATGGTCTCCTGGGAGGCCTTGGTCAGGCCTGCGCCCGGCTCGATACCCACGACCTGGCCGCCGAAGCGGTCAGCCTGGCCCTTCAGGTCCTCAATGGAGTTGACATCATCCATGTACTCCGGCACTGCCCAGGTCAGGCGGGCATTTCCGTAGTAGGCGCCATAGTCCTCAATCTTGTCGGAGTACTTGTCCATGTACTGCTTGTGGGTGAACTCGGACCAGGCAGACGGGTAGATGTCGATGTCGCCGGAAGCGAGGGCGGTGTAGACCACGGCGGCGTCGTTAAGCTGCTCGTGCTCAACGGTGTAGCCGGCCTCCTCCAGCTTGTTCTGAAGAAGGTGGGCAGTGGACAGGCCATCGGTCCAGGACGGAATGTAGCCCATGGTGATGGTGCCCTTGTCACCGTCATTGTCGGAGCCAGATGCGGAGTCCGAGGAGTCAGAGGAGCAGGCCACGAGGGAAGCGCTCAGCGCGAGGGCAGAGACGGTGGCCAGAATCTTACGGGAGAACATTTTTGATGGTCCTTTCAGATATCGAAATGGTAATGATAGGCGCGGTGCCACTCACGCCGGAGGTTTAAGCGTCATTGAGCTTGGGCAAAGCATCGCCATGGGTACCGAGCCACTCTTGGACGGCTTTGTCTTCGTCGCCATCCTCGTACTCGTTGACGATGAGGTTTTCGAGGGACTCGTACTGCTCCTGATCCAAAGTGAGGTTCCCGAGGTAGTCAGCGACGTCGGGGAACTGCTCGCTAAAGCCCTTGCGTGCGAGCCAGTGCATGTTCTCTGGCTCTCCCATGGAACCTTCCGGATCCTCTAGGCGCTTGATGTCGTACTGGCTGTTGGCCCAGAAAGGGCTCCAGAGGGTGACGACGATGTCCTCTTGATTGTCGATGGCATTTTCTAGCTCAGCCAGCATCGCTGGGGTGGAGGAGGTTGCCAACGTGTAGCCTTCATCCTCCAAGCCATAAGCATCGACGGTGTTGGAGGACAGCTCAGTCAGGCCTGCACCGGGTTCAATTCCGACGATTTTCCCGCCGAAGCGATCCGCCTGCCCCTTGAGATCAGAGATGGAATTGACATCGTCCATATAGGTGGGAACCGCGAAGAAGCTTTCGGCCTTGTCGTACCCAATTCCCAAGTCTTCGAGGTTCTCGCCGTACTGGTCCATGTATTTCTTGTGAGTACGCTCGCTCCATGCCAGCGGGAAGATATCAATGTCACCGTTATCGAGTGCGGTGTAGAACACGGCGGCGTCGGAGAGCTCTTCGAGCTCTACGTCATAACCTGCTTCGGTGAATTGTTCTTTGAGGAGGTTGGCCCCGGATACCGTATCGGTCCACGCAGGCATGTAGCCGAGGGTAAGAGTCTTATCCTCGCCCGAGGAAGAGCAGGAGGCCAAACCACAAGCTAAAGCCGCAATAGAAACGGCGGCCACTATCTTGTTTTTCAACATTGTGAGTCCTTCTTGTTCTTTGTGTTGACTGTTTTCGGTCTGTCTAGGGTTTCTCCGTGCGCGGTATTACTTGCGCACCAAGTTCAGAATCGAGGCCGGGTAGCTCTTGAGCGAACCCAGAGCCGCGGTGAGGCGGTCAAGGAAGACAGCCAAGATAACCACAGCGAGTCCGGCTTCAACACCCTGCGCAATATCCAGGGTGGAAATGGCGGAGACCACTTCCTTGCCTAGGCCGTCCGCGCCCACCATGCCGGCGATGACCGCCATGGACAACGAGAGCATGATGACCTGGTTAATACCGGCCATGATGGTCGGCACGGCCAGCGGGAGCTGGATGCCCTTGAGGATCTGCCAATTGGTGGCACCGTAGGACTTGCCGGCCTCTACGGTTTCGCTATCCACCTGGCGGATGCCCAGTTCGGTCATGCGCACACCCGGAGGCAGCGCGAAGATGATGGTGGAGAAAATGCCCGGGACCACGCCGATAGAGAAGAATGTCACCGCTGGGATGAGGTAGACAAAGGCCGGCATGGTCTGCATGAAGTCCATGATGGGGCGGATGATCGCGCTGGCAGTGTTCGACTTTGCTGCCCAAATGCCCAGTGGAACCGCCAGGATGGTGGCAGACAAAGTAGCAATGAGCACCAGCGACATGGTCTCCAACATGGTGTCCCATTGGCGCATGCACATCACCAGCAAAAAGCCCAGGGCGGAGCCGATGGCGAACTTGGGCGAGCGGAAGAACCAACCCAACAACGCCAAGATGACGAGCATGATGATGCCAGGGACGGAGAGGAGCACCTCTGAGAAACCGTCAATGAGGAAGCTCATGATGGCGGAGAAGGCGTCGAAAAGCACGGCGGCGTTATCGGTGAGCCAGTCAATGCCGTCCGAGACCCAATCGCCCACGGGGATGCGGGGCAATGCGTTTTGATCCATGGCTTAGTTCTCCTCTCCAGTGGTGTCGATGTCACTCGATGCGGCGGACAAGAGAGTCACGCGCGGAATAACACCGGTGAACTTGCCGTTTCCGTCGACAACGAGCAGAGGGGTCGTGGTGTCGGCGGCATATCCGAAGAGCTCCGCAATGTTCTGGCCCTCATGGACAATGTGCGTGGTGCTGGAATCCAGTGGCAGCTCGCTGTTGCCGTTGCGCACCGCCTTGGCGATGTCCTCTTCCCAGACCACGCCGGCTGGTGTGCGGTCGGCATTGAGCACCACGAGCCAGGAGTTTTGAGATTCGCGCAGGAGCTTTTGCGCGGTGAGCGGGCCCTGGCTCGCGTTTAGGGTGTTCTGTGGGCGTTCGACGATATTCTCCGCATTGAGTACGCGGGAGCGGTCGACATCCTTAACGAAGTCGGCCACGTAATTATTGGCGGGGTTTTGCAAAATCTCTTCGGCGGTACCAATTTGTTCCACTCGGCCGTCGCGCATCATGGCGATGTGGTCACCAATACGCATGGCTTCGTTGAGATCGTGGGTAATAAAGACGATGGTCTTGTTGAGGGAAGCCTGTAGGTCGATGAGCTGATCCTGCATGTCCTTGCGGATGAGCGGGTCCAATGCGGAGAACGCCTCATCCATGAGCAGGATGTCTGTATCTGCTGCCAGCGCACGGGCGAGGCCCACACGCTGCTGCATGCCGCCGGAGAGCTCGTCTGGCATGGAATCAGCCCAGCCTTCGAGCCCCACCATGGCCAAGGCTTCCTCTGCCTTGGTCTCACGCTCTTGCTTTCCGACGCCCTTGATTTCCAGCCCATACGCCGCGTTCTCACCGACAGTGCGGTGGGGTAGCAAAGCGAAGGACTGGAAAACCATGGAGATGCGGTCGCGTCTTACAGCGCGTAGCTCCTCTTCCGACATGGCTGCTAAGTTTTGGTCGCCAATGAAAATCTCGCCTGAGGTGGCATCCCACAGACCGTTGATCATTCGGATGAGCGTGGACTTTCCGGAGCCCGACAGGCCCATAACAACGAAGATCTCCCCCGGTTCAACCTCAAAGCTGGCATCAATCACCGCGGCGGTGAGGCCCTGCTCGCGGAGATCTTCACGAGTAGACCCATTCTTGAGGGATTCCACCCCTCTCTTGGCATGTTTGCCAAAGACCTTGTACAGATTCTTGGCAGTAATCGCTACCATTTCCCCTCCTTGCTGCGGGAATCGCTAACTCGTCCACCGTGTCATGACATCCAGATTGTTTCAACCAAAAAATCAGCTTGCGGACAGGTTTCGCAGTTAACTGCGCGCTCGCGGCGCGTGTTGCGAAGAGTGCAGTCCCATGCCTGAGTGCTGCGGATACTTAGGGTTCTGACGCGGTGGGAGTCCACCAATCTCAAGCAAATAACGAAGCTATAACAACTTCCTGTTGTCGAGCTGGACCTTGCGGGCACGGTGCGCTGCTAGGCTCGTGCGTCATGGCACTGTGTGATGCGCCGATGCTTGTCGATGGCGGCCTCGGAACCCACCTTGAAGCCCAGGGGCATGACATCTCTGGCCCGCTGTGGTCGGCGCGGGTGTTGCGGGAGAACCCCGCGCTCATTGAGTCTGCGCACGTGGACTTCTTCGCCGCCGGCGCGCAGGTTGCTACCGCGGCCTCCTACCAAGTCACCTTCGATGTGCTTGGTGAAGAAGCGGAGAAGCTTCTTCGCCGCAGCGTCGCAGTGGCCCGTGAGGCGGTGCGAGTGGCCGTCGACAAGCGCACTGCCCATGGTGATCTGCTGGTCGCTGCATCCATCGGCCCCTATGGCGCGGGTCCGGGGAAGGGGACGGACTATGACGGTGCTTATGATCTGCGTCGCGGTGAGCTACAGCGCTGGCATGCCCGCAGGATAGCGGTACTCGCGGATACTGATGCCGACTTCCTCCTTGCGGAGACCATTCCCAACGTCGAGGAGGCGGCCGCATTGCTCGAGCTCCTTGAGGAGCAGCCTAAGCCCTTCGCACTGAGTATTACCGGCGCCATCGCGGCGGACCCCGAGAAGCTCTCGCGGGTTATTGAGCTTGCCAACCAGTTGCCGCGGCTGGGAGCTCTGGGCGTAAATTGCGTCGACCCATCACGGGCATGCGCGGTGGTGAAGCAACTGCGAAGCGGCACCGATAAGCCGCTTCTGGCCTGCCCCAACAGCGGGGAGAACTGGGACCACGGCGCTTGCGACTGGCGTCCTGCTCCCGTCGGTGCTATGAACCTGACCGACGCAGCGGTGGAGCTTCAGGCTGCAGGCGTTAGCTTGCTGGGCGGCTGTTGCCGTGTGGGGCCTGCCGAGATTCGACAGTTGCGCAGCGTCATCAGTTAAGCCGAGGCCGGCAATACCGAGAAAAACTGTGGCGCGGGAGATAGAGTGTTCCTATGAAAAAGTTTCCTCTCCTTGCTGCAACAGCAGCACTACTCATCACAACACTGTCCGTGCCTGCTGCTAACGCCGAACTGACCCAAACTGAGCGGGACCAGTTCCGCACCGATCCCGTCGGGGCGATTGCTTGGCAGGCTATTAAGGGCTCCTCAGAGTACGTGCGCGCCGATGGCAACACCATGATGGCCGCGTCCTTCTTCTCCATGACTTCGCCTGGGGAGAGTATCGGCCTGCCAGCCCTGGAGAACTGCGCCGAGCGCGTCGGCTCCTCTTCGCCGGCAGGCGGTGTGCGCTACGTGGCGGCTGCCTTGTGCGCAACCTTCGACCGGAATGCCCGCAGTCAGGTGCAGCGCGGTGACTTTGGCTACGCGCCGCTGGGCTAAGCCGCGCCGTATTGAACCGCGCTACGTCACGTAGTGCGTAGCGCATAAAATCGGGTGGCGTGTGAAGGAGGATGATGCACAAGCACGTTGTGATCATGGGAGTCTCAAGCTGCGGTAAGTCCACGGTCGGGGAGTTGCTGGCGCAGCACACCGGCCTTCCCTTCCAGGACGGGGATGACATGCACCCGGCAGCGAACATCGAGAAGATGGCCTCGGGACAGGCGCTTGACGACGATGACCGGAAACCCTGGCTCGAATCCATCGGGCGCTTCCTCGCAGACCAAGAAAATGGAGCCATCGTCGGCTGCTCCGCGCTCAAGCATTCCTACCGCGAACTCATTCGCACCGCAGCGCCGGATACGGTCTTCGTGCACTTGCACGGCTCCTATGAGCTGCTCAAAGAGCGCATGAGCCAACGCTCCGGACACTTCATGCCTGTATCCCTGCTTGATTCGCAGTTCGAGACCTTGGAGGAACTGCGCCCAGAAGAAGCAGGAGTGGTGCTGGACGTCAGCGCCACCCCGGAGAAGCTTGCCGCCGCGGCGGCCGAGTACTTGCGGGCTTAGCTGGTGCTTCCTGACTTAAGTCATGGGTGGATGAGCAACGCCACTCTTGCACTGCTACTTGGTGTTGTTCGGCGGTGGGGTGGGATTGTTCCGCACTAAAATGGCCTAAGTCTGAAGGGCGTCCTGCAGAAGGCATCTGGCAAAAGGCATCTTTGGGTCTAAAAACGCCATCTGCGATAAGTAAATGGCGTTTTCAGCCGTGAAAACGCCTTATGACTGATGCCTTTTGCCAGACGCCTCCAGCATGTCAATGAAGGCACGTAAATGTTGCACGTTGCGAGGGGAGCGAAGAAGGAGGAGCTGGTCGCCGCGGCGGCCGAGTATCTGCAGGCCTAGAACAGCGCGGCAGCACCGTAGAAGATAAGGACAATGCCGAAGCCAATAGAGGAAATGAGTGCCTGGTTTACTGTCCACGTCCGCAGTGTGGTCGACACATCCATGCCCATGAGGCGGCCCACGAGCCAGAAGCCCGAGTCATTGACGTGGCTGCCAAAGACCGAGCCAGCCGCGGTGGCCAGCGTAATGAGGACCAGTTGGATTTCGTTGAAGCCACCGGCCTCCACTGCAGGCGTCATGAGCGCGGCGGCCGTGGTGAGGGCAACGGTGGCTGAGCCTTGCGCCAGGCGCAGGGCGACCGCGATGAGGTAGCAGGCCAAGATAACGGGGACGCCGAGGCCGGACATAGAATCCGCGAGGGCATCACCAATGCCGCTGGTACGCAGCACCCCGCCGAACATGCCTCCGGCACCGGTGATGAGGATGACGGAGCAAATTGGGCCGAGCGCAGACTCCATGGTCTTCTCAATGGCGCTTTTGCCTTCCCCGCGGCGCAGGCCCAGCACGGCCATCGCCGCAAGCGTGGTGATGATCAGCGCGATCGGGGTCTGGCCTAAGAAGATGAAGAAGCGCACCCAGGCGGCGGAAGGATCGACAACGCCAGCCGTGCCCAAGGTGGTCAACCCGGTATTGCCAAAGATGAGGACCATGGGGATGAGCAGGATGCTGATTACTGAAGCCGGGGAGGCCGGGCGATCCGGCAATTCGGCATCGCTGACCAGCGCACCGGTTATGGCCTCCTCAAGGCGGTAGGGGTACTTCTTGCCCAAGTGAAGCCCGAAACGGTAGCCGGAGAGATACCACGTGGGCAACGCGATGAGGAGGCCGAAGATAAGGATCAGACCGATGTTCGCGCTGAAGAACTCACCTGCTGCGACGGGGCCTGGGTGCGGTGGCACGAAGACGTGCATGACGGAGAAAGCACCGGCCGCAGGAATGCCATAGGCCAAGACTGGGCCGTCCAGGCGCCTGGCGACGGCAAAGATGACCGGCAGCATCACCATGAGGCCTGCGTCGAAGAAGATGGGAAAGCCCATGATGAGGGAAGCCACGCCGAGTGCCAAAGGGGCCTTGGCCTCGCCGAAGAGTTTCACGAGGGCGTCGGCAAGCGTTTTGGCTCCGCCGGAGGTCTCTGCCAAGCGCCCGATCATGGCGCCCAAGCCCACCAACAAGGCTACGGAACCGAGAGTCGAACCGAAGCCGCTCGTCATGGTGGGAACCACGCCATCCAGCGGGATTCCGGCGGCCAAAGCGGTGAGCGCGGAAACCGTGACAAGGGTGACGAAGGCGTGCACCTTGAAGTGGATGACGAGGATGAGGATGACGGCGATGGCCGCCACCGCAATTCCTAATAGAGGTCCGGTGCCCAGCGTGGGCTCCCAAGTGTCCATGACATTCATGAATGTTGATTTTACGTGCGCGGTGCGTGGTGATCTAGAGCTCACGCGATGTAGTTGTGCGCGTGATTGACGGTGCTAGTCCACGCCGAGTGCCGGGCCCACCGTGGCCCAACTGATGGCTAGCTCCCGGCGGAAGAGCCCCCACGTGTGGCGCCCGGCCGGAAGCTCGTAGTAGTCAAGATCAACGCCAGCGGCGGTGGCACGCTTGGCGTAAAAGGAACTGCACCAGTAATCCAAGCGTTCGTTGAGTCCCAAGGCTGGGAGCGGTGAGTCCTCAATATCGACATCAAAGTCTGCCGGGCCGCCGCGGGAGACGATGACAAAGGTCTTCCGCCCCTTTTGGTGATCGAGGTTGAGAACCGGCGAATGCTGCGCCCACGCCGGATCCCACGGCGCGCCGAAAGAACGAGCTGGGTCCGTACCGTAGAAAGCCGCGCTTACCCATGCGAAGGACTGCGCGAGGATACCTGTGGTCGAAGGGCAGCCGGAGAAGGAACCAGCAACCTTGAACCGCGGATCAAAAGTGGCAAGCTCCAGCGCTGGGCCGCCCGAGTTGCTCACGCCCGCGATGCCGTCGCGGCCGTTGCCGTGAAACTTGGCGTCGATAAGCTGCGGGAGTTCCTTGGTGAGATAGGTGGCCCACTTGTATTTTCCGTGGGTGTCATGGGGCTGCGCCCAGTCGGACATCATCGAGCCATAAGCACCGCGGGGTGATACGACATTCACGTGCTTGTCGCGGAAGAACTCGGAAGCTCCGCCACCGTCCCACCACAGTGCGTCCTCGCCTCCGCCGGCGCCGCCCAGCAGGTAATAGGTCGGGCGAGGCTGAGTATTCTCTAATCCTCCCAGAGGAAGAATGATGTCGTTGGTGATCACGCGGTCCATGGCCGGTGAATAGGCCTTAAGCTCCCACACGTTGTCTTGGATATGCCGCAGTTCGCGCAGTTGTGCCGGTGCGGTGGTCGCCGGTGGGCGCGTAGCTTCTGGTGCGACCGTCGGGATTCTCACTTGCTGAAGTAACTTCCCCCAGGCAGCGAAGATATTATCGGCAAAGAGTACTGGAGCTAGTGGGCCTAGGGCTATGGGATCGAGGGCACTGGAGTGTTGATCGATGTTGGCGATATCGCTGCTCATCGCATCTGGCGCCTGTGCGTGCGCCGGTTGAGCGTGAGTGGGGGAAAGGATCAGCCCCACTGAAAGAAGGCCCGCTAGTGCGGTGCGAGAGAAATGCATTGGTTCACAATAGCCAACTACCCATGGAGCGCGAAAAGCGTCTGCGTTGACAGGTCCGCGGGAACGGCGGTGTTCAAGGCATAAGGAAACCCCCGACCGCACGGTCGGGGGTTTCCTCTCACTCTCTCACTGCCGGACTAAGCGCCGGCGGGCTGCACTCTCTGTGAAGCGGGCGTGGGGTGTTCCTTAGAACAGGCCCTCAGCCTTCTTGCCGGTGTCCTTGACGGTGATCTCGCGGGAGTCAACGTTCTGGTCGTTGTCGGTGGAGTTATCACCCTTCAGGCGGGAAATCTGGGTCACCTCGATGTAGTTCTTCAGGCGGCCTTCCTTGGTGTTGCCGTCGCCGAAGTCCAGGTTGGCAACGCGAGCGCTCTCGCCAGCGTTAATCGGGTTAGCCAGGGTGACCTCGAAGGAGCGGGTGGAGGTCTTCTCATCGAAGCCCAAGTCGCGGATGTGCGCACCGTTGGAGGAACGCGGGGTGATGAGGCGGTCAACGCCCTTCGGGCCCTCAGCGGTCTTGACGTCAACGCGGTACTGGACAGCCGGGAAGTCGCCGTAGTAGCGCTCGGTACCGACGTTCTCCAGGCGGAGAGCAACGGTGCCGGCGAAACCAGCGTGCTTAGCACCGGAGGTGGTCAGAACCGGCTTCAGGTCCAGCTTCTGCTTGGCCTCATCGGTCTTGCCGTTATCAAGGTCCTCCTGGACCTTCTTGTCGGCTTCCTCTTCCTTCTTACCCTCAGCCTCGGACACGGCCTTCTCCTCCGGAGCGACCTCGTTGTCCTTGATGACCTCGGCGTCAGCCTCCGGGGACTTCTCTTCCTCAACAACCTTCGGGTCGTTGACATCGGTGGTGTTCTGAGCGTCCTTGTTCGGAGCGTAGGAATCAGCGATGTCGTCGTAGAGCTTGACGCGAACCTCGTTCTTCATCGGCTGCATTGCGGACCAGAAGGTCGGGGTGGACCAGGTGCCGTTCGGCTTGCAGTACTGCTGGGTACCGGTCATGTTTAGAACGCGGAAGCCGTAGGTAGCTTCACCGGTGTGGTTCGGCGGAACATCGTACGGGCCGATGGACTGGCCAGCCTCCCAGGACAGGGAGTAGGACGCGGAAGCACCGAGCTTGGTAGCAATCTCGTGGGAGACGCCGAAGGAGCCCTCAGAGTTCTTGCCGGAACCCTTGCCGCCTGCGTTCATGGAGGTGGTCTCAGTGCGGTCACCGTTGACGGACAAGGTGATGGACTGGGACTTGGACAGGTCCTGCTGCAGCGGGATGTCCTTCTTGGTCTGGTTGGTGGTGGAGATGGTGCCTGCTGGCATGAAGTTATCGGTCACCTTGTAGACCACGGTGCGGTGGTCCTCCCACGGGTTGCAGACCGGGCGCGGGTTGAGCACGTTGGCCTTCATGTGGTCGGACCCGTGGGACGTGTGAACGATGGGTAGCTTGGCGTTCACGGCCGGGGTCTCCGGGTAGGACTCGGTCTGGGTAGCTGCGGAGGCAGCCGGCGCGATGAGGGCAGTGCCTGCAATCGCGAGGCCGGCGATGAGGCCGGCGGTGCGACGACGCTTGGTCATTGTTGTTCTCCTGGATGAAAATTTTTGGGGCAATGTGGTGACGCACTGCGGTGGCGCTGTAGGAGCGCTGTTGTGCCCAGTGCGTGACGTGTTGCAACGATAAGACGCTTTTCAGGATCGCGCACCCTTAGAATTGTTAATATTTTTACCCATGGAAGTACATTTCGATCGGGTGGGTCTGACGTGAACATTTCACTAAGAAATTTGCGCCAACCTTGGTTTTGTCCCAGTAGACCGTATTCTGGGAAAACGTCTCTTTGACCGTTCGTTCACAAACTAAAGAATGACCCCATCGAGGGGTGCTTAAGGGGCGCGTCGGGGATGGGCGGCGGGTGGTTTGGCCCTGAGGGGGCAGGGATGTGGGCGCAGCCGTAGGCTTCTGAATTAAGGGATTTCTTAAAGGGGCTGCGTCATTCTTCTTCGATCTCCGGGTCTTCCGAACGGGCTTGCTCGAAGACCTCTGCCGCGGCGCGCAGATTAATGGTGCCGATGATGAGGCCGACTACGATATCCGGCCACGGGCTTGCCCATGCCAGCATGAGAAGGCCGGCGCCAAGAATGAGAATGTTGGCGGCAACATCGTTGCGCGCGGCCAACCAAGCACCGCGCGTGAGCGCGCTGCCGTGACGCAGTTGCAGCAATAACACCGCGCAGAGCAGATTGATGAGCATGGCGGCTACGGCCGTGCCGGACAGTGTTAGCGGTTCAGGAATGGCGCCGTTGATGATTTTCCATATGGCCATGCCGTAGGACGCCAGTGCTGGAATGAGGATGAGACCGGCAAGGCCATAGCTTGCTTTGCGGCGCCGAGTCCCAACTTATTTTTCTTATGAGCGGTTGTGTATTAGTCGACGATGGTGACGTCGTCCTCGCGGCGGTGCCTTTCGCCGGCGAAGCCACCGAAGGCTGTAATGAGCGCGGTGGCGGCCAGGATGATAATTCCCGGTGTAGAGCTAGGCGTGTCATTGGAGGCGTTCAGCGCGGTAGCGAGGAAAGGCAGCAGTCCCGATACTGCGGAGGCGATATTGGCAGAGATGGCCACCCCGGAATAACGGACGTTAGCCGGGAAGATCTCTGAGAGTAGGACGCCCGACACGGAATAGGTGATTGTAACTAGGGACAGTCCAATGCAAACAGCAAGCGTGAGTAGTACAGCATGGCCGGTATCGATCATCGCCCACAGCGGCCACGCCATGATGGCGGTGGCAAGCGCGCCGTATCCGATAACGCGACCGGGGCCAATCTTTTCGCCGAGGCGGCCGAAGATGATGTTGATAAAGATCTGGCACACAGCGCCGAGGAGGGTGGCGTTCACGACGGTCTGGCGCTCGAAGTCCAGCGTGGTTGTGGCATAGGAGAGGACGTAGGTGCTCATGACGAAGAACCCGCCGATGCCTAGGAAGGCTGCCGCAGAGGCGAGGCATAGTTGTGGGAAGTGTTGTGTGAAAAGCTCCTTCAGAGAGCCTTGGTGCGCGGCTTCGTCTGCCTCGGCCTCCTCTTCGAGTGCTTTGTACACCGGGGATTCCTCAGCCTTCGAGCGAATCCACAGTGCTACTGCCAGGAAGGGGAAGGCGATGAGGAAGGGAACGCGCCAGCCCCATGAGCTCACCGCGTCATCATCGAGCATGAGTACAAGCGCGAAGGCGCCGGAGGAGAGCAACGTACCGGCGGGGGAGCCGATTTGCACGAAGGCTGCGTAACGGCCGCGCTTTTCTGCCGGCGCGTGTTCGATAGCCATGGTTGTTGCACCACCCCATTCGCCGCCGACGGCGACTCCCTGGAGCAGACGCAGGATGACCAGAGTGATAGGTGCCCAGATGCCAATGCTGTCAAAGGTGGGCAGGAGGCCAATGACTCCGGTGGCTACTCCGATAACGACGATGGAGATGATAAGGGCTGGTCGGCGCCCCATCTTATCGCCAATTTGCCCGAAAATAACCGCGCCGAGTGGGCGGGCGAGGAAGCCTACGCCGAAAGTGGCGAAGGAGGCGAGGGTGGCGCCGGTGCCCGACATTCCAGAGAAGAAGAGTTCGTTGAAGACGAGCGCGGCGGCGGTGCCGAAGAGGAAGAAGTCATACCATTCGAGGGCTGTGCCGACGAATGCGGAACTGGCGATGCGGAAGACGTCCTTTGAGTCGACCTTGATTTCCTCGGCGCCGGATTGGGCCGAGGCGGCCGGCGCTGCATGGGTAGTCATATCGAGGTGCTCCTTATGTGAAATGCATTACCTTTCTATGGAACATTAGGTGCGTGTCACCTTGGGGTGAATGGGGTGGAGAGTTTTCTATGCATTGCCCCACTGACTGAGTGTTGTGGTTGTGTCTGTGCACAAGTGCTATCGGGCAGTGCGATGGAGTGCTAGCAAAGCTCGCGCGGCATCCTTTGGGCGAGTGATGTCAAGACCGGTGAGTTCGTTGACGTGGCGTAGGCGGTTGAGCACGGTATTGCGGTGGCAGTGCAGCGCTTCCGCGGAATCCTTGATGGACCCGCAGTCCAGGTAGGTGGTGATGGTCAGGTAGAGCGGCGCGTGGTGAAGCCGTAACTCGGCGATTGTCTGGGTGAGCTCCGTCATGCCGCTGGCGGTGAAGTCTGCGAGGGCATCCCCGGCGACGGCCCAGAGTGCATCGGGCGCTACGGTGAGTTGGTTCAGCGGCCCGGTGGCGTCGAAGATGTGTGGTGCCTGATGTGCAGCCGCGCGCGCTCCGGCTAGTCCGGTGACGTTGCGAAAGAGCACCCCGGAAATATCTGCCAACTCTTTGGTCCTGCGTCCTGTGGAATGGCTGATGGGGCACTGTTCACTGGGCCAAAAGGCCACAAACATCCCGCGCACACCGTGGCCGAAGGCCTTGCCGGAGGAGATGGGTTCGTCGAGAAGTGCGCGCAACTCCACCGCCGCAGTGGGGTGGGCCACCACGACATCGAAGTGGCAATCGGCATCCAGGTTGAGCGCGCGGGTGATTTCCGCAATGCCGAGCGTGCCCAGTGATTCGGCCGCAAAGAGCCTTTCCAAATGTCGGGCGTGGGCGCGGTGCACGTCGTGCTGCCCGCGCGCTTCTTCTAGGCGGTAGGCGTCGCGTACCACCAGGTTGTACATCGTCACAACGGAATGCAGCTGGGTCACGTGGTCGATGAGCACTTCCTGGTCCGCGCCGGCGGCCCGGCGTAAATGCTCCCAGAGGACCGTGAAGTCGAGCTGGATGGCGTCGATCAGCGTTGCTAATTCCACACCCTGGTGTGCGCGCCGCCGACCCAGGCTCTGCGCGTGGGCGCGCAGCTCCTCCTCATCCATCGCGCCGACCAGCACATCGGAGATGCGAGCGAGGACCTCAAAGGCTGTAAGGCGTAGCTCGTCCTCGCTCACTAGTGAGTCGCCATAGCGCCCTGAGCGGCTAAAGGCGGTGAGGAAATCCTCCACCAGCCGGGGGATGGTGCCCTGGACCTCCGCAACGATATCGTGCCAGCGTTGTTCGTGCATGTGCACAACGCTACACGGTGGTCACTGGTGAATTGCCCTCAATGCGGAGAGGCGTATCACTTCTACGTTTAACCTGTGGGGGCAGACACAGCACGCACCGCGTGCAGTTCGTCGGAGAAACAGGAGAACACAGGAGGACGCATGATCACGCGCATCGACAACGCCCACATCCTGACCCAAGACCCTGCGCGGCCAGTCACGGATGCGGTGGCCTTTGCCAACGGGCGCATCCTGGCAGTGGGGCAGGCCGCCCGTGACCTGCCAGCTGACCAGGTGTGCGATGTCGGCGGGCGCACGCTGAGCCCTGGTTTTAATGACGTGCATTCCCACACCGTGTGGTTCGGCCAAACGCTGCTGGAAGTCGACCTCTCCCAGGCCACAACGCCAGAGGATGTCTACTCTGCATTGCACGAGGCCGAGCCCAACCCCGACGGTTGGGTAGTGGCCGCAGGGTTTCGCCCCTCCGGGCTGGATGCGCCGGTGGAGATAGAGCAGCTTGACCGCGTGACCGGCGGGGCTCCGCTGCTCATCAAACACAACTCGGGTCATGCCTATACGGTCAACACCGCGGCCCTGCACGCGGCAGGCGTTGACCCCGCCAACCCGCCGGAGGTGGAAGGCGGCGAGTTCGTTTGCGATGCCGATGGCCACTGCACTGGGCTGCTCGACGAAAACGCTATGCGCGCTATCCAAGAGGTGACACTGCCGGAATCCGGCGAGGAGATTGCCCGCGCCCTGGAACTGGCCACGCGCCGCTACCTCGAACGTGGACTGACCTCTGTCACGGATGCCGGTGTGGCTGGCGGCTGGATTGGGCACAGCCCGCGCGAGATTGCGGCCTATCAGAACGCCACCCTGCATACCCGCATGCAGGTGATGGTGACCATGGATGTGCTCCACGAGATTTCCGGACACGCCTCCGACGGGACCGGCTGGGGACTGGATGGCGGGCTGCGCACCGGTTTCGGCGATGAGTGGCTGCAGATCGGGCCAGTGAAGATTTTCAGCGATGGCTCCCTGCTGGGAACCACTGCCGCGCTGAGTGAAAATTATGCTTGTTGCTCCCACCACGGCTACTTCCAGGGTGACCCAGAACAGATGCTCACCCGCGCGTTGCAAGCGGCGAATTCTGGCTGGTCACTGGCCATCCACGCCATTGGGGATGCAGCGGTAGATTTTGCGATAGAGACGCTGGAGGAGGCCGTCGACAAGCATGGCGTGCCCGCCATGCCGCACCGCATCGAACACGGCGGGGTGGTGCGCCCCGACCAGATTGAGCGCCTGCGCGGCAAGCCCATCGTGGTGGTGCCACAGCCGCTGTTCATTCAGGCCTTCGGTGACGCGATGGCGGATGCCCTCGGCCCAGAGCGCACCGCGTGGAGCTACCCGGGCAAGCGGCTTCTCGACGCCTCCCTCATCCTCCCCGGCAGCTCCGATCAACCCGTGGCACCAGGCGTGCCCCTGGAGGTCATGCAAGCCTTCGTGGAGCGGCGCACCGCCTCGGGCCGGGACTACGGGCCTAAGGATCGTCTGACCCCAGCCGAGGCGCTCTACGCCTATACCGCCGGTTCGGCCGCGGCGACGGGCTGGGCCGGGCGCAAGGGGCAGGTAATGCCTGGGCAGCTGGCGGATTTCGTGCTGCTTTCCCAGGACCCGCTGCAGACTGAAGATTTATCCACCATCGACGTGGCCGCCACCATCGTGGGCGGCGAGCTGCGCTACGGAAGCTTTTAAGGAGTAGACATGCGAGCAACCACCAACGAACAATTCCTGGCCGATTTCCAAGCCATGTCCGCCAACGGTGCCACTCCGGGCGGTGGCGTGGAGCGCCAAGCCGCCAGTGCCGGCGATAACCTCAACCGCGCCTGGTTCCACGAGGTCCTAGAGTCCCTCGGGGCGCGCGTCATCTATGACGAGATCGGGAACCAATACGGGCTCTTTGAGCTCGCCCCCGGCGCCGAGTACGTGGGCCTGGGCTCACACCTGGATTCGCAGCCCTTGGCAGGCCGTTTCGACGGTGCTTATGGCGTGCTGGCCGCAGCCCATGCTGCCGGGCGCGTGGCGCAGTCGGGCGCCAAGGCACGCTATAACCTGGCGGTCATCAACTGGTTCAACGAGGAGGGCTCGCGTTTTGCGCCGTCCATGATGGGCAGTTCCGTGTTCGTGGGGACGCTGGCGCTTGATCGCGCCCACTCCGCCACCGACCTTGCCGGCGTCACTGTGGCGCAGGCCCAGGAGGAAGCCGGTTGGTCCCCGCGCGGTGAAGCCCCGAAGCTCGCGGCCTATGCGGAGATCCACGTCGAGCAAGGTAAGGAACTTGAAGCTGCCGGCAACACGATTGGCCTGGTTACCGCCACGTGGGGTGCGAAGAAATTCCAGGCGGTGGTCTCCGGTGAGCAGGGCCATACCGGTTCCACTCTGATGGCCGATAGGAAGGATGCGCTCTTCGGCGCCTCCCTCATCATTGCTTCAGTAGAGCGCCTCACCCACGAATTCGCCGAAGGCCAGCTGCAGGCTTCGGTCTCGCAGCTAACACTGGAGCCGAACTCGCCCGTGACCATCGCCCGCGAGGTGCGCTTCAACGTGGATGTGCGCTCACCCTCCACGGAGGTGCTGGAGAAAGCCCAAGCGCGCCTGCAGGAGATTATCGCCGAAGCAGAGGAGGAATCACGCACCTCGGTCGAGCTATCCCCAACGCACGAGTGGGCACTCAACCCCTACCCAGCAGCCGGCGTGGCGCTCGCCCAGGAGGTCGTGGAGGAGCTGGGCTACTCGCACCAGGAGATCTACACGGTGGCCGGCCATGACTCGACCAACCTCAAGGAGGTGGTGCCGACGGTCATGCTCTTCATCCCCTCCGTCGACGGCATCTCACACAACGAAAAGGAATTCACCACGGAGGAAGACTGCGTGGCTGGGCTGGACGTGCTGGCGCACGTGGCGCAGCGCCTCGTGGAAAACGGTTGCGGGGAGGATTAGGCCCCTAGCGCGGTCCTGCACTAGTCATCCGCGCTAGTCCTCATCACTCCACGGCACATACCCGAAAGCCTTCAGCGCGGTCTCGAACCCACGCTTCATGGTGGTTAACTCTTCCTCGCTGAACTCATAGGTGCGCAGGCGCGCCGGGCCGGTGAGGGGGACGTGGAGCAGGAAGCGCCGGCCTTCCTCGGTGATGCTGCACAGGCGGCGGCGCAGGTCCTCTGGATCATCGTCGATGGCAATGAGCTCGTCACGCACCAAGCGCTTGACCGCCTGCCCGATGGTGGCGGGCTGCCAACCCAGCTCCTTGCGCAGTTGCAAGATGGGAATGGGGCTCTTCTTATCAATGAGCCGGAGGAGCGAAAGGTGCGAACCGGTGATGCCGTACTCGCGGCGTGCTTCGGTATCGAAGCGCGCGCGGGCGCGCTCGAAGCGGCGGTATTCCGCGATGGTCTCATCGATGAGGTCAAAATCCGTCACGTGATCAAGCCTAAGAGCTCGGGGTTGGTGGCCGCAAATGTTTATAGCGGCAACTCTATCCAAAGGTGGAGGGATCGATGGGGCGTTGTGAACGGGGGAGCTTTTCTACTACGAGGCGGTACGAGTCCGTCACGAGTTCGGCCAGAAGTTTCGGGGTCAGCTGGGGAGCTGGGTGCACCGACACCCAATGTCTCTTATTCATGTGGTAGCCGGGCGTGATGAAGGAGTGCTCGCTACGCAACGCTTCTGCATCCAGGGGATCGGCCTTGAGGATGGCCTGCTGGCGGCCAGTGACCGCAGTGAGAAGGAGGAAGACCTTGCCGCGCACCTTAAACACGTCCCAGTCTGGTCCAAAAGGATGCGTCAGCGTGGCGCCAGGGAGTTCCATGGCGTGGGCGGTGGCACTGGAGTGAAGGTCCAGGGCGCTGGAGCCGCTTGAGCAGGAGTTCATGTGAACCAGACTAGGTGAAAACACCGTTGGGCCCCGTCCTCCGATTCCTCGGGGAGGGGCCCAACGGCGTCTCTATCAAGTCCCTCCAACTATCAGCCATTGGCCGCCCTCTGGAGGGTGAGGGGTTCTCTCTCTCGCATGCGCTCTCTCAAACGCACAAGACAAAGTATGGCGGGCGACGCTGGAATCACCTTGTGCTCTCCCTGGCAGTTTTCTGCTAGTCAAAACTGGCCCTAATCAAAGCGTGCGGGACGCTTCTCCAGAAAAGCCATGACGCCTTCCTTGTGCCCGTCCGAATCCATCTGCGCGTACTGCGTGGGCTCCTCCCACGCGAGCTGCTCATCGAGCTGCCCTAGGGCTGTGCGGTTGATGGCCTCCTTGGCCTTGGCCAGGGCATCGCGCGGCGCGATGTGCAGGCGCTGCGCTAGCTGCAGCGCGGCCTCGAGGGCGTGGCCCTGGTGCGCGCGTTGGGCGACGATCCCAGCTGCCTCCGCTTCGGCGACACCGAGCTTGTCCTGGAGAAGTGCCAGTGCAAGTGCGCGGTGACGCCCGACGGAGGCGAGCGCGGTGAGGCTTACGCCGCCGTCGGGGATGAGGCCAATCTTGCCGAAAGGCAGCGTGAAATAGGATTCTTCACCAGCGACGATGAGATCACAGGCGAAGGCTAGCGAGGCACCTGCGCCAGCGGCCGCGCCTTCGACGGCGGCGAGGACGGGAATCTCGGCGGCCTGGATTTCGGTGACAAGCGCATTGAGCTGCGGCAGCATGGTGGACTCGGCAGGGTTAGGAGCTTTTCCCGCGGCCTGCGCGGCGGCTGCTGAGTGTGCGGCGGCGACCAGATCCGCGCCGGCGCAAAAGGCCGTCTCATCACCGGTGATGATGAGGGCGCGGACGGAGGGGTCTTGGGAGGCGGTGGCAAGCGCTGCAGAGAGTGCGAGACAATGCTCCTTGGCAATGGCATTGCGCCGCGCGGAGTTGTTGATCTGGGCTATGAGCGCTGAGCCTTCGCGGTGGGTGAGGATGGCGTCGGTCATGGATTAGTCCTTAACAAGCTCGGTGAGGGAGGAAATGATGCGTGCGGCATCGGCGGAAATGCGAGAGACGATGTCAGAACACGGAGCGACATCGTGGATAAGTCCCTGCGAGGTACCGCAGGTCCACACGCCGGCATCCAAATCACCAGTCTCGTAGACGGCACGGCCGCGCTTACCGGCGACGAGGTGGCGGATATCCTCGAAATCAGCGCCTTGGGCGAGGCGCTCGGCCACCTCATCGCTCACGGCATTCTTGGCCACGCGTGTGGAATTGCGCAATTCGCGGAGGATGAGCTGGGTATCCAGCTCGCTGCGCTCCACGATGGCTTGCTTGACGTTCTCATGCACTGGGGCTTCCGTGGAGGCCACGAAGCGGGTGCCCATGTTGATGCCCTCGGCGCCTAATGCCAGTGCGGCGGCTAGCCCGCGGCCGTCCGCGAAGCCGCCCGAGGCCACGATGGGAATGTCGAGTTGGTCGGCGGCGGCGGGGATGAGGACGAGGCCCGGGATATCATCCTCGCCAGGGTGGCCGGCACATTCGAAGCCGTCGATGCTGACGATGTCCACGCCGACTTTCTGGGCGCTGAGCGCGTGCCGCACGGAGGTGCATTTGTGGATGACAGTGATGCCAGCATCCTTGAAAGCCGGCATGTGGTCCTTGGGGTTGTTACCGGCGGTTTCTGCGATCTTCACGCCTTCCTCAATGATGACGTCGCGGTATTCCGCATAGGGCGGTGGGGTAATTGCAGGGAGCATGGTGAGGTTGACGCCGAAAGGCTTGTCGGTGAGCTCGCGGGTGCGGCGAATCTCGTGGCGCAGATCCTCCGGGGTGGGCTGGGTGAGCGCGGTGACGACGCCGAGGCCACCGGCGTTAGATACGGCTGCGGCGAGTTCGGCACGGCCGACCCACTGCATGCCGCCTTGGATGATGGGATGCTCGATGCCAAGCATCTCGGTAACACGGGTGGAAATCATGAGCGTTGTGCTCCTTCGTGGTGGGAAAGCGTGGGGGAGTGATGACTGAGTTTCTGAACTAAAAGGGCAGTGAATGGTTATTCGGAAAAATGGGCACGCAGGCGCTCGATAAGTTCGTCCGGCAGGGCGATGGGGCGGCGGGCGGAGACGTCGATAAGTACCAGCGTCGCTGTGGCAAACACGCACGGGGTGCCATCCTGAATGAGTTCGTGGGCGACTTGATAGGAGGTGTTTCCGATGCGGGAGATCCACACGCGAGCCTCGATGGAATCGGTGTAGGTGAGCTCGGCGTCATACTGGACTTCGAGGGATCGCACCACGTGAGCATAGGAATCGGTGGCGACGGGATCGGTGAGAGTGGCGGCTGCACGGACACGCGCCTCCTCCAGGAGGGTGACCACTGTGGCGTTGTTGACGTGGGCGTTGGCGTCTTGGTCGGACCACCGCAAGGCGAGGGGTATCGGGATGGCGTTGGCGGGCGCGCGCATTGTTCCTCCTGGGGCAAGCGGGTAGAGTGATGCACACTA
Organism: Corynebacterium sp. HMSC062A03; assembly: GCF_001811145.1. NCBI lineage: Bacteria > Bacillati > Actinomycetota > Actinomycetes > Mycobacteriales > Corynebacteriaceae > Corynebacterium > Corynebacterium sp. HMSC062A03. The sequence continues at coordinate 116,385 of NZ_KV803651.1, read as the reverse complement.
CTATACATACGAATTGTGGTTCGTTGCTCGAATCGTGAGGAGAATGCCATGACAGATCTTCTGGGAATCGATGCTCTGCTGAGTGAAAAAGAAAAAGCTACCCGCGACCGCGTTGCCGCACTGGTGGATGAACACATTCGGCCGCATGTGGGGCAGTGGTACGAGGATGCGGTGCTGCCAGAGTCGATCTTCCCGGTGCTCGCGGAGGCCGGTCTGTTCGGAATGCATCTGGAAGGCTATGGCTGCGCCGGGTGCTCCGCGGTTGAATACGGACTAGCCATGCAGGAGCTGGAAGCAGGGGACTCCGGTATCCGCACGGTGGTATCGGTGCAAGGATCGCTGGCAATGTCGGCGATTTATAAGCACGGCTCGGAGGATCAAAAGCAACAGTGGCTTCCCAAGATGGCCGCCGGTGAAGTCATCGGTTGCTTCGGGTTGACGGAGCCGACTGCCGGTTCGGACCCGGCAAGCATGGCGACGGTGGCGCGCTACCGCTCTGGTGAATGGGTCATTGATGGTGCGAAGCGTTGGATCGGTTTGGCGAGCGTTGCTGGGGTAGCCATCATCTGGGCGAAGGTTTCTGAGGAGGACGCGGCGGCTGCCGGGGTGGAAGCGGGCGTGCGCGGGTTCATCGTGCCGACGTCTACGCCAGGCTTTAACGCCACCCCAATTACCCGCAAGCTGTCCATGCGCGCTTCCATTCAGTGCGATATTGAATTGGGCAGCGTTACTCTGCCTGCTGATGCACTGCTGCCCAAGCATCCAGGGCTCAAGGGTCCGTTTATGTGCTTGAACGAGGCTCGCTTCGGCATCAGCTTTGGCGCTTTGGGCGCTGCTCGTGATTCTTTGGAGGCGGCTCTGGCCTATGCCAAGGAGCGCAAGCAATTCGACCGCTCGCTGGCGTCCTTCCAGCTCACCCAGCAGAAGCTGGTGGACATGGCGGTGGAGCTGAACAAGGGGCAGTTGCTGGCACTGAACCTGGGCCGCGCCAAGGATGCAGGCACGCTGGAGCCCTACCAGATTTCGGTGGGCAAGCTGGCTAATTGTCGCACCGCCATCGACATTTGCCGCCAAGCCCGCACCATCCTGGGCGGCAACGGTATCACCGCGGACTACTCGCCGCTGCGCCACGCCGCCAACCTGGAATCAGTGCGCACCTACGAGGGCACCGATGAGATCCACACGTTGATTCTGGGGCGCGTGCTGACGGGGGAGCAGGCGTTTAGCTAGAAATAAGCCCGAAACCTCTCCTCCAAGTGGTTTCGGGCTTAACTATTTCTAGTTGGCGATGAAGTACATCTGCTTATTGATGAATTCTTCGATACCGAGTGAGCCAAGTTCGCGGCCGAAACCTGAACGTTTGACACCACCAAACGGCAGTTCAGGGCCTTCACCAGTCGGGGTGTTGACATTGCTCATTCCAGAATCGATGCGTTCAGCAATAGCTTGGGCTCGCTTGGAGTCTTGAGAGAACACCGCTGCTCCGAGTCCGAAAACATTGTCATTCGCTATCTCGAGTGCTTCTTCATCGGTCTTAAACTTGTAGACAGTGGCTACAGGACCAAAGAACTCCTCGTAGTAGGAATCGCTGCCACGGGGAATATCTGTGATTACTGCTGGGGAGATGTAGGCTCCTTCATCAGAAAGCTCTCCGCCAACCAACAATTGACCGCCGGCTGAAACAGCGCGGTCGAGCTGGTCTTTGAGATTCTCTGCGGCGCTACGGGAAGAAAGCGGAGCATACACAGTTCCGCCGGCAGCATCTGGCAGCCCCGGCTCCATGTGCTGCGCAAGATTGACTAGTTCTTGAACAAACTCGTCATAAATGTCTTCTGCGACAATGAGCCGCTTGTTTGAATTGCAGGCTTGGCCAGTGTTGTACATGCGTGTTCCCCAAGCGAGCTCAGCTGCAGCTTTGACATTGTCCGTGTCGAGGATGATGTACGGGTCTGAACCACCAAGCTCGAGTACGGCTTTCTTGAGGTGCTCGCCAGCTTGAGCGCCAACGATAGCCCCAGCACGTTCGGAACCGGTAAGGGAAACTCCCTGAACGCGGGGGTCGGCGATAAAGGTGGAGATTTGCTCGTGGGTTGCAAAGACGTTGGTATAAACCCCTGTGGGAACGCCAGCATCGAGAAAGATCTTTTCGATCGCCAGAGCAGAACGCGGGCAAATCTCCGCGTGTTTAAGGATAATGGTGTTTCCAGCGACAAGGTTGGGACCTGCAAATCGCGCTACCTGGTAGTACGGGAAGTTCCACGGCATGATGCCGAGCAGCGGTCCGAAGGGGCGGCGGCGAATATACGCTTTACCGTCAGCCTCCGTGGGGATTTCCTGATCCGCGAGGAACTTTTCCGCGTTATCCGCGTAGTACTGGATAATGGCAGATGAAAACTCGGCTTCTTCGACGCCTTCAGGCAGAGGCTTGCCCATCTCTTCAGCAATGATGGCGGCGAGCTCATCCTTGCGTTCTTCGAACAGTGAGGCTGCCTTGGCTACAATCTCTGCTCGTTTTGCGACGGGAGTCGTAGACCACTCTGTGAAAGCCGCAGACGAAGCTTCGAGGATTGGCTCGATGGCAGCATTATCTAGCGCATCGAAGGTTTCAACGATTTCGTTGTTGGCTGGGTTCTGGACACGGTACTGAGACATTTTTCCTCCTAGGAAAAGGTTGGGGTGTTATCTGAACTGGAATCACTACGGCTAATCACTGAGCCGGTGAAGAAATCGGGATTGCGTAAACGGGTAATCATCATGAGGATCAGGCCAAGCACTAGGATGCTGGCCCCTAAGATGAATACGATTCCGACGCCTCCGAGGGAAGAACCAGAGCCAAAGCTCGGGTCCATGGAGTCATAGGCGGTGATGAAAAACATGATGAGCAAGAAGCCACCGCCCAGCAGCGGGTATAGGAACTTGAAGAAGAAGTTTCGCACTGAAGTGAAGAGCTCTTTTCGGAAATACCACAGACAGGCTACTGCCGTGATCCCGTAATAGAAGCAAATCATGAGACCAAGAGCAGCAATTGTGTCCCACAGTGCATTCTCCGAGAGCACCCTTGTAACGGCGTAGAACGTACCCGAAACGGCGGTTGCGATAATCGTTGCGACGGTTGGAGTCTGAAACCTTGGACTGATTCGCGCCAATTGTGGGGGAAGAGCTTTGTAGTAGCTCATTGCAAGAATCGTACGGGCGGGACTAACAAGCGTGGACTGCAGGGAAGCAAACGAACTAGCTAGAACCGAGATATAAATGAGGATGGCGAACGGGCCCATAATCGGGTAGGAAAGCACCGCAAAAATGGATTCCTGATTATCGGGGTTACCAGCGCCTAGTCCATTTTCACCGATTCCTGCCCACGCCATGACAGCCACCGCTGTAAGAACATACAAGATGATTGTGATGATGATTACGACGGTAGCCGCTCGTCCAGGAGTCTTTTCTGGGTTCTTGGTTTCTTCATTCATGGTTAGGGTGACATCCCAGCCCCAGAACATGAAGATGGATAGCGAGATGCCGGCTGCGACCACCGAGAAATCCTTCATCTCGAATGGGTTGAACCAACTGAATTGAATGGGAGTGAAGTCAAAGCCATCTCCGTTGTATGCCCGCCATAAAGCTGCAATGTCGAAGGAGAGAATCGCGATGATTTGAATTGCGACGAGGATGTACTGCATCTTCTGCGTTGTATCCATACCCCGATATGCAACCCAAGCTGCAGCAATCAAGAACACAAGGGTTGTTGGAATATTCACCCAGAGGTTCCGCGTGAGTTCAGCAAGCTCGGGCCTACCTGCAAGCTGTGCGATGAGCAGGTAAAAGAAGTCGACGGCTACGGCGGCCAGATTAGACAGGACCAGAATCGTAGCGGCGATAAGGCCCCAGCCACCCATCCATCCGACCCAGGGACCGAAAGCTTTTGTTGCCCATGTGAAGGTGGTACCGGAATCAGGAGCACGGTTGTTAAGCTCGCGGTAGGCAAAAGCAACAAGCAGCATTGGAATAAAGCCCAGAATGAGGACGGCTGGAACGAAGACACCCACCGCCGAAATAGCAGGTCCAATTCCCGAAGTGAGGGTATATGTTGGTGCTAAGCAGCTGATGCCAATGACAACTGCGCCGAGCAAACCAACTTTACCGACTGCCAGACCTTTGTCTGAAACTGTTGGTTGTTCACTCATGAGCGTTCACCTCCTTTCAGCGTCATGTAGCCCGAAGGGACAACAATTGTTGGAACCGGTACATGCTTGAGGATTCGATTTGCGGTAGCGCCCAAGAAGAGCCGACCTTCACTGGCAATACGTGCTGAACCAAGCACAGCTACTTCGCCTTCTTTCCAGCTAAGGTTTTGTAGCGCTGACTGGACACTTGCTCCCGATGTGGTGATGCGCGACGCCCGGCCTTTGGAAACCGCGTCTTGGATCGCCTCGGAAAGCTGCTGCTCGAAAGTGACCCCGGAATCTTCTCCGGAAATCTTCAAAGTAATGATGCGCAACGGGACTTCTCGACGGAATGCGCGGTCGAGCCCGATAGCAGCGACATCTGATCGTCCTTGTCGCGGGCCGACAAGCGCAGAAACGCCCGTTATCGGTCCGGGATATGAATAGCCTTGGGGAGCTAGCGCGACTGGGACTTGCGCTGTGTAAAGCAAAGAGCTGGCTACTGTACCGATGCGGAATCGGTTCAAGAGTCCGCCTGAGCGTGCTCCGACGATAATAAGATCGCACTCAAGTTCTTGCGCAGCGTCATTCAAGGCGAGCGCGGGATCGGTTCCCTCCACAACGTGCCACGTCGCAGAGATATCAGAAGGAAGACTCTCTAGTGCGGCGGTGAGACGCTGTTGAGTTTGCTTTCGCACGATTGCGTTGTAGCCAGGGTCCTGAGTCTGCACGCCAAACCCTTGGGGGGTAATTGGCGAAACGACAGAGACTAGTTTTAGGGTGACTTGGCGCTCGCGTGCGAGAGCGATTCCCAAGTTGAGTGCATCGTGGCCATCACTGGTATCGATATAGGCGACGAGCAAGGAGCCGCTAGTTTTGCGGCGTGGAAAATCGGTGAGTGGATTCATTGACAGTCACCGCTTATCCCTGCCCAATGATCTGCTGCGCAACGGTTTCGCCGATACGTACCGCGCCGTCGACGTGCTGGTAACCTGCACCAGCGATGTCAGAGGAAGAGTAATAGATCGGCCCGGTTGGTTGGTTTTGGAGATGGCCCCACCGCGATAATCCACCCAAATCGTAAGATGTTGCGTAAGCTCCGCGAGTCCATTCTTCAGCCGCCATATCGGAGAGGAAGAATGCGATGGGATTCTTTACCTTGTCACCAAGGTAAATGGACATTGCATCGAGGATTCGCTCCTTGCGTTCTTCAGCGGTGAGCGCCCACATTTCCTCGGCGTAAACATCGGAGACGAAGCCGACTAATGTGCCGAAGGTATCTTCCTTTCCTTCCTCCCCGCCTGCGAAGTTCTTTCCGTAATTTGTGTTGTCATAGATTTCGGCAACAAGTCGATCTCCGCCGAATGCAGTACCGGATAATCCGTCTTCGCGCCAGAAGGGGGTTTCATAGACAGCATGAACTTTAATCACTAAGCCCATGGAAATGTGCTGGTGGGCAACATGCTGCTCGCGTGGTAGCGGTGGCACATAGGAAATGCGATTGTAGAGGTTGGGCGGAACCGCAAGGATTGCGTATTGAGCATGGACAGTTGCTCGGTCTGAGTAGGCGGTTACGGTGCCGGGGCCGCCGTTGTTGGTTACACCGTTGCGGACATCCGCTTCAACATTATTTGGGGCGTCTGCCGTCGAGGGATCTGGCGTAGCCCACTCGAGAGTACGTACAGGTGAGCTCAAGATGACGTCGTCACCGAGCTCCTCAGCCATCGCTATGGAGACGGACTGCATGCCGCCAACGACGCGCTTGTCAAGCAAGAAGTTTTCATCAACAAGGTTGTCGAATGAGCCGGCCGATGAAGCCATGAGGGCTGCTTGGAGCACGGAAAAAGTCCGAGAAGGCTTGGTGAGCATCCCTGAGGAAATGTAGAGGGAGATGTTGTCGATTGCCTCGGAATCGTCGGAAAGGCTCTCTAGCCAGTCGCGGAACGATAGGCTGTCTAATTCCTTTGCGCGTGGGTGCTCCCAAGGGGAATCCGCGTCGACTTCCTCGGCTAGCTGATTAAGCTTACTAATCAGCCGATCCATTTCTGCAGCAGTTTCCTTTGAGGTCGGGAACGTATCTCCTTCGAACTCGTGTCGCGTGCCATCCGGGGAAACATAAACCGACTTTCCTTCGCGGTAGCGGTCGAAGGTTTCGAGACCAAGCTCTTCTACGAGCTCTGTCAGTCGTGTTTGATCGGGCGAGATCCACTGACCGCCGATTTCGATGAAATGCTCGGTGCCTTGGGCATCAAGCACCTTGCCGCTCCATGTTCGGCCGCCGACACGATTGCGCGCTTCGAGAACGCAGACTGACTTACCTGCCTTCTTTAGGGTGCGGGCAGCCATAAGACCCGAAGCGCCGGCGCCGACGATTACAACATCAACTGTGCGCTCTTCGGCGCTGGTATTACCATTTGGTTGTGTGACCATTGGAGTTTTTCTCCTTCGCGTGCAGTAGGTATGCGGGGGAGGGAACCTTCGTATGAACGACGGTGCTCCAGCGTTAAATTAAACCCTTTAATTTAACGCTGTGACTACAGTAACAAAGTTGCGGAGAGAATTGTAGGGATCACAGTGGAAAAAGTTTCGCGCCCCAAAGGGCGTCCGGTTAAAGCACTGGTAAACCGGCAGAAAATTGCCTCAGCCGCATTGCACATTGTTGAGCGCAAAGGGCTTGAGGCTCTATCTATGTCAGCGGTGGCGAGATCTATGAAAGTGAGCACCGCAGCGCTCTACAATCACATTTCAAATAAGGAAGAGTTATTGGCGTTGGTGCAGGATGACATCATTGCCAAAGTTGATATCTCAGTGCTCCAAGGTGCGCTCGCAGGCGAGATTTCGGCAGTGGATGCGCTTCGACAATGGGCATGGTCTTATCGTGACATTCTGGCTGCCAACATCCCTCTAATTCGCGTGATTACCCAGCTTCCTCTTTATGGATCGCCACAAACGATTGCGATGTATGAAGCACTAGTTCAAGTGATTTCACTTGCTGGTGTACCTGAACGGGATGTTATTACGAGATTGGTTGCAATTGAGGCATTGGTTTTTGGCTCTGCCTATGACGTACATGCCCCCTTGAATATTTTTGCTTCACCGGGGCCCGAGGATAGTGCTTTAAATAAGATGAATTCGATTTACTTGGCGCAGTTTAGAGAACAATCATCTAACGAAAAAGAACAAGCTAGACTTCGTGCGGACAGGTCCTTTGAGGCGGGGCTGGAAGCGCTTATACAAACGCTCCTATAGACGCCATGGCGTCTTGATCAATGCAATCGTGCCAACGATCGCGTAGCCCTCCCCGGTGTGTCGTATGACCGGGGAGGGCAAAAATAGGTACTCGAAACTGCCTAGCTAAGTTCTACCTGGGCTTTTTAAGGTCCGTGTCTTTCGGCTTCGGGGCGTTCGGATCGATCGGGCGGCCATCAGCATCCAGATCATTGAGCTCGGCCAGTTCGGTGAAGTCGGCCTGCGCGTCGGCGAAGCCTTCCTCCGGATCAATTTCATCGAAGTTGCGGATGGTGCCGTCGCGCTCGTCCTTGAACATGTCCTTGCCGTAGACGACGAGCACCATGATGATGCCGGCAGCGAAGCCCCAGGCGGCTCCCTGGGTAGCGAGAACGCCGGCGGTGACACCTGCGATGCCAAGATCCTTTTGGTTCTTGGATTCCATGATGCCCACGCGCACGGACACGAAGCCCTGGATGATGAGAGTCAGCGCCAGACCCACCGGCAGGATGGGCTCAACGAAGGAGGTGATCGGCAGCAGCAGAAGACCCACGTTGGTGCCCCAACGGAAGGAGCCCGCACCGCCGAAGATGGTGCGCATGGCGCGCTTGCCCTGCTTGTAGCGCTCGACGATGACCACGTGCATTGCCGCCCACAGCGGGCCACACATGGCGACGTCCGGTCCGATAATGGACATCAGCATGTTGCGGCCACCAAAAAGCAGGTGTGCGCGCGACGGGCTGTAGACCACGGCTTCGTCCGTGCGGACGTGGTCGGCTTCTTTGAGCACTGCGTTGGCCTGCAGGACGTCACCGAAGACGACGATGTAGGCAGCCAGCACCGTGGGGATGGCGGTAAGGAACATGTGCGCCGGCGGCAAACCAACGCCGAAGACGGTGTACTCAGACCACAGAGTGATGAAGTCCGGCTTGGAGAAACCCCACTCCACGTCCGGCCAGGGAGCCTCGCCAGCTAGCGGTGCGACGAAGACCGCGACGAAGATAGCAGGCAGGATGCCTAGCGAAGCCAGGAAGCGCCAGCCGGCGGCTTTCTGTCGCAGGGCTTGGAAGCCACGGGAGTACATGAGGAAGAAGGCCACGGCCACCGCGATGGTGATGGTAATGGGGAAGGAGTGGAAACGTCCGCCTTCCTGGAACACCGAGATGATGGCAGCGATACCAGCGCCAAGGACGATGCCGGAGCGCAAGCCAGAGGGGATGAGGCGGACGACCTTCGATGCCCATCCCGTTATGCCTAGCGTTAAGGAGAATATGCCCAGCATGAGCTGGAAGCTGATCAGCGCCCAGATGCGCTGCTCACCCTCCGGGAAGGTCTGGATGTAGACCGTCAACAGTGGAATGGCCGGGGTAATCCAGCCGGGAACAACTGGGTCGCCCAGGATGTGGTGGGTGAGGTAGAGAAGGCCATTGAGCATGACGACGGCCAGCGCCGCTTCGTAGGGCATGCCGAGGGCCTCGGTCATCAGGGGGATAGCGCCCAGGTCGACCACGCACATAAACAGGCCTTGGGCGAAGTCCGGCCATTCCATGCGGTAGTGCACGAAGGGGAGGCGGACATCGAAAGGCCCCATCTTCCAGTGGGGCGAAGCTTGACCGATGCCCTGGTCTTCAGGTTCGGTGGCTTCGGTGGTTTCGGCCATGACGGCCTCCTTTCAAAGAAAAGGGACCAAGCCCAGCGGGCGTGAAGCGCGCGGGGCTTGGTGAGGAAAGGTGAGAGATTTGTTGAGGTTTAGCCGAGCTCTGTTTAGTCGAACTCGATGATCTGGCGCAGGGCTGCACCGTCGGAGAGGCGGTCCATGGCGGTGTTGATGTCCTCGAGCTTGATGTGATCAGAGATGAGGGCCTCTGCGTTGAGCTTGCCCTCACGCCATAGCTGTTCGTACTTCGGGATATCCTTCGACGGAACGGAGGAACCCAGGTAGCAGCCGTGCACGCGGCGTGCTTCACCGGTCATTACGAGCGGGTCGATGGTGATGGTGGAGCCCGGTGCCGGCAGGCCAACGGTGACGGTCAGGCCGCCCGGTGCGGTGACCTTGTAAGCGGTCTCCAGTGCCTTCGGGTGGCCGGCAGCCTCCACGACGGCGGTGAACTTCTTGCCGGACTCTTCGGCTTCCTGTGGGGTCATGGCGGAGGTGGCGCCGATTTCGAGGGCCTTCTCGCACTTGTCCTTCTGCATGTCGATGCCCACGATCTCCTTCACGCCGAGTGCAGCGGCGGTAATGATCGCGGCCATGCCCACTCCACCGAGGCCAACGACAGCGATGCTGTCCTCCGGCTTCGGATCAATCTCGTTGAGGACGGCGCCGCCACCGGTGAGGATGGCGCAGCCGAGGATAGCGGCGATGTCCGCCGGGACATCGGAGCCCACCGGTACGACGGAGAGCTCGGAGACCACGGCGTGGGTGGCGAAGCCGGAGACACCGAGGTGGTGCTGAACCGTCTCACCGTTGCGGGTGAGGTGGCGGGTGCCGCGGATGAGGGTGCCCTCGTTGTTGGTCTTGGAGCCAACCTCACACGGCATCTTGCCGTCGGTCTTGCAGCCGGCACACTCGCCGCAGCGCGGGAGGAAGGTCATGACCACGTGGTCGCCAACCTTGACGTTGGTAACACCCGGGCCGATTTCCTCGACGATGCCGGCGGACTCGTGGCCTAGCAGCATCGGCAGCGGACGGGGGCGGTTGTTGTTGACCACGGAGAGGTCGGAGTGGCAGAGGCCGGCGGCGGTGATCTTGACCAGAATCTCGCCCTCGCCGGGAGCGGAGAGCTCGAGCTCGCTCACGGTGATGGGCTGAGAGTCGGCGTAGGGGCGCTCATCGCCGGAGCGCTCCAGAACGGCGCCGCGAATGGTAATCGTGTCAGACATTGATACCTCCAGACATCGGATGGGGTTAATGCATCGCAATGTACGCCACGTCACGTCGGAGAGGGCGAGAACAGCATGGGAAAAACTACACCCAATATATGCGCAGGTGGAGAATTCTCTACCTACTGAGTGTGTGGGCTCGCAGCGCCACAAAGATATCGAGCCCGCGCTGGCCCACGGCCCACTCATCTCCCATGAGCTCAGCGATCCGGTCGAGTCGCTGGCGCACCGTATTGGGGTGGATAAACATGGCGCGAGCTGTTTGCGGGATGCTGTGGCCGGAGAGCAAGTAGTGGTGCGCGGTATCGGTCAGCTCCGTGGAATGCTCTGCGTCATAACGCACCAACGGGCCGATCGTGCGCGTGGACAGCGCGCTCAACGCCTGCGGGTCCGCGCCCAAGATGAGGCCGACGGTGCCCAAGGTATCTTCGGTGACTAAGCGGCCTTGTACGCCGAGCGCTAAAGCTGACTCCAAGTAGGCCATAGCGGAATCGTGGGCGCTGCGTGCCGAATCCAGCCCGTCGAAGCCGATGGCAGAAACCGTCAAGTCAGAAAACTCAGACAGCAGCGGGGCCAGTGCCTTATCAATTGCTCGATCCGGCTGGTACAGCACGCACACGTGCTGGTCGTGGTGTGTGATAGCGGCATTTCCCGGCAGAAGGTGCTCTAGTTGCGGGCGAGTTGGCAAACTCTTTGCCGAGTGTAAGCCGACGAAATAGAGCTGTACCGAAGAATTCAGGCTGATTCCCGTTAGGTGGCGCAGACGAGCGATCTCCTCGCGCCCAGCATTACCCAGAGCCACGGCGTAGACGAGGTCATCGACTTTGCGCGCGGTGGCGTCGACAAGCGCTTCTGCAAAAAGAGCAATCGCAGTAAAGGCAGCGGAGGCATGGCTGATGACGCGCAGTTCGGCATCGCTGAGCTCTTTGTCCACGCCAATCGTGCCTAAGGCCCGCCCGTTGAACTCCACGGGGAAGGTACTGGTTGGGGGAGTGTTCGGGGCACCTTCCGTGGTCCACAGCATCACCGGTGCATCGAGGCTTTCAGCCAACACGCGTTCGAGTTCCTCAAAACTCGCGTTATTCATCAGCACGTGGAGCAGCTGCGTGTTGACGTCATTGAGCCACTGCAGTTCTTCGACATGGCGGCTGAGCGCAATCTGGGAGCGGGTCAACTCGGCCACGGATTCGCCTTGGCTCTCGATGACTTGCGCATTCTCCAGCGCCACGGAGGTAATAGAGCCGAGCACCTCGAGGGCCGCGATCTCCTCGTGCGTGTAGTGGCGGGGGTGGCGGTCGCCCACCAGCAGCGCGCCAATCGTGCGCCCGGCGATGCGGATCGGGGCGCCGAGGATTCCGCGGATTCCTTCGGCTTCTACCGCGCGGTCCACGTAATCCACGTGCGTGACGTTGGGATCTGCGGAATGGTCATAGGTCCACGCTGGGCGGTTGGTGGCGGCCACGATGCCGAGGACTCCGGAGCCCATCGGCATGTTGATTGTGCGGAATTCCTCCGTGACGACACCGCTGGTGGCCAGCACCTTGGTAAAGCCGGTGTCCTCATCGTTGAGGCTGAGATAGCCCACGTCGGTGCCGATGGTGGAGCGCGCGTGGCGCACGATGGCCTGGAAGATATCAGTGGATTCGCGGCCGGAGTTGAGCATGTGGGAGACGTCGAGCAGTTTGGTCGACATCACCCGCCATGTGTGGTTGGCGCGCATGGTCTCCTCGATGGCCCGAAGCGCGCCAAGCTCCTCGGCCGCCAATTGCTCGCGCAGCTCGTCGGGGACACGGGTGCCAGTGCTTAGGTGGTTTAGAATCTCGCCAAACTCGCTCATGATTACATGCAGTGTAGCCGGGATTGGCGCCACTATGCTTATCTATTCGCGCAGCTTAGCCCGCAACATCTTGCCAGTCGCAGTTTTGGGGACCTCGTCGATGAATCGCACTGACCTTGGATACTTGTAGGCAGCCATATTCTCCTTAGCCCAAGAAATGATCTCCTCTTCAGAGGTCACTCCCTTGTATTCGGGACGCAGCACGATGAAAGCTCTGACGGATTCTCCTCGTCGGTCGTCCTGGTAACCAACGGCCACGGCCTGCTGGACTGCAGGGTGGTCTTGGAGATACTTCTCCACTTCTTCTGGGAAGACCGAATAACCATTGGATTTGATCATCTCTTTGAAGCGACCTTCGAAGAAGAGGTAGCCATTCTCGTCCAAATATCCCATGTCGCCTGAGAAGTACCGTCCACCGATTTTCGCAGCTGCAGTGGCTTCTGGCTTGCCCTTATAGCCGAGAAAGACTGCTGGGCTTTCTACACTGATTTCTCCTAGTTCGCCAGGGCTAAGCTCACGGTTGCGGTCTTCCGGATCAGTAATCTTGATGTCGGTCTGGAAAGTAGGCCGCCCAGTGCTTCCCCAAACGATCTGGTCAGGAGGAGTCATCGTATCCGCAGTATGAGTCTCGCTCATTCCGTAGGCAAACTCAAAGAAGTCCTGACCGGTTTGTTCTTTCCACTGGTCGGACAGTGATTCCGTGATTTGTGAGCCAAAGCTCGTACCCATGCAGACACGAAGCCTGTCCATTTGAGAAGCACGATCCGTAGCTAGGATTTCAGTATTCATCGGCGGCGTTGTGTATGAGACCGTCATCCCGTACCGAGATGCCATAGTTACGAAGTCCTCACCATCGAAGCGCGCTTGAAGAATCATCGAAGCACCCGCAACGAAGACAGCAGACATTCCAACAATTTTTCCAGCCACATGGAAAATCGGCATCGAGGCGGAAACCTTGTCAGACGGTGTATATCCAAAGTTAGCTGCGACGCAGTTAGCTTTAAAAGTGCAGTTTGTGTAAGACAGCATTGCGCCTTTGGGCAACCCGCTAGTACCGGAGGTGTAGATGATTAGAGCGCAGTCTTCATCAAGGTTGATTTCTGGCTTAAGGAGAGACTCAACTTCGTCCACAGGATCGCTCTGTGCCGTTGCCTTCTCCCAAGAAATATGGTCGAGCGCAGTCGTACGCCGGTCCGGCATACGGAAGTTGAACTCCTGTGAGTGCTCTTCGCGATCTAGAGCATCGTCGAAAGAAGTGACGATCAAAGTATGAACTGAGGTTTCGTCTGCCTTTTCATATTCGACGAGCAATTCTTCGCTAGCGATGAGTGCAACTGCTTCCAGGTCGTTGAGCTGATATGACAGTTCTTTTGCTTTGAGCATGGGGTTGCAAGGGCTGACGACCGCGCCTAGCTTCTGAACAGCAAGATAAGAAATCACAAATTGCGGACAGTTTTGCATGTAAAGCGCGACTACGTCTCCAGTCCTGATCCCCTCGTGGGCCAAGGTCGTTGCTAGCGCCAATGCTTTTTGCTCAAGCCATCCATAAGTGAATTCAGACCCGTAAAAATAGATTGCGGTTTTCTCTGGGGTATTTTCGGCGTGCTCCGAGAAATACTGAGCCAAAGTTTGCGGCTTGAAGAAGGTCAGACCTTCATCCGGAACGTATGTGGTCAATGGCTTGGTCATGATAGTCCTTTCTTGTTTAGCGGCCGGTGAAATAGGGGTCCCTTTTTTCGCGGAACGCAGTACGGCCCTCGATGTGGTCTTCGGTAAGCGTTGACGAGACCGTGGAGTGGGCCTGCATGAGCCACGCTGCACTTTCATCGAGATGCTGAGTTGCGCCCATGGTTTTCTTCATGAGCGAAATGGACTTTGTGGGCAGTGACGCTAGCTGCTTAGCAAGAGACTCTGCTTCAGCATCCAAGTCTTCGGGCTCACAGATTGTCGATACGAGTCCGAAGTTTGAAAGTTCGGACACAGGAACAAATTCCCCCGTTAGTAACAGTCTGTTTGCGAAAAGACGGTTTGTTAGGCGTGGGAGCAAGGTTGTTCCCGATGAGAAGCCACGGAGTACGAAGGGAAGGCCGATCTTGGTGTTCGAAGACGCGACGATGAAGTCAGAGGCAAGCGCAAGCTCTAGCCCGGCTCCCATAGCAAATTTGTGCAATACCGCAACAACAGGTTTCGGGCATTCACGAATCGCAGTGCAGACTTTTGGGTAACCGTCCAAGAATTCTCGAATCTTGTCCTCCGGCACGGGACAGTTGTCTGTGCCCATATCGATGAGGTCATCACCTGCGCAGAAAGCTTTGCCTTCTCCGCGCAGAATAATCGCTCGAACATCGGGATTATCGCCCAGTTCCGCGAGCGTAATTTCAAGGCCACGCAGCATTTCGAACGTTAGAGCGTTGAGGGATTCGGGTCGGTTGAGCGTTATTGAAGCAATAGAACCCTCAGTTTCAACCACCACGCTATCGGTGAAAGACTTAAGCATCACTGGCTCCTTGTTGATTAGATTCGTTTGGCTGCGCGCTAAGGTGCGCGGACAGTTTTACTCGAACCGGCTCGGGTACTTCCTCTGGTCTTCTGGTGCGCGGGTCAACGTTTACATAGGTCACCTCAGATTCAACGCACAGTTCACCTTCTTGGTAGAGCTCCTCATGAAGGGTCACTGAAGTTCTGCCAAGACGCGAAATCGACGTGTGGATTGCGACTTCCGGTACCCAATTCACTTCTTTTAAGAAGTTCAATTCGTAGCGAACAACGAGAAGCGTCCAGGGATCTGTCGCAAGATCAGGGTCAAACTCGGCGAAGAAATCTCTGCGCGCAGCTTCGAACCAGGCAGGAAACTTCGTATTGTTTATGTGCCCAACCGCGTCAGTTTCGTTGAAGCGCGGCGTGATAGTCGTCTTATACATTGTTTCCCTCTTTGGAGACTGATCCAGAATTCGACGTTTCGAAGGAGCTCTCGTTGGCATCAGCGTAGGGCTGTGTTCCATTCAGCTCCGCCATGGCGATGCGATTAAACTCCTCCGCTTCAGCGTCAGTTACCTCACGGCTGTGAGCGATTGTGATGCGTCGAATTTGCTCTGGAGTCGCAGGCTTGAAGATGTAGGCGCTAATGATGCAAGCAACAGCGGACAAAGGCAGAGCGAAGGCAATCTCGGATAGCGGTGGAAGATCGAATCCAAAGAGAAGTACAAGGTATGCGATACCACCGACGCTGGCACCGACGAAAGCGGCACTACCGCTAATTCTGCGCCACCAAATTCCGAGTAGCGTCGGGAAGAAAAGGGAGGAAGCGAGGAGGCCCATTGCTGCTGAGTACAGAAGGGTAAGGAATTGCGGCGGATTTAGAGAAAGAACTAGCGTGAGTACGCCAAATCCTAGAATTCCGAGCTTGGTAATCTTACGCTTTGTCGCATCGGACGTGCTCGGCTTAAGCTGACCGATCAGGTCGTAGGAAAGAGCTGCGGCCAATGCAAGGAGCATTGCCGAGACAGAAGACATAACAGCAGCAAAAATTCCTGCGAATGCTAGACCTCGAAGCCAATTAGGTACCGCCTGGTCCAAGAAGAGGAGGAAAGCTCCATCGCTTTGCTCAATGTCCTGTCCACCAGTGAGGATAATGGTTCCTGCGATGACGAATACACACGTAGCAATAGACGTAATGACGTACAGCCCCAGTCCTAGTGCCAACGATGCACGCCCTGTTTGCTCGTTCTTTGCAGCGAAGATACGCATCACCGTGTGAGGGAGAACCGCATTACAAGTTGCCCAAATCAAGAAGGCACCGATATATGCAATCGGAGGATAGGTTTCAGCGCCTGTCCATTCCGGGCGAAGGCCTTGGGCTACCTCATAGACTGAAAATCCGCCGTTTGAGTTAACTGCGATGAACCCAGTTGCAACAACTACGCCGATCATCATGACCCCCTGAAGGAAATCAGTCAGCGTAACAGCCTTCATACCTCCGGCAAATGTGTAGAACACGTAGACAGCGCCGATAAGGACAACGGACCAGTTATACGGGATGCCGAAAATTTGTTCTCCGATCAAGCCGCCGATCTTCATCTGTGCGACGATGTATGCAGTTAGCGTACCGATGAGAACGATTGGTACGACTAGGTTCATCGCGCGGTGGTTGTATCGAGCCTTGATGAGTTCAGGAACAGTAGCCACATTCATATTACGAAGGACTTTTGCGAGGAAGAACGTCGTAATGAGATAACCCAGCGCGACGCCACCGTTGTAGGCAGTGATGTATCCCCAGCCAGCTGAATAGGATAGGCCGATGTTTCCGAGCATAGTTCCGCCGGTCGCGAAAGCAGCGAAGATTGCGAAACCATTGATCCAAAGGCCGACACCGCCGCCTCCGGTCAGGAATGACTTGGCAGAAGAGTCTTCATTCTGACGGTGCGCATAAATACCAATGCCGACAGTCAGGGCCATGTAAACGATCAGTATGGCCAAGGGCAGAATATTCTCTTTAGGCATTGTGAACATCTCCATCGTCATTCTTGTTGACGACAAGATCGACGAGCAGAATGATAAGGCTCAAGACCATAATGGCTACGAGAACGTAGTTGACTAGGGTCGTGCCGCTGATCATGGTGTTAAAGCTCATCGGCAGGAAGGCGAAGACAGAAAGCGCGATGATGAACACTGTCGAACCAAGGTGGAATTTCGATGGCTTAAAGAAGCCAAGGTCGTCGGTGTTCGGACTATTTTGTTGGGGCATGAGATTCTTCCTTTTCGGTTGAGATAGAGACAGAACTGTTGAAATTGGGGGCTCGCTTATCGAGGAATGCCGACAGCCCTTCAGCACGGTCAGAATGGCTGAAGGCCATTCCTTGTGAAAGCTGCTCCTGTTGGTGCCCGCCTAGCACACCTGTTTTGATGGATTCCCGCGCAACACGTTGAGCTAGCGGTCCGTTTTCATTAAGCACGTGGCAGATCTCCATCGCTGTTGCGACCGGATCATCACTGATGCGGGTGATGACTCCCCATTGCAGCGCAGCTTCAGCATCGAGTTCTTTGCGTGTCAGAATGAGGTCTAAAGCGATAGCTTTACCGGCGACCTCACGAAGCCGTTGGGTACCACCTGCACCCGGAATGATTCCTAGTCCTAGCTCTGGAAATGCGAAGCGAGATTGCGGATCCGCAATACGAATGTCACACGATAGAGCTAGTTCGAAACCGCCTCCTAGTGCCAATCCGTTAACCGCTGCAACAGTGGGCTTGGGGTAGCTCTCAATTCGCTTGTAGAGCTCTGCCATCGGATACTCATTGACAACCTGCCAGGGCGACAGCTGAGAAAGTTCCTTGATATCTGCTCCAGCAGCGAATGCTTTATCGCCAGCGCCGGTGAAGATGACGGCTTGCACTGCGTCGCAAGATTCCCACTTATCCAGTACCGAGTTAATCGCATTAAGAACTTCAGTGTTTAATGCGTTGAACTGCCGGGGCCGGTTAATAGTGACGATCCCGATCCCGGATTCATGTGAGGACTCGACTACGTTAGCTGGGTTCGTTGAGTTTTCGTTATTAGACATACTCACTCACTTCTCCTTCTCGTACACGTAGAACCCTTGGCCAGACTTACGTCCAAGGCGTCCTTCCTGATAGAGACGCGTAAGGGTTTGAGAAGGGCCCTTAGAAGGGGCACCGGAGTCCTCAGCTTCTAATACCTTGATGCCGTAATTGACATCGATTCCGGTTAGGTCAAGCAATTCGAAGGGGCCTAGCGGGTGGTTAAGCCCTGCCTTGACAGCGGTGTCGATCTGTTTAAAGTCCGCAATCCCGTTTTCGTATAGGGAGATTGCTTCATCGAAAATCGCCGCAAGGATTCGGTTCGTGATGAAACCGAAAATCTCCTTCTCCAAACGGACCGGCGTTTTGTCGATGCTCTCGACAAATTCGATGGCTCGGTCGACAGTATCCTCTGAGGTGTGGTCGCCTTTGACCACCTCCACAAGAGGCAAAACCAGGGCCGGGTTGAAGAAATGAATGTTGCACAGACGAGAAGGATGGTGGACTTCGCTAGCTAACTTCGAAGAGACGATGCTGGACGAGTTAGTGGCAAGAATCGCTTCTTTGGGGGCGTACGATGAAATCTCTGAGAAGAGCTTCTTCTTTGCTTGCAGGTCTTCGATGATTGCTTCAATGATGAGGCTGGCGTTGGAGCAAGTTTCTTCGAGACTGGTTTCGTACTTTAGCCGAGCGAAAGCCTGGTCAACTTCGTCTTGTGTGATTTTTCCCTTAGCTAGCTTCTTGTCCATCAGCTCGTGTAGAAGGGAATCGGCACGGTCGAGTTGGTCAGTATTGATGTCGTAAAGCGTTACTGTGTATCCCTTGAGTGCGCAGTGAAAGGCAATCTGTGCACCCATAGTTCCAGCTCCGCAGATGGCGACACTAGATTCAGCTGGATTCATTGCTATTTCTCCTCCACGATGATTTCAGTAGCGATTCCTTGACCGCCGCCTATGCAGGCTGAGACGATTGCTCGGCCTCCGCCTCGCTCGGAAAGCTCGGTGATTGTCTTCTGGATTAGGACGGTGCCTGTGGCGGCAATAGGATGTCCATGGGCAATTGCGCCGCCCAGTGGATTTATGTTGTCCACGTCGAGGGCAAGCTCTTTTGCGCAGGCAAGCACTTGACTCGCGAATGCCTCATTGATTTCGATGAAGTCGTAGTCAGAGATATTCCGTCCGGTTTGCTTGAGTATTGCCTGAATGGCAGGTACCGGTCCAATTCCCATATAGTTCGGGTCAACGCCAACGACAGAACTTTCTCCGATGCGTGCCAAGGGGGCGAGGTCGTGGTGCATTGCCTTATCTGCTGAAACGATGCAAACTGCTGCAGCGCCGTCGTTAATTCCCGAGGCATTCCCGGCAGTAACAGTGCCTGAGGAAATAAAAGCAGGGCGTAATGCTGCTAATTTTTCTGCGCTGGTCTTAGGCCGAGGGTGTTCATCGTGTTCCACCGGTCCATGGCTAGAGGTCTCAGTCGGAATTAGGAAATGCGAGTATTTCCCTTGCGATTTTGCTTTTGCATATTTTTCTTGACTTCTTAAAGCAAATTCATCCTGTTCTTCCCGCGAGATGGAGTATTTTTCTGCAAGGTTCTCAGCTGTTACTCCCATTGTGGGATCGCCTATTTCAGCTGTAGAGAGCTCTCGGCGAAGGAAACTCGGGGGTGTGGCATCGTACGCCCGCTTTGCGCGTGATAATTGGAATGGTTCGTTAGTCATACTTTCCATTCCTCCTGCAATGTAAACTCCGCCGTCAGAGGCCACGAGCTTTCCAGCAAGCGTTACAGCATTGATTCCTGATCCGCATTGCCGGTCGATCGTAAGTCCCGGAGTATTTACAGGCAGTCCTGCGCTAAGCGCCGCGACGCGAGCAGGATTCCCATAATGGGAAAGCGTATTTCCCATGATGACGTCGGTTATAGCCTCGTCATTCAAAAGTGCGTTAATGCTTGGATTGTCGATTAAGGCTTTGATGGCACGTGCACCAAGCTGTACACCATCAAATTCGGCCAGGGTTCCTCCCTTTCTTCCGATAGGGAGACGTGCGCCGGCGACAATAACTGCATCGCTGGGGCTCGACATGATTACTCCTTCCTTGGTGTGAGGTAGCGCGAAAATGCGGGTGATTCGAATCACTTGAGGAAGAGTATCGCAGCCTAACTCACACCCGTAAAGTGGTTAATCACACAGTGTTGGCCTCGTTATTGTGGGAAAGGACAATCAATGTCGGAGTTGGGGATTGGGGACGTGGTACAGCTATGCCGTAAGGCGTTGCAGTTGACACCGGTTAGCTTTCGGGAGGAGCTTCAAGATGCTGTTGTTTCAGCTAGGTTTCCAGAACTCAAAGAGGTCCTGCTGGAGATTAGTAACCGTGCCGAGTCATCGCGCAAACTCCGTTCACTGGTTTCGGAAATTGCTGATCTGTCCTTAGACATCAATGGTGACGAGAACGTAGATGTGGCTTTCGGTAGAATTCTGTCTTTGGCCCGTCAGATGTTGGGGGCAGATGCGGCGTTCATTATGGAGCTTGATGAGACTTCCGGCAGTGCAAGCATTATTCTTTCCAGCGGAATCTGGACCACGGAACTGCAAGAAGTTGAGCCCAACGAGAAGGGGTTCTTTTTCGAGATTTATCAGGTCGCTGCGCCATTGCAGGTGGCAAACTACTTGAGAGACGATGGCTTTGAACATGATCCTGTGTTGGATACTGCAATAAAGCGAGAAGGGATACGGTCCTTATTGGGGATTCCCGTCGAAGCTGAGTCAGGGTTTCAAGTTCTTTTCGTTGCGGATAGGCATGAGCGTATTTATCACACGGGCGACATCTATATTCTTGAGCAGCTAGCAGTCCAAGTGTTAGCGGTAGGGGTCCGTGGGGAAGAGTCGAATCGCCACCACAAGGAGGTGGATAGCCTCAAGATGGTTGCGGAAGAATGCCGTGTAGAGCTGACGAACTCTGCAAAAGCGCTAGAAACTGTAGAAACGGTCATTTCAATGGTCAGTGATTTGCTTACTGAGTCACGCGTAGCCGCTTTTCTTGCAGAAAACATGGGGATTCAAATCCACATTTCAAGTTTGGAAGACCTCATGCTCGATAGCGCTGGAGGCTGGCTTCCGGTAGATGGTTACGCTCCTATCGAAAGTTATGTCCGGAGGACTTCCTCGCCGGGACGAGGGGAGTCCTTATCGTTGGGTGAGCGTGAGGTCTATGTCTCTCCCGTAATTCGTGGTGGGAAGCCCTGGGGAGTGGTTGTTGCCGACTTGATCATGCCTAGCCCTGAAGCCCGGATTATTGACTTGGTAGCACGCGCCTTGAGCATTAGAGACGTCAGTGGGTTGGAGGCTGATTCGCAGCGAGTAGTCGAGTCCTCAAATCTCTTTTTTTCATTGGTGAGTTCTGGAAGAACGCAGCTAACGGCACGCCAACAAGGCTTGCTTACCGAAGCGGAAATCGTAGAGGATGGCTTAAATCGCTTACTTCTCTTTTCTGGCGATGAAGCAGGTCTTCGACTGATTGCACAACGGTGTTCTGAGGTCTCTAAGGGGAAGCTCTTGATTGGTGTGTCTACTGATCAGGTTGGCGTTTTAGGGGAGGCGAGCATGCTTTTATCCTTTTTTGAAACCTTTTCAAAGCTTGCTGATTTGCGACGCTTGAAAGTTCACGGGTATCTGTCAGACAAATTTACTGGTTTTCGTAGAGCGGCAGAAGTATATCGCTCTTGTATACAGTTTCTTGATGATATCGCTTCCCTGGGTTTATCTAGTGAAACAGGGTGGTATACCGACGCTGCACTTCCGCAGTCTGTGCGTCTATTGGCGCGAATGACTGATGCTCAGCGAAAAGCATTGGTTGCCGAATCAATAGGTAATTTGCTTCGCTATGATAGGGAAAACTCAAAGGCGCTAGTGCCTACTATGCAAGCCCTTTTCTCGCACCACTTTTCAGCATCCACCGTAGCCGAAGAACTTGATGTTCACGTCAATACTGTTCGCAACAGGATGAAGAGAATTGATGAAATATTAGGTGAAGGCTGGAACGAGGGGGTGCGGTTGCTAGACGTACAGTTAGCACTCGCAGCACTGCGCATTGAGTCTGGTATGCCGACCGTCTTTAACGATGTCACCTGGACAGGAAACCAATAGCCTAGAATTTTCCAAAGACTTCAAAACGAAATTCCCCTCGCCGTTAACCACTGTTGGCTAACAGCGAGGGGCTAGTCAGAGCGCTACCTACTTCCAGTGGGAAGAGGAACGCTTGGTCATCTGCTCGCGGTATTGCTGAGTGGTGGTGGGCAGGAGCTCACCGGTGGCCCAGTCCAGGATGACGCCGTAGTGGCGGACCAGGTCGAGCTGGTCCAGCTCGCCCGCGTTGTAGCGCTCTGCCACGGATTCCGGGTCCTCCGCCAGCTTGTCCAGGCGGGAGGAGCGAAGTTCCTCACGTAGCTTCGTGGTTTCCTCCTCATCGAGCTCGTACTCATCGATCTCGGGGTCGATGGCGTGGATGACAACGCCGTAGTCTTTGGCAGCACGGCCCACGGACACGTAACCGTCGATGACGTCCTCCAACACGGCCTGCGGGTCACGCTCCAGGGCATCGCCGAATCCGCCACCACCGGCAGAGGGGCGTTCGAAGGTATCGCCCGGGCCGACTGGCACGTTGGAGAAGAGCGCGCCGAGGTACTTCTCATCCGGGGTGCCGCGGTTGAGCCACACGCCCTGCGGGATAGACGGCAGACCACCCTCAATGCCCCAGGTGACCGAACGGGAGCGGTCACAGCAGTAGCTCATCACGGTCTGGTTCGCGTCCGTGAGCACGCCGCCCTTGGATACGCCGACGCCGCCGCGGAACTTGCCGGGGCCGGCCGAGTCGGTGACCAGCGCGTGGTGGCTGGTGATCACAGGGGAGAGGCGCTCCTGGCCTTCCACCGGCTGGACCGCCAGGCCCGGACCGAAGACCGGTGCGGTAGCAGAAGAACCATCGCGGTCGACGCGACCGCCCCAGCCGCCGGCCATCCAGTCGTACCACATGAAGAACTCGCCCTTATCCTGCGGTTTCTTCGCATCACGCGTATCCCAACCGCCGATGAGCAGGTATTCCAGGTTGAAGGCGCAAGCCATGGCGCGCTCCTGCATGAGCTGGGACCACAGCTCGAAGACGGCGTTCATGATCTTCTCGAAGGGGCCGGAACAGAAGCCGGTCACCGCGTGCGGCATTCCGGCGTTGACCACGGTTCCCTCTGGGCCGAGGTCGATGTCCATGGCGCGGTAAAGACCGGAGTTCAGTGGAACGTCGGGGAAGAAAGTCTTCGTACCGGCGACGATTCCAGAGAACGCGGAGCCATAGCCGGCGTTGAGGAAGCTGGCGACCGCCGGTGCGGAACCATCCAGTGAGTAAGAGAGGCGCCCGCCCTTGATGCGCATCGTCACCTTGATGGGAACCAGGCCTTCTTCCTTGGCCGGGTCGAGGTCGATGTAGTCGGTGGTGGACCACTCGCCGTCCTCCAAGTCGGCGACGCGGGCGCTGACGATGTCTTCCACGTAGTCCTGGACCTCACGCAGCGCGGTCCGCACGATGTCGACCGAGTACTTGTCCACGAGACGGTGGATCTCACGCTCACAGACCGCGGTGGCTTCGGCCTGGGCCTTGAGGTCACCCATGACGATCTCTGGGCTACGGGTGTTGCCCGCTAGGAGCTTGGCCACGTCCTTGAGGAACACGCCCTTGGACCACACGCGCACCGGAGTGATGCGCAGGCCCTCGGTGTAGTAGTTAGTGGCGGACACATCGAAGGAGCCCGGGACGGAGCCACCGGCATCAGCCCAGTGGCCCTTGTTCTGCGCGAAGGCTAGCAGGGTGCCCTCGTAGAAGATGGGGCGCAGGAAGGACACGTCATTCATGTGCGTGCCGCCTTGATAAGGGTCATTGATGGCGAAAACATCGCCTTCGTGGATGTCATCGCCGAATTCCTCGAGCACGGCCTGGCACTGGAAGTGCAGCGTACCGACGTGGACGGCGATGTCCTGGTCACCCTGCATGACGGTGTTGCCTTCGGCGTCGCAGAGCGCGGAGGAGAAGTCGCGCGAATAAATAACGAAGGAATAGCAGGTGCGAAGAATCTGCTCGGACATGAGGTTGACCGAGGTGGCAAAGGCGTTCTTGAGCACCTCGAAGGTAACCGGGTCGAGCGTACGGCGGCTGGAAGAAGACGGCGACGGCTTCTGTGGCTGTGTCTGAGTAGTAGTCATGTCGATTCCTTTCAAAGGAGAGTCTTAGGCGAGCGTCTTAGGCGTTGGTGGCCTTGCCGATGTGGATGCGGATGTTGGACCACTCATCAATTTCTGCGCGGTCACCAGGCGGAATGACGGTGGTGGCGTCGAATTGATCGATGATGGCGGGGCCGTTGAGCTTTGCACCGGCCTTCAGATCCGGGCGGTGGTAAATCGGGACATCGGCCCAGCCGCCGTGGGCGGAGAAGTACACAGGGCGGGTGGTCTCCGGGAGCTCTGCCTCGTGCTCTTCGACGTCATAGTGCTTGAAAGGCGGGTTCTCCAGCTCACCGATAGCGATGAGGCCAATCTGGTAGAACTCCACAGCGCCTTCGCGGTCGGCGAAGGAGTACTCGCGCTCGTGCTCGTCGTGGAACATGGCGACGGCATCATCGAGCGGGTTATCGGACTCGGGGATTTCCACGGTGAGGGAGCGCCACTGGCCGCGGTAGCGCATGGACGCAGTCAGCTTGAACTTCATGCGCTCCTCAGGCACGTGCTCCTTGTGGAGGCGCTCGCGGGCCTCGGAGATGAGCGCTTGGAATTCCTTGCGCAGGTCCGCGGTGTCTACCTCGTCCACGGGTGCTTGGTACATCTTGGTGATGTCGTGGCGGATATCCACGAGCAGGCAGCCCTGTGCGGAGGTAACGCCCGGGTGCGGCGGGACCACGACGGTGGGGATGGAGAGGTCGCGGGCCACCTCGGCACCGTGCAGCGCGCCGGCGCCGCCGCCGACGACGAGGACGAAGTCACGCGGGTCATAACCACGGCGGATGGACAGTAGACGAACGGCGTCAGCCATGTTGGCGTTGGCCACCTGGACGATGTTTTCCGCGGCGGTCTCGGTATCGAGGCCCAGAGGATCGGCGACGGTCTTGTTGACGGCCTCACGCGCGGCATCCGGGTTGAGCTTCAGCGCGCCGCCGATGAGCTCAGTGCCGAGGCGGCCGAGGGTGACATTGGCATCGGTATTCGTGGCTTCGGTGCCGCCGCGCTCGTAACAGACCGGCCCCGGATCCGCACCGGCCGACTGCGGACCATTGCGCAGGGATCCTGCCTCATCGATCCAGGCCTCCGAACCGCCACCGGCACCGATGGTGCCCACCTCAATGGACGGGAAGCAGATGGGGAAGCCGTACTCGACCTGCCACTGCTTGGTAATGCGAATATCACCTTCGTAGACCAAGGCGATGTCGGTGGAGGTACCACCCATCTCCAGGCCGATGGCGTTGGAGTAGCCGCAGCGCGTAGCGATGTCCTGCACCGCGATGGCGCCGGCGGCAATTCCAGAGGCGGCCAGGCGGACCGGGTAGCGGGAGACCATCTCCGGGGTCATGGAACCGCCGCCGGAGTGGAGGAGCAGCAGGTCACCGTCGTAGCCGCCTTCCTCCAGCTGGCGGGATAGGCGGTTGACGTAGCCGGAGACGAGCGGGGCCAGGACCGCATTGGCGACGGTCGTGGAGAAGCGGTCGTGCTCGAAGATCTCCGGGAGGATTTCGGAGGAGGTGGAGATAGCGGCGTCGGGAAGCTCCTCGCGCAGGATCTCGGCCATGCGTTCCTCGTGGGAGGCGTTGGCATGGGAGTTGATGAAGCAAATCGCCACAGTCTCAATCTTCTTGCGGCGCAGGATGCCGGCGATGCGGCGTGCCTCTGCCTCATCGAGCGGGGTGACCTCTGCGCCGTCGAAGTCGATGCGCTCTTCGACCTCGTAGCGGTCGCGGCGGCGGATATAGGGATCCGGAACGTCGTGGTAGGCATCCCAGAGCTCATCCTTGGTGCCGTCACGGATCTCCAACACATCGCGGAAGCCCTTCGTGGTGATGAGCGCTGCCGGCGGGAAGCGGCGCTGGATCAACGCATTCGTGGCCACTGTGGTGCCGTGGGAGAACACCTCGACCTGGTTGAGCTGGACGTCGGCCGACTTGAGGCCGTTCATCACCGCCTTCATCGGGTCATCCGGGGTGGAGGGAACCTTGGCTACCGACAACTCGTGGGTCTCGGTGTTAACAATCGCGACGTCGGTGAACGTTCCGCCGACGTCAACGGATACGCGAAAAGGCTTGGTCTCCGTCATGGTGTGGACCTCTCTTTCAAAAGATGGTGAATTCGGTTGAGAGGAATCTTGATATGGCACGAGGAGGGGAGCAATGGAGAAACAGTGAATCAAGATGGAAACCGGTGGAGGAAACTCCAAAAAGCCAGGTTGAAGGGCGCTAGAATTACCTGATTAAAAGTAAGATAGGACACTATTTTTCGGAGGATTAAGTGGCGTCACAAGATGATCCGGTGCTGCGGATCGCCGATCTCGTCGTGATGGAACCGCGGCTGCGGCGCCTGAGCAAGCCGCTCGAGGATGAGGATTTTGTGGGGCTGTGCGCCGAGGGCGATGGGGACGTGGCGGGCTGGCTAGTCCTTCCCCAGCCGGAGGGAAGCCCACGCACCATCCAGCGCCGGCTGGTCGACGCCGCCGGGGTCATCTTCCTCGACTCCGAGTTCGATGAGCAGGAAGTCCTGGACTCGGTAGAGGGAACCGGCGCCCTCCTGTACGGCACCGATGGGATCACGCGCCAAGATATCCGGCGCGCGGTGGATGAGCTTTTGCGGCGCCAACCCAACCTGGCATCCTGGCGCAAGCTCAGCACCATCGGGCAATTAAGCCCCGGGTTGGTTAACCCGGCGCCGGAGTCCGAGATCCTCGCGCGATTTGCCAGGTTTAGTGGAGATTCCTTGTTGTTGTTGACCGTTGATGGTCGGGTTATTGCCGCCGCCGGCGAACTGCCTGCGCGGAGTATTGCACGTTCCCTGTCGGTGGTGGTCAACCACAGCACCACGAGCATGCACGTGGGGCGTTGGAAGGTCTTTGCTCGGTGGCTTGACATTGCTGGTGAGAGCCCCTCCTTCGACCATGGCTACTGGCTGATCCGGGGGCGGCAGACCAGTCAGGATGCAGACTTCGATGACCCCGCTTTCGCAGCGCTGGAGGAACTGCTCACCGCTTCCCTCATGGCGCAGAGAAACATCCTGCGCAACCACGTTGCCGAATCGAGCGCGTTGATGGTGGCGTTGTGCGATGAGAATTCGAATAGGGAAGAAGTGGCCACCACGTTGCGCAGGCGGGGCTTTTCGGAACACGCGAAAATGCGCCTCATCGTTTCCGATTCCATCAAGGATTCCTATCGCAGTGATGTGCGCGACAAAGCTTTCGCCGTGGCCCAAGATGCGGGCGTGCCACTGGTGCTGGGATATGTGGCTGGCCGTACCTGCGTGCTGACGACGCAATCGGGTACTGAGACCAAGATTGCGGATGTGCTCTTCGGCTCAGTGGGGCTTTCCGACGGCTTCGATACCGTCGAGGAAGGCCCGCAGGCGTGGCTGCAGGCATTGCTTGCCGCGGTGGTGGTGGAACGGAAACATTCCCTGCATCTACAGAGCATGGAGTTTTCTCAGTGCAGTGCCATTGAGAAGGCAGCGGCCTACCTGGGGCAGCGCGGCCTCGAAGATGCAGTGCGGCAGCTCGACCGCGCCATCGGCTCCATTAAAGATGGGGAAGAAATCTTCCACGCTTATGAGGCCGAAGGGTTTTCTGTCGCCCGTGCGGCCAAGGCCGTGGGTGTACATGCCAATACGGTCCGGCACCGGTTGGAGGCACTGGCGGAACGTATCCGCTTCTCCGATGCAGACCTGGTCCTGTGGGCGCTGTGGAAAGCGCTGCGCCCCCGTATGCAGCGCTAGGCGGCTGGATGCGGGGGCACGGAGAAGGTGTGAGGGCAGAGAGTGAGAGGGGGAGGGGAGAGAACTACACCTTCTTCTTGCTGCGTGGGATGGGCTTGCCGGTGATGAGCGCGTGGAGCTTGCCATCGCCAATCTGCATGTCCTCCGGGAGATCCGCGGAATCAACTTCCGTCATGATTTCCTTGATGAAGTCAGACTCCGGGATGGAGGAGTTGCGAGCAATGGCCACGAGTTCACGCATCTCCTCATCGGAGAGGTGGTTGTCATTCTCAAAGCGCTTCTTGAGGAGCTCGCGTGCGCGGCGGCGCAGGTCTGCCTCGGACTGCAGTTCCCCGCGGTTCTTCAGCCAGGCGAAGCCGATGATGAACATGATGGCGATGCCCATGTAGCCCAGAATCGGGTAAACCCAGCCGATGAGGTTGGAGAAGCCAATGAAGGAGAGGACAAAGCCGATGAGCACGGAGATGACATAGACTTTGTAGAAGTGCTGCGGCTTGCCGCGGGTGAGGCGCTTGGCAAAGGCATAGAACATGCCGATGGAGGTGTTATAAATCATGCCGTAAATAGCAACGGACATGGCGACACCAAGCCACGGGTGAATCTGCTCAATCATGGCCAGCGTTGGCATCTCAGCCTCGGTGATCGGGCCCACGGAGACGTAGAGGCCACCGACGAGGACCGCTAGCAGGAATAGGAAGCACAGGCCGCCGAGGATGCCGCCGTAGCCCACTTCCTTAGCATCGAGGAAGTTACCGCCAATAACGATCATCATGGAGACCACGACGATGACGTTAAGACCCAGGTTATTGATAGAGGAGACCCACCAGTTCGGCAGCGTCGTCGGCAGCTGCTGTGCCTGCTCGTTGAGGTGCGACCAATCGGGGTTGGACGTGAGCACGGTATAGACCGTGCCGATGGTGAGCAGGACGATGATGAACGGGGTGATAGCGCCGATGGCGATGGTTACCTTGTCCACGTCGAGCAGGCCAGTCAGCAGCGTGAGCACGAGCATGAGGACCGCGCCGATCCATACTGGCCAGCCCCACTGCTGGTTAAGGTTGGCGCCGGCACCGGCGAACATGGCGAAGCCGATGCAAAAGAGACAGGTCAGCGTGGCGAAGTCGAGGACCTTCGACACGATGGGGGTGGACACCGCGTTGAAGACGGAGGTGTGCTCCTTGGCACGGTGATAAGAACCTAGTTGGAGAATAGTGATACCGGAGATGGTCATGGCCAGTGCAGCAACGATGGCACCGACGATGCCCATGTTGCCGAAGGCAACGAAGTATTGAAGGGCCTCGCGGCCGGAAGCGAAGGAGGCACCCGCGAGTACGCCGATGAAGGCCATCGCGATGCCGAATGAGCGTTTAAGCATGGTGAACCTAACTTTAGGTGGACAGAAATAGCTACTTATGCAAACGGGGCAGGCTGCCTTTGAAGGTGCCTGCCCCGTGCGTGATGGAGCGGAAGCTTCTAGTTCGCTGCCGCCTTGATGAACTCGGCGACGACTGCGAGCTCTTCCTCGCCGCGGTCAATGACACCGGCGGAGGTGAACAGCCCGTGGTGGTAGCCCAGAAGGTGCTTGTGCGTGACGTCGACGCCCGCCTTCGCCAGCTTGCCGGCGTACTCGATGCCCTCGTCCGCGAGCGGATCGTTATCCACCGTGATCACGAGTGACGGGGGCAGGCCCTCCGGTAGCTCTTCTAGCAACAGCGGGGAGAGATCCGTTGCCGTGCGCTGTGCCTCCTCCGTGACGAAGGTATCGATGAACCAGCGCATGGTGTCAGATGCCAGCGGGAAGCCTTCCTCCAAGCGCTTGTAGGAGGCACCGTTCTCGGTTCGCTCGCGGGAGCAATCCGTGATGGGGTAGAGCAGGATCTGGGAGCTGAGCTTGGCGACGTCTTCTTCGCCCACGAACTCGTTCGCCAGGGTAGCGGCGAGCTGGCCGCCGGCCGAGTCACCCGCTACCGCGATGGAGGTCACGGTCAGGCCGTGCTCGGCCTCAGGGTTGGACAACCAGCGGTAGGCAGCGCGGCAATCGTCGATAGCCGCCGGGTAGGTGTGCTCCGGGGCAAGGCGATAGTCCACCGCAACGACCGGG
Source organism: Corynebacterium sp. HMSC062A03 (assembly GCF_001811145.1). Lineage (NCBI taxonomy): Bacteria > Bacillati > Actinomycetota > Actinomycetes > Mycobacteriales > Corynebacteriaceae > Corynebacterium > Corynebacterium sp. HMSC062A03. Next base: position 86,641 of record NZ_KV803651.1, on the reverse strand, counting down.
AGACCGGTCAGCACCGCGATACGGCGTACCGAGGAGTGGTGGGTCTCCAGGTTGCCCATGAGCCAGCCGCCGCCGTGCATGTAGAGCACCGCTGGGGTCTCCTGGCCGCGCTCCGCCTCCGGGCGGGGGTCGTAGAGGCGAACTTGGAACTGGTCAACCTGGAAATCCGTGGTCGCGGGTTCCTTCTCCTCGTGGAGCGGGTTGGCGTGGGCCGAGGCTACGTAGTTCTCACGCACCTGCGGGATGGGGAAGTTATGGAAGGACTTCGCCCCACCATCGCGGAAAGGTTTCAGCGCCTTCCACGCATCCTCAGCGACGGGACGCCCGGAAAAATCGTCGTGCAGAGTGTGCATTGTGAACTACCTCCTAGACCAGCTCGTAGTCGTTGAGCTCGAGCTTGTCGGTCAGCTCGTAGTACTCAGCGACGTTGCCGGACCAGTTGTTGATGACGCGGCCTTCTTCGTTCTTGTACCAGGAGGAGCAGTCAGCGGAGAACGCAGATGCCTCGAGCTCCTTCTGGATCTTGGTGTTGAACTCGTCGATGACGTTCTTCTTCACGTCGAGGGCTGCCTCCGGGTTCTCGCGCAGGTAAGCAACGGCCTGGGAGATGTAGCGGTCCTGTGCCTCGAGCATGGCCACCACGGAGTGGTGGTTGAGGTTGGTGTTCGGGCCATAGAGCATGAAGAAGTTCGGGAAGCCGTCCACGGTCATGCCCAGGTAAGCCTCCGGGGAGTTACCCCAGCGCTCGCGCAGGTCGACGCCATCGCGGCCAGCAATCGGCAAATCACCCTGGAACTCCTGGGAGTGGAAGCCGGTGGCGTAGATGACCACGTCAAAGTCGTGCTCTGCTCCGTCATCGGTGCGGATGCCGGTCTCGGTGAACTTCTCGATGCCAGCGGTGATGAGCTCTACGTTGTCACGGTTGAAGGTGGGGTAGAAGTCATCGGAGCGCAGAATACGCTTGCAGCCGAAGGCGAAGGTCGGGGTGAGCTTCTCCACCAGCTCCGGGTCGTTGACCTGGGAGCGCAGGTGCTCCATGGCCTGCTCGACACCCTCAGCAGCGGAATCGGTGCCCTTGCGGGTGCGGTCGAAGCCCTCCTCGCGGACCTCGTGGATCTCCTGGCGGATAGCGCGGTAGGAATCCGGGTTCTCCTGGAACTCCTTAAGTTCCTCATCGGTGAAGATGACCTGGTTGCGCGGCAGGATGTAGTTAGCGGAGCGCTGGAACACGGAGAGCTTCTCCGCCACCTTTGCTACCTCCGGAACCAGCTGAACTGCAGAAGCAGCGTTGCCGATGACGGCGACCTTCTTGCCGGCCAGGTCAACGTCGTGGTTCCACTCGGCGGAGTGGAACTGCACGCCCTGGAATGCCTCGCGGTTCGGGAAGTTCGGAACCTTCGGCTTGGAGAGCTGGCCCCACGCACCGACGAAGACGCGGCCGTAGTAGGTCTCACCGTTGGCCTCGATCTCCCAGGCCTTGAGGTCTTCCTTCCACTCGGCGTTGGTGATGCGGTGGTTGAACTTGATGTGGTCGTAGAGGTTGAATTCCTCAGCAAGAGCCTTGAGGTAGCCCTGCATTTCGTCCTGACCGGCGAACATGCGGGAGACGCCAAGGTTGAGGAAATAGGAGTAGCAGTAGATCAGAGCCTGGGTATCGCAGGCAGCACCTGGGTAGGTGTTGTCGCGCCACACGCCGCCGACCTCATCGGCAGCCTCGAGGATGAGGAAGTCTTTCTGCTCGTCGCGGACCAGCTGGGCGCCCATGCCCAGTCCGCCGTAGCCGGTGCCGAGGATGATGCAATCGTAGATCTTCATAGTGGTGTGTCTCCTTTTAGACGGTGGTGGTGTGGATTAGTTTGCGCGGATGGCTTCGGCCAGGACCTGGAGGCCGTCGCGCAGGGTGGACTCATTGATGACCAGCGGGGGCAGGAGGCGGATGACGTTGCCATCGAGGCCGCAGGTGAGGATGAGCACGCCCTGCTCGCGGCAGGTCTTGGCTACCTTGGCGGTGAGGTCAGCGTTCGGCTGGTTGTTGTCGTCGACCAGCTCGATGGCGATCATGGCGCCGCGGCCGCGGACCTCGGCGACGGTGGTGAGCTCGAGCAGCGGCTCCAGCTCCTCGCGGGTGATGGCCTCGATCTCGCGGGCGCGGGAAGCCAGATCCAGCTCCTCCATCTCCTCGAAAGCTGCCAGGGAAGCAGCACAGGCCACCGGGTTACCGGCGTAGGTGCCACCCAGGGAGCCCGGGTCCGGGGCATCCATGATCTCGGCGCGGCCGGTCACAGCGGACAGCGGCATGCCGCCGCCCACGCCCTTGGCGGTGGTGATGAGGTCCGGGATGATGCCCTCATCGTCGCAGGCGAACCAGGATCCAGTGCGGCAGATACCGGCCTGAATTTCATCGGCGATGAAGACAACGCCGTTGTCGGTGCACCATTCCTGCAGTGCCGGGAGGAAGCCCTTGGCAGGCTCGACGAAGCCACCCTCGCCCTGCACCGGCTCGATGATGACGGCAGCCAGTTCTTCGGTGCCGACGTACTGCTCGATGTAGCGCAGGGTGCGCGCTGCAGCCTGCTTGCCGTCGAGGCCGTCGCGCAGCGGGTAGGACATCGGCGCGCGGTAGATATCAGCGGCCAGGGTGCCAAAGCCTTGCTTGTAGGGCTTGTTCTTGGCGGTCATGGTCATGGTGAGGTTGGTGCGGCCGTGGAAGGCGCCGTCGAAGACCACAACGCGGTTCTTGCCGGTGTAGCGGCGAGCGATCTTGATGGCGTTCTCCACTGCCTCAGCACCGGTGGAGAAGAGGCAGGTCTTCTTCTCGTGGGTGCCCGGGGTCAGCTCATTGAGCTTCTTGCAGACATCAACGAAGCCCTGGTACGGAGCATTGAGGAAGCAGGTGTGGGTGAGGTGGCTGGCGGCCTCGGCCACGGCCTTGGCAACGCGCTGGTTGGAGGCGCCGACGGAGGTCACGGCGATGCCGGATGCGAAGTCGACGATGGTGTTGCCGTCGACGTCGACAAGCACGCCACCGTCACCGTCGGTGATGTAGGAGGGGTAGCCCGGGATGACGCCAGCAGCGACGTCTGCTTCACGGGCGGCATTCAGCTCCTGGCTGCGGGGGCCAGGGATTGCGGTGGAGACATTCCGCTCCTGGGGGAGGCGGTGCTTGAGATCCTGCATGCTGTCTGCTCCTTAATACTCGGAATTTTTTATGACGTGGGTCATTCTTATGGCTAAACTTCAGAAGGGCCATAGACAATCTGGTGAAAGAATGGTGAGAATTTGTCCACAATGGATACGGGGGTAGCGGTCGGGCTGGAAGAGGGGAGCGTTTCCCTGAGATGGTTGGCTAATCAGCCTGATTTGGGGATAGAAATTCTGCACGATTGTGGGCGCCCTTTTTCCGTAATGCACCCGTGTGAACTGCGCGATCCCCGTGAGTTTGTGGGGTCTGGGGTGGTTATCCTGCTTACCGGCATGGCCTTTGAAGGGAAGTCGGAAGAGCTGGCGGAGTACATCCACAGGGTGGCCGAAGGTGGGGTAACGGGGGTGGGCTTCGGCGTTGGGATTGCCTTTGCCGAGGTTCTGCCCTCCATGGTGGAGGCCGCCCGGGAATGCGATATTTCGCTCTTCACGGTGGCACGGCGTGTTCCCTTCGTTTCCGTGCTCGCGCGTCTCCACGACGAGCTTCAGCGTCAGCGTGAGGAAGGCCTGGAACTCTTCATTGCACAGCAGGGTGCGCTGAACGACGCCGCCATCGCCGGTCTCGATGCCCTCGTGGATAAGACCGGACGCCTGTTGGGAGCGCACTGCTGCCTCGTGGATAAGGACGGACGGGTCTTCGCGCAGTCGAGTCACCCCGGCCTGCCCCCAGTGGAGTGGGGCCCGGTAATTACCGATACCCGCGCGCAGAACTTCTACGCCGCACGCCGCGTCGGCGGGTGGAACGTCTTGGCCCAGCGCTTGGCCGATCACGGTGCGCGCTCCTTCGGGCTGCTGGCGGTGGCGCGTGAGAGTTTCGGTGTGAACGAGCGCGCGCTGCTCAAACAGGCTGCAGGTCTCGCGGAACTCACCGTGAAGCGCCCGCAGGAGCTGCGGCGCACCCAAAACGAACTCAACTCCATGGCCATGGCCATTCAGTTGGGCATGGACCAGCCGGAAGATCCCATGCGCCGCATCTTCCACATGGTGGGTGATGCGCAGGGTCGGGTGCGTCCTGTGCTGGTGAAATCTGAGGGGGAGCGCGCCCACCAGCGCTTCATTCAGGCGTTGGACGCCCGACTGCAGGAACACGGGCGCTTGCTTTTCGAGTACGCGCTGGATAACTCCTCCAGCCTCCTGCTCTTTAGGGGGAGCCGTTCGATGAAGAACTTGCAGGACTTGTTGCGTGATATTCGGGGAAGCAAGCGCATCGTCGTGGGGCAACCCATGCCATGGGGCGAGCTGGGAGTGGGAGTTGTCCGTGAATTGGAATCCTTCGCCTTTGGGCTGCAGCCAGGAATGTTGGCGGGACCAGAATCGCGGACGCTGAGCTGGACCAGGGATCCCAGGGTTAAGGGCGCGGTGCACAATCGCGCCGAAGAAACCTGGGGCAAGGTGCGCGTGTACGACGCGGAGCACGGCACCGAATTGGCGGAAACCTTGGAGGTCTATTTGCGCGCGGGTGGCCACGTGAGCCGCACCGCTGAGGAACTGCAATCGCATCGGCATACCGTTCGCAAGCGCATCGCGGACTTGGAGGCTCTCCTCGAAGTCGACCTCAAGGATCCTCTCGTGGCGGCGGAGCTGCTCATCCTCGGGGTCAGCGTTCCGAACTGAGTCCTCAACGGTCAGTTAAGAATCAATACTGAGTAAGAGGAGTTCTGCGCGGGTGACGGGGTTAGCCAAGTCCACGCCACAAAGTTGCTCCACTTTATCCAACCGAGCGCGCACGGTATGCCGGTGAACCCCAAGCTCCGCGGCGGCAGTGGCTAGGTTGGCGTTGCCCACGAGGAAGGCGCGCAAAGTAGCGAGCAACTCCGTATTGTGCTGAACATCGTGTTCGGCCAGGCGGCTGACCGTCGCCGCGCGCCGGGCAGTGAGGGCCTCGGGTACTCCGGGCTCTGACAGCCAGGTAGGGGCAGCCGAATCGAAGGTCGCCACAGCGCCGAGCGGCAGACTGCGCGCGTGGCTCTGGAGAGAGGACAAGAGCGCCGGCGTCAACGCCTGCCATTGGGTGCGCTGCAGGATGGATGTGCGGAGGTAGCGAGTGTGTTTCCCGCTTAAACCTGGGTGTGCGGTGCCCGGGGGAAGCGCGATAAGCGCCGAATCGTGTTCCGGGCGGATGAGGTTGAGAGGCTCGGCTTTTCCGATCTCGCTCAAAGCCCGCGCGAGGCGGGAGGGGGAAGCTGCCGTGAGAAACAGGACATCGATGAGATCATGGCTATCGACCATATGAAAAGCCGCCTGCAGGGCGGGGGAGTCAACGCCGGCCAGCTGGGCATCAAGCGCCAAGGCTCCGAGGATCGTGTGCGCAGTGGTGTCGGGATGATCTAAGAGCAGGCTGGCCAGGCCCGCGAGGTGTCGGATGAGCGCGCGGGAGTAGGAATCGAACTTCCCTGCACGCGTTACCGCGATGGCCCAGCGTCGTCCCGCCGATCCGAAGATGCTGGTGATGGTGGCGCCTGCGCTTGTTGACGTCCCCGTTCCCCGCCCCGTCTGCTCCGCGGCCTCCACCGCGGCGCCGGCCGCACTGATCCGGCCGCGATCGCTGCGGCTGACCACCGCTCCGGAGAAACTGGCTACCGCTACTGCGGCGCCGAGTTCCTTGCCTGCCTGTGCGATGAGTGCGCCGATGCTCGTGGCCGCCGCCTGGTTGAGGCGCTCCTGCTGGCGGTGGAGTGCAAAGTGCGCGTTGTTGTCCAAGCGGGCCTGTTCCTGAGCCACGGCCGTGGTGATGGAAACGAAGCGGGTGGCGCGCGGGACCTCAAAGAGGGTGAGATTGTGCTGGGAGCAGGCGCGGATAAGTTCTGTGGGGACCTCACCGAAGGCTAGCCCGGTACCGAAGCCGATGCCCTGCACGCCGGCCGTGGCCAGAGCCGCGCCATAGCGCTCAAACCCCTCCGGTTCTTCCTGAAAAGCAAGCCCCAGGGTGAGCATGAGCGCGCCGGGGGAGGTGAACTCGCTGGGGTCCGCGAGCTCGGAGGCGTGGATAGTGTTGAACGTAGCGCTACCGGTGACGATGTTTCGCAGGTTCAAAGAGCGCTGGTTGAGAAGCCAGCGAAAGGTTATCTCACGCATGGTGGACAGAGTACACAGCTATGCACAAAAAATTTATACACCCTGTCCATAGTGGCGTCAGGGTGGTAGGGGCCACACTAAGTGGCATCCTATTCATCCGAACACAAAAGGAAGACCATGCAGGAACTTCAGTACCACATTGAGCAGTCCCGCCACCTGGGCCAGCAGGTCCCGGGCCCGAAGAGTGCCGCCTTGGATGAGCGTCGTAAGAATGCCCTCCCCGCGGGCATGGCGCCCTCGCTTCCGGGCTACGTGGTGGATGCGGATGGCGGCATTCTTGCCGACGCCGACGGCAACCGCTTCATCGATCTCGCTTCCGGCATCGCCGTGACTTCTGCCGGCGCTTCTAACCCAGCCGTCGTGGCCGCGGTGCAGGAAGCTGTCGCACACTTCACCCACACCTCCTTCACCATTTCCCCGTACGAGTCCTACGTGGCCGTGGCAGAAAAGCTCAACGAGGTCACCCCGGGCGATCACCCGAAGAAGACCGCGCTGTTCAACTCCGGTGCGGAGGCCGTCGAGAATGCCGTGAAGATTGCCCGTAACTACACCGGCAAGCGCGGTGTCGTGGTCATGGACCGTGCCTTCCATGGACGCACCAACCTGACCATGGCGATGACGGCCAAGCAGTCGCCCTACAAGAACGGCTTCGGCCCCTTCGCCCCGGAGATCTACCGCGCGCCGATGTCCTACCCACTGCGTGACGGCCTGAGCGGCGCCGAGGCAGCCCAGAAGACCATCACCATGATTGAGCAGGAAGTTGGTGCAGCCAACCTAGCCTGTGTTGTTGCTGAGCCGATTCAGGGCGAGGGCGGCTTCGTCGTCCCAGCCGAGGGCTACCTCGCAGCAATCCAGAAATGGTGCAACGAGAACGATGTGGTCTTCATCGTCGACGAGATCCAGGCAGGCATGATGCGCACCGGTACCTGGTTCGCCTCCGACCATGAGGGCATTGTTCCGGACATGGTGACCATTGCGAAGGGTATTGCCTCCGGCATGCCGCTGTCTGCGGTAACTGGCCGTGCAGAAATTATGGATGCCCCGCAGCCAGGTGGCCTGGGCGGCACCTACACCGGCAACCCGGTGGCCTGTGCTGCTGCGCTGGCAACCTTCAAGGAATTCGAAGAGAAGGACTTCGGCGCGCGTGCTCAGAACCTAGAGAAGGTTGCCCGTGAGGAGCTGGAGCCCATCCTGGGCGATGAGCGCGTGGCCGAATTCCGCGGCCGCGGCGCGATGCTCGCCCTCGAATTCGTCACCGCTGAGGGTGAGCCGGACTCCGAGCTGGTGCACAAGATTGCCGACGCCGCCAAGGCCGAAGGCGTCCTGCTGCTGACCTGCGGCCTCGACCACAACGTCATCCGTTTCCTGCCTTCCCTGGCTATTCCGGAAGATCTGTGGCGTGAAGCGCTGCAGGTCGTCGTGAAGCAGTTCAACGAATACAAGTAGTTCATTTTGTCGCTCACCCGGATCTTTCCGGGTGAGCTCCTGTTTTATTAGTCCTTAGTTATCGGAGAAGTCTTTGTCCAACAACATTTCCGTGCCGCAGAGGGATGAGTCCACGGCGGAATTCAAACCCGCGCTGTCCTTCGTGCAGGGCATCGCCCTTATTTTCGGCACCAACATCGGTGCTGGAGTCCTTTCCATTCCTTATGCCGCTCGCAACGGAGGATTCCTCGCACTCGTTATCGCCTTGCTCGTGGCCGGTACGCTGACGACCATTTCTATGCTGTACGTGGCGGAGTCTGCCATGCGCACCAAGGCGCCGCTACAGGTTTCCGGATTGGCGGAACATTACCTGGGGCAATGGGGCCGGTGGTTGGTTTTCGTGGCCATCATCGTCAACGGCATCGGCGCGCTCATTGCTTATGCCGCTGGTTCGGGCGACCTGATCAACAATATTTTCGGGTTGTCGCCGCTCCTCGGCACATTGGTCTTCTTTGGGTTCGGTTCCTGGGTGATGTACCGCGGGCTGCACACCACGGGTAAGACTGAAGGAGCCATCACCGCAGGCATGGCCATCATCATCGCTGTCCTGTGCGGATGGACGATCCTAGGCCCGGGAATCAAGATTGAGAACCTTTTGGTTCTTCACCCGTTCTTCATCGTCCCGATTCTGAACCTGGCGGTGTTTTCTTTCTTGGCGCAGTACGTGGTTCCGGAGCTGGTGCAAGGCATGGACCCGGCTAAGCCGCAGCAGACCGCGCGGGCAATCGTTATGGGCATGGTCATCACGGGCTTTACCCTGGCGTTGGTTCCTTTTGCTGCCCTTGGTCTGCTCGGCATGGAGGTCACCGAAGTAGTAACCATCGCGTGGGGCGAGGCCCTTGGCCCGGTGGCCTACTACATGGCCAATATCTTTGCCCTGGCGGCTATGTTGACCTCCTTCCTGGCGATTGGTTTTACCACCATGCGCAACGTCTTGGACATCTTCCACTGGGAAGGCGTGAAGGGACAGCGCATCGTGGCAGTAGCACTGACGGTTGTTCCGCCATTGGTGATTTCCATTGCTGGTCTCGGCGGCTTCGTTGCGGCGTTGTCCTATGCTGGTGGTTTCGCGGGCGCCATCATGTCCGTCATCCCGGTGATGCTGTTGCACGCTTCCCGAAAGAAGGGCGACCGCGACCCAGGCTGGAACGTGGGCGGACTCGCACACCCGGTAATCCAGGGCACCATCATCGTGGTCTACGTCTTGGCCTTCATCTACTCGATCATTTCCATCTTTGGGTTGGTGCCGGCAGGCTGGGCTTAAAACTGGCGAATAGCTCTGAGAGAAGTTAGAGAACTTAGACTCAAGCTAGCGATGATCTTGGGCGGTGATGGCGTTACTGTGAAGTAGCTTCATCACCGCCCAAGCCGCTCCCAGCTAGATTCATTTGCTAGCCCTAGGCAAGCGGGGCCAATGACCCAAGGGGTCCCGCGTACGACTAATACCGCAATCACACTTTCGGGTTTTGGATCAATCTTGTGCCGATGTGGCTAGGCGGGCTGGCTCAGTGTTTTCTTCGCTCTGGACGTGGCTTTTGCTTGGGGGATGTCCAGAGCCGATGTTGTTATAGATGTGCGGGCGAGAACGTTTGAGCAGCTCACCGCGAAGAAAACCAGCTACTCCACACAAGAGAATCATGGTTGGAATCACGAAAACCAAATACCACAGCTCGGCATCGCCAATGAGGTTCTCGAAGTTGGCCAAGATTAGGACGAACATTGTGCCGAACCCAATTATGGCGACAGATGGCGCGACCTTCGTGACGAAAACTGGGTATAACCCCTCGTGTTTCCTAAAATAGAAGTAAACCGACACCGAAGTAGTCAAAAGCAAGAAGACGAGTCCGAAACCACCAGCGTTGCTCATCCAACTGAATACGATTGCTGATGGGAAACTGTCGTCATAGCCCGAAAGTATCTGTGCGACTAGGGCTGCGGACAGAGCGATAAAACCGAAGCACGATTGGAAAAGTGACGCAGTAACAGGAGCGCCGCTCTCGCTAGTGGTGCCGAGGTTCTTCCAGATAACCTGCTCGCGCCCCATAGCCATGAGGTAACGCGAAATCGAATTGTGGAAGGCTGTAACGGCGGCGAAGAGAGACGTGACCAGGAGAAGCTGAATTAGCGGAACGATAGATTGGTATCCCTGGCTCGCGATGAAATTAAAGAAAAGATCCGAACCTGACTCTTTTGCCGCCTCGACTACCTGAGATTCTCCAGAGCTTTGGGCAATCGACCATGACGAGAACCCATAAAAGCCGGAGATAATCAGAATTGATATAAGAGTCGCGTTTGGGATCGTTTTCTCTGGATTGATTGCTTCTTCGGCGTACATAGCGCTGCTCTCAATGCCCATGAACCCAGCGATAGTGAAGGCGAGAAGAGTTCCTGTCCCAGCTCCAATCAGTGCCGAAGGAGACAGGGTGTCAACTGAAATCCCATCTGCCGGGTTGGCAATTGCGAGAATGCAGAAGAAAACAATGGCGCAAGACTCCAAAAGGAGGAGTACTCCTAGAACTCTCGAGGTGGCATCAGCAGATTTAATGCCCAGAAATGCCACTAGTGCTAATGCAATTAGTGCGCACACAGCCCAATGGACATGGGTTCCTGTTATTGATTCAAACAGGCTAGATGCTGTGTATCCCAGGAGACAGTAAAGCGCGATCTGCATAGCAGTGTAAGAGACGATCGCCAGTGAAGATGCTGCTAATCCATGACTTTTTCCGAGGCCGGCAGAGACGTAGGAGAAGAATGCAGCTGTATTGGGTATCTCCTTGGCCATAGCGCAGAAGCCGACCGAAAAGAATGCGACGAGTGCTCCGCAAAGCAGGTATCCGAGAGGAACCCCTGACATTCCAGACGTGGCGTATGCCGCGGTTACTCCGGCAGAAACGACTGTTAAAGGAGCAGCTGCCGCAATAACTAGAAAGACGATGTTATGGGTCTTAAGAGTACGAATCTTCTCGCTCATACGGCACCATCATTAATTGAAGGAACGTGGCTTTCGAGCGCCGGACTGCTTTTACCAAAGTGAGTGGTATAGGCCTTTTTTAGATAATCGATTTGTTCATGTGTGAACGTGTTTCGAATTTGTCCTTCCACGATCTCGGCGTATTCATCCTTGAAACCAGAGCTTTCACCTGTCAGGCTCTCTAAAACTGCTAGGCCACAGAAAGGAACGTAATACTGGCAATAGCCACCTTCTTGAACCACCACGAGCTTGCCCTCAGAAAGAGTGTCTGCGGCAGCTCGGAGGGTCTGTGTCATGTTGAAATACCCTGAGGTTGTCACCATCATGCGGCCAAGGGGATCCATCATTGCGGCATCGTAGCCAGTGCTAAGGATGATTAATTCTGGTTTGAAGTCCTTAAGGGCGGGAACGACAATCTCAGTCAACGCGGTTTCGTACACTAGGTCGCCGCTTCCTGGAGGAAGTGGGATATTCAGATTGAAACCTTCACCTTTTCCTGTTCCCCGTTCCTCAACGAATCCACTATCGACTGGGAAGTTTCTATCTTGATGGATGGATACCGTGAGTACGCGGTCGTCTTCCCACCAGATATCCTGGGTTCCGTTACCGTGATGCACATCCCAATCCACGATTGCGACTCTCTCTAGACCTCGCTCTTCAAGGGCGAAGGAAGCTGCAGCCGAAGCATTGTTGAAAAGGCAGAATCCTAGGCCGCGGTTCCGCTCAGCGTGGTGGCCCGGAGGGTTAATCAGTGCGTACCCTCGGTCGACGACACCGTCAAGTACAGCTCGCGTCATTTCAATTGCGCCGCCAGCAGACAACATTGCAATGTCAGCGCCTCCTTGTCCGAAAGGCGAGCCCCCGTCTCCGCAATCGCCACCCTTCGGGAGTTGCGACTGTTGGAGCATCGAGTCGATGTGCCGGGTAGAGTGAATTCGCTCCAATTGCACCTTCGTTGCCGGCTTAGCTGAAAGGTTAGTGAGGTGTGTGCGAAGCTGTGAGGCTTGCACCAACTCGTGTAGACGCCGCTTCGGTTCTGGTGAAGAGAAGTGGCGATTTACGGGCTGTAGGCCCTGGGCTGGATTCGCTGGAGCATTGCCACCTGTGCCCGTATCGTGCCACCCGTAGAGCGTGTCCCAGAGGTAGCCAACAGAGTTTGTCTTTTGATTTTTGGTGGCCATTCAAAATCCTTTCTTCTCGGTATGGTGTTGTGGGCAATAGTACTTGGCAAATGTGATTTGCGAAACCTTTTACGACCCTATTTCAGCGATAGGTTAACTTCTCCTTAAAGCCATTTAATCCCCTCTCTTTTATCAATGGATGTGTTTCGATCGAGCTGCCATTATAGGTCTGAACTTACGGGGAAATAGGTATTTGGTATCTAATTTTCCCAAAGGCTTACCACCCCCTCATGGGGGTATAGATCGGGGTACGTCCATTAAATGCCCAGGTTATTTAAAGATGGACTAATGGTGAGTGGCCTATTTTTCTGGTTTTATTAGGGGGATCTGGTGGGGTAGATGTATGGGAAAGGTGTATCCAGTATTAGTTTTTGGAAATGAATAAGGTGTGTTTAATGTTGCCGCTAAGCGGAGGGGTAGGGCCGCATTTAAAAGGGAGCGGAGTAACCAAGTTTTCTCGAGTGAGGGGGTGATTAAATAAAAAGGACGTTGGGATTATCTTTTGATAATCCCAACGTCCTTTTTACTGTTCTATTTTCGTCTACTTCTCTACGTAATAGAGCTGCTTGTTGACGAATTCATCCATGCCCAATGGGCCGAGCTCGCGTCCGAAACCGGAACGCTTCACGCCACCGAAGGGCATCTCCTCGCCCTCACCCGCAGGGGTGTTCACGTTGGCCATGCCGCACTCGAGGCGTCGGGAAATGGCAGCGGCCCTTTCGGTGTCCTGGGAGAACACGGTGCCGCCGAGTCCGTATTGGGTGTTGTTGGCCAAGTCGAGGGCCTCTTCATCACTGCTGACCTTGTAAACAGTGGCGACCGGGCCGAAGAACTCCTCGTAGTAGATGTCGGAGCCTACCGGGATATCGGTGATGACAGCAGGAGAGACGTAGGCACCTACCTCAGACAGCTCACCTCCGGCGCGCAAGTTGGCACCAGCCGCTACAGCGCGGTCTAGCTGGTCACGCAACTTTTCTGCTGCTTCGCGGGACGAAAGAGCAGAGTATGCTCCTTCTGGTTGGTTGTCCGGCGTGGACTGAACGGCTGCGTTCGCAAGACGCTCAAGCTCAGCGACGAACTCGTCGTAGATATCGTCCATAACGATCATGCGCTTGTTCGAGTTGCAAGCCTGTCCGGTGTTGTACATACGCGTGCCCCATGCCAGCTCCGCAGCTGCCTTGACGTTGTCAGTATCGAGCAGGACATACGGGTCAGAGCCGCCGAGCTCGAGAACTGCCTTCTTGAGGTGTTCGCCGGCTTGCGCGCCGATGATGGAACCTGCGCGCTCAGAACCGGTAAGAGATACACCTTGGATGCGAGAGTCCGCGATGATGGTGGAAATCTGGTCGTGGGAAGCAAAGACGTTGTTGTACACGCCCTCAGGAACGCCAGCGTCATCCATGATTTTCTGAACGGCAAGGGCTGAGCGCGGACAGATTTCCGCATCCTTGAGAATGATGGTGTTGCCCAGCATCAGGTTGGGCGCCACGAAGCGGGCGATCTGATAGTAGGGGAAATTCCACGGCATGATGCCGAGCAACGGGCCGATAGGCAAGCGGCGAATGACTGCCGTGCCGTTGGAAGCAGTCGGGATCTCCTGGTCCTTGGTGAAGTCTGCGCCGTTATCGGCGTAGTACTTGATAATGGCAGACGAGAACTCAGCTTCCTCGATGCCCTCGGAGTGGAACTTGCCCATCTCCTCGCCGGCAATCTGGGCTAGTTCTTCCTTGCGCTCCTCGAAGAGCTCGCTGACGCGGGTCATGATTTCTGCGCGCTCAGAGATGGGGCGTGCAGACCAGTCTTTATAAGCCGCGGCGGACTTTGCCAGTGCTGCTTCGACTTCAGCGTCTGTAGCGGTATCGAAGGTTTCGACTACCTCATTGGTCACGGGGTTCTGTACGCGATAGGTGTTGGACATTGATTACTCCTTTTCTCGTGTGTAGTTAGACCAGCGGTTGCTGGTCGTCGTCGCGCGAGGAAATTCGCGTGAGGGTTTCGCCCTTGAAGAATCCTGGATGGGCAAAGCGAGTGAACAGCATGATGAATACGCCGAGCCCTAAGACAGCGACGCTCAATATGAAGACCATGCCGATACCACCGATTTCAGACCCGGATCCGTAGGACGGATCCATGGAATCGAATGCAGTGATGAAGAACATCATGAGCAAGAATCCGCCGCCCACAGTGGGAAAGAGGAACTTGAACACGATGTTATGCATCGAGCTAAACAATTCAGTTCGGAAGTACCAGATGCAGGCCACGGCCGTGATTCCATAGTAGAAACAGACCATGAGGCCCATCGTAGCGATGGTGTCCCATAGCGCGTTTTCCGAAATAAGCCGGGTTACCGCGTAGAACACGGCTGCCGCTGCAGCGGACGCAATGGTGGCCGTCGACGGTGTACGGAAGCGTGGGCTAATTTTGGCGAACACCGGCGGCAATGCGCGGTAGTAGCCCATAGCCAGCAAGGTGCGGGCGGGGCCCACCATCGTGGACTGCAGGGAGGCGAAGGAAGAGGACAGGACCGCGATATAGATTAGAATCGAGGCCTTGCCCAAGACAGGCTCTGAAAGCACCGCGAAAATTGATTCCTGGTTCTCTGGATTACCAGCGCCCAGGCCCGTGTCACCTGTGCCGGCCCAAGAGATAACTGCCAGCGCGGTGAGGATGTACAGCGCGATGATGATGAGTACCGTAATCGTAGCTGCACGACCGGGAGTCTTCTCGGGGCTCTTCGTTTCCTCGTTCATCGTGAGGGTTACGTCCCATCCCCAGAACATGAAGATAGACAGTGAAATGCCCGCCGCGATGAGGGAAAAGCTTCCTATGCCAACCGGGTTGAACCACTCGAGCGAAATCGGTGTGAAGTCGAATCCGCCGTTGTTATAGGCGTTGTGGATTGCAACGACGTCGAAAAGCACAATGGCAGCAATCTGAATCGCAACGAGTACATACTGCAGCTTTTGCGTTGAGTCGAGTCCGCGGTAAGAGATGTAGCCCGCGATAGCGATAAAGACGAAGGTAGTGGGGATATTGACCCACAGGTTCCGAGTCAGATCACTAATAGCCGGGTTGTTGAAGAGCTGGCCAAGAAGCAGGTAGAAGAAATCTACGGCCACTGCCGCCAGGTTTGATAGCACCAGAATCGTGGCGGTGATAAGTCCCCATCCTCCCATCCAGCCGGCCCACGGGCCGAAGGCTTTCGTAGCCCACGTGAAGGAAGTACCGGAATCAGGGACTGCGTTGTTGAGCTCGCGGTAGGCAAACGCTACAAGCAGCATGGGGATAAAGCCCAGCAACAGTACTGCCGGGACGTATTGACCCACTGCTGAAATCGTTGGGCCAATACCGGAGGTCAGCGTATAGGTAGGGGCGATGCAACTGATGCCAATAACTACTGCACCAAGCAATCCGACGCGGCCCGTAGCTAGCCCTTTGTCTGATGCTGTCTCTTTAACAGAGTGGGTGGTTGGCGTCGAAGGGGTCGTGGTGGTCATGAGCTGTCACCACCTTTCGATAGAAGATTGTTCTCTTCGCCGGCCTGCATATAGCCGGCGGGCACAACAATCATGGGGACTGGGATCAAGCGGAGCATTCGAGACGCAGTCGAGCCTAAGAAGAGACGCCCAGGAACGGCCATGCGGGAGGAACCGACAACGGCGATTTCCCCGTCTTGCCAGCTCAGCTTTTCCAAGGCTGTGCTGACGTCTTTGCCAGACGCCACCTCGGTGGTGGCGTGCCCGGCGTCAAGCATGTGCTGAGCGGAGTCAGCCAGTTTACGGTTGGCATAAGCATTGAGCGCGCTGGGCACGTCGGTTCCGAGCCCATGCATGTCAGACTCACCGCTTAGGACGAGCGAGACGAGGCGCAAGGGAATCTCACGGCGACGTGCACGATCAAGGCCGATCGCAATGACGTCGGAGGTGCCACGGCGAGGGCCAAAAAAGGTCGTGACTCGAGTGATAGGGCCTTGGTAGGAGTATCCGCGCGGCGCGAGCGCGACAGGAACGGGGGCAGAGTGCAAGAGCGCATTGACCGCGGAACCCATCTGGAAACGTCCGAAGAGGCCACCCTTCCGGGCACCAACGACGAGCAAGTCGGCACCAAGGGTCTCTGCAGTTTCGCAGAGCGCGGCAGCTTCGGAATCCCCCGTCACGATGCGTGCGGTTGCAGTGATTGCTTCAGGAACCTCTGCGAGAGCCTCCTCCAGCCATCCAGCGATTTGTTCCTCCACAATGGAGTCATAGCCACGGTCGTGCGGATAAACGCCCGAGAAGGAGCTATGAGCGGGGGCTACCATAACGAGTTCGAGGCGCACGTTGCGCTCTTTTGCGAGAGCAATTCCTAAACGCAACGCGTCTTTGCCGAAATCGGTAGCGACGTAACCCACGAGGATACAACCACTAGTGTTGCGGCGAGGGAAACTTGCGGGAGCCATGTTTAAGCCTTCGCCGCTTGCTCTGCGATAGCCAGTGCGGCGATCTCGCCCTGGCGTACTGCGCCGTCGACGTGCTGGTAACCTTCCGCAGCGATGTCGGAGCATGCGTAGTAAATAGGACCAGTCGGCTGATTCTGAAGGTGTCCCCAACGCGAGAGTCCACCAAGGTCGTAGGAGGTAGCGTAGGCGCCACGGGTCCATTCCTCGGCTGCCATATCGGACAGGTAGAAAGCGATGGGCTCCTTGGTCTTGGGCCCAAGGTAATCTGCTATGGCGTCGAGAATGCGTTCTTTGCGCTCTTCAGCCGGCAGGTGCCACATCTCCTCTGCATAAACGTCGGAGACAAAGCCCACGAGGGTGCCGTAGGTGTCTTCTTTGTCTGCGGTCGATTCGGCAAAATTCTTGCCGTAATTGGTGTTGTCGTAAACCTCCTGAACGAGGCGGCCGCCACCGAAGCCGGTGCCGGAGAGTCCTTCTTCGCGCCAGAACGGGGTGTCGTAGATGGCATGGACCTTGATAACCAGTCCCATGGAGATGTGCTGGTGCGCAATCTGCTGGTCGCGCGGCATCGGCGGGACGAAGGAGATGCGGTTGTACAGGTTTGGCGGAACAGCCAGTACAGCGAAACGGGCCTTTACAGTGACCTTCTCCGAAATGGCGGTAACGTTTCCGGCCTCGCCATTTCCCGCGACACCGTTGCGAACATCTGCCTTGATGTTGTTGAGTTCGTCCGCGGTAGATGCATCCGGCTCCGCCCAGTGAAGCTCGCGCACAGGTGTGCCGAGGTGGACATCGTCGCCCAAGCCCTTGGCAAGCGTTAAGGAGACGGACTGCATACCGCCGACGACGCGCTTATCTAGAATAAAGTCCTCATCCACAAGGTTGCTGAAGGAGCCTGCGGAACAAGCCATGAGCACTGCTTGAAGAGTGGAGAACGTGTAGGAAGGCTTGGTCAGCATGCCGGACGCCACATAAATCGAAACGTTGTCGATGGCCTCGGTATCGTCGGAAAGCTCCTCAAGCCAAGAGCGGAAAGAGATGGAGTCGAGCTCTTTCGCGCGAGGGTGTGACCAGGGGTTTGCTGGGTCCATCTCTGCCGCAAGCTCATCCATGATCTTGATGAGACGATCCATTTCAGCAATGGTCTTCTCATCAGCGGGGAATACGGTGCCCTCGTACTCGTGGCGGGTGCCATCCGGGGAAACATAGATTGATTTACCTTCGCGGTACCGGGAGAAGGTCTCAAGTCCAAGTTCGTCGACGAGCTCGATGAGGCGGGTCTGGTCAGGGGAGATCCATTGGCCGCCTAACTCGACGAAGTGCTCGACACCCTGCGCATCCTTAACCTTCCCGTTCCAGGTTCGGCCGCCGACGCGCTCGCGAGCCTCGAGGACGGCTACGCTCAAGCCCTTTTTCTTGAGGGTGTGGGCAGCCATGAGTCCGGCGGGGCCAGCGCCAATGACAACGACATCGCGCTCGATAACGGCCTTGTCGGAATTAACGGGGGAAGTCATGAAGGTGTCTCCGTTCCTATGGGACGATAGAAGGGTAGATACGGCAAAATGAACAACATTCATTTTGTGTCTCGTATCACTGTACAGAAGGAACGTAACGCAAGACAAGGTTTAAACGCTGTGAGTTCTCATCGCCCCAAAGGACGGCCCCATAAAGCGCTGGTCACTCGTGAAAAAATTGCTAAAGCTGCGCTAACCATTGTGGGGGAGGATGGCTATGAAAAGCTCACAATGGCTCGTATTGCACGCAAATTGAATGTGGGAACCAGTGCCCTGTATAACCACCTTTCGGGGAAGGAGGACTTGCTCGCGCTCATCGAAGACGCGGTTATGGAGCAGGTGGAGTGTGGTTCCTTGTATGCCGCGCTTGAGAGTGACCCGAAGATTTCACCCCGTGATGCTCTAGTTAGCTGGGCGACGTCCTACCGTGACGTCTGCGCACGGCATGTCCCGCTGGTACGGATTATTGCGTTGACCCCCATTTCCGGAGCGCCCCGCACAGTAGAGATGTACGAGGTGCTAGCCCGAGTCCTAAAACAAACAGGCTTGCCGAATTCGGCCATTATGCCCCGCATCGTGGCGCTGGAATCCTTCATCTACGGCAGCGCCTACGATGTCCACGCCCCCGAGGACATTTTTGATCTACCAATGGATAGCGAAGCTCGCGCACCGGCACTAGCCGATGCGCGCGGTGCTTTCTTGCCGGCTGCCTCTGCCGAGAAAGGCGCGGAGGAAAGCAACCCTTATGCAGATGAGCCGTTCCGCTTGGGCCTTGAAGCTCTCCTTGCGGACCTTCCAGAGGAGAAAATTGGTTAGTTTCTCCAAGGCTGAATCCCTGCGCGGCGCCAGGCCTCCAAGAACTGGGTGGTCTCGGCTTCGTCCGTGATAGACACGCGCACGCCCTCATCGAGGTAGCGGCGGATGACCACGCCTTCATCAAGCATCTTCGTTTCCACCTCTTCGGCATCTGGGCGCGGCAGCCAGACGAAGTTGCCGTAGGACTTCTCGGCTCCCAGCTCTGTGCAGACGCGGTCGCGTTGTGCTTTGGTGATCTCGACGGCGTCGTCAAGCTCGTCGTGGCGCTTGAGCACCTCCACCGCGGCAGTTTCTGCCATGGCGGTCACCGTCAGCGGTAGGGAGAGTAGCCGCAGCGCGTTGATGATTTCCGGTCCTGCCACCGCGTAGCCCACGCGCATGCCGGCCAAACCCCACGCCTTGGAGAAGGTGCGCACGCCGAGCAGATTGGGGTAGCGCTGGTATTCCTCCACCGAATCCGGGGTATCGGAGGCGTCGTTGTACTCCCAATAGGCCTCATCGAGCAGTACGACGACGTCTTGGGGCACCCGTTCCATGAAAGCGCGGAATTCACCGCGCGTGATGACGGTGCCCGTCGGGTTATTGGGATTGCACAGGATGATGAGCTTGGTCTTGTCTGTCAGTGCATCGAGCACTGCTTCCAGATCGACGCGGTAATCCTCCGTGAGCGGGACCAGAATTGGCTCCGCTCCGGCCATACGCACGTAGAGGGGGTAGGCCTCGAAGCTGCGCCAGGGCACGATGACCTCATCACCCGTCTGACAAGAAGCCAAGATGGTGGCCTGCAGGATGGGCGTGGAACCCGCAGAGACGAAGATATTATCCGCCGGAACATCTAAGTAATTGCACAAGGCATTGGTGAGCTCCAAGCTGCCGGGCTGTTGGTAGCGGTTGGTGGTGCGGGCGGCGTCGGCAACCGCGGCAATGATGTCCTCGGCGGGAGGGAAGGGGACCTCGTTGGAGGAAAGTTTCAGGGCATTGGGGAAATCCTTGCCCACCTTGTACTCGGGGAAGCTTGAGAGATCACTACGGAGCATAATCACGTCCTTTCTAAATCATGTCCCAGATGGTCACGGCCATGATCAGCAGGCCCATGCCGAAGACGAAGTAGTTCCACGGGTCATTGCGGAATTGCTTGTACACGTCCAGTTTCTTGAACATGTACACCGGAACCAGATAGACGATGAACGCCACGAAGACACCGGAGACCACGGAAATCATCGAAATAATGGAGGGGTTAAAGATGGCAACTAGCGTGGTGCACACGAAGACGATGACATAGATGATGTTGAGCAGCGTGCGGTGCGAGACCTTTTCCGCCAGCTGTGGCGCGGCGTTCTTCAGCAGGTATTCCGTTCCCTCTTCGGTACCGAGCATGTGGCCGAAGTAGGAGGAAACGATGGCGCAGATGACCACGATGGGGGCCATGTAGGCCATGAACGGAGTGCCCGTGACGTTAGCGAAGTAGGAGAGCACCGGAATATTTTGCTCGAGTGCCTCATTCATGCCGTCGGCGCCAAGTGCGAGGACGCAGGACCACACGAAGAACATGGTGAAGACGACGAGCAGGATGGCGGTGTAGAACTCCGTGCGGGAGACGCGCTTCTCGGTCTTCTCGCCGTACTGCGGCTGCATGTCGATGGCAAACTGCGAAAGCGCCGCCATGTGGGAGAAGGAGAAGACCAGCACCGGAAGGATGAGGAAGATGCCCTTGAGCATCTGGCCCCAGCCATCGGCACCATCGTCGAAATGGATGAAGCTGTGCAGGTCCCAGCGCGGAATGAGGTAGATGGAGGTGATTGCCAGTGCAATAATCAGCGGGTAGACCAGCACTTGGGCCAGCCAAATCATGGGTTTGCGGCCGATGGCGAAGCCGCCGGTCATGATTCCGACGCAGATGGTGGCGAGCAGCCAGCGGTCGATGGAGGGCCCGCCAAGCTGGTTGACGATGAAACTATCCACTGCGTTGGTGATGGAGACACCGTAGATCAGGACGGTGGAAAAGACCGTGATCCAGTACAGCACCGCGAAGCCAATTCCTTGGCCTTTGCCCAGGTACTGCGAAACCAGCTCGAGGATGTCCTTGCCATGGTCCTCCTTGGGTGCGCCCGCAACGATGCGTGCATAGGTGCGGTGTGAAAAATACACCAGCGGAAGGATGAAGACCGTAGCGAAGACGAGCGGCCAGAAACCGAAACCGCCCGCATTGAGCGGAAGGAAGAGGATGCCCGCACCCACCGCGGTGCCGAAGAGCGTAATGATCCACGATGCGGTGGAGGCGGCGGGGCGCTGCTTGGCAGCGTCCCCCTCGCCCACAATGTGCTCGCCTTCCTTCAGCTCAGTGGTGGGCGGCGTGGATGGTGTTGGTGGAGTATTGGCAGAGCTCATGGTGAGCCTCCTCTATTCGATGGGCAGGGAGTGGTCCTGGTCGGTGATGACGTTGATGAGCGCCGGTACGCCGTCCTCGGTGATGGCACGCAAGGCCCGGGCTACCGCCTCTTGTGCCTGCGAGTCATCGGTGACGAGCTCGCCATGCGCGCCGAAGCCGCGGGCGACGGCCGCGAAATCCGGGTTTATAAGCTGCGTGCCGGAGACGCGGTCGGGGAAGTGCTTCTTCTGGTGATCGCGGATGGTTCCGAACTCGCCATTGGACATGACGATGATGAGGAAGGGCGCGCCGTACTGCAGCGCGGTGGCTAGCTCTTGGCCGTTCATGAGGTATTCGCCGTCGCCAGCAATGGTGACGACGGTGCGCTCCGGGAACTGCAATTTGGTGGCTACCGCGGCCGGGATGGAGTAGCCCATCGACCCGTTGCGCACGCTGAACTGGGAGGGGTAGACCTGCGAGTGCAGGAACTGCTGGGCCCAGATGCAGTGGTTGCCGGCGCCGAAGGTGTAGATGGGATCCTGCGGCAGCTGCTCGTGGAGTGCTGCGAGGATGGCCTCCATGTGGGCGGTGCCGTCTTTTCCGGGGCGGTAGTTCGCTGGCTCGGGGAGGGTGGCGAAGTCGAGGTGGTTCGCGTGCGCGGTATCAAACCACTCGCCGCGCTTATCCTTGCCCTCGACGTTTAGGCGGTCCAGCGTGTTAGCGAAGGCCACGGGGCTTGCCACGATGTGTTCTAGCAGCGCCACCGAGTGGCCTCGCAGGCTGGTATCGGGATTGATGGCGATGTTGCGTGCCTGCGGAGACTGGCGCAGGGTGTAGCCGTCGGTGGGGACGTCACCCAGCACAGCTCCTACCTCGATGACCAGGGAGGCGTCCTCGAGTAGCTGCGCTGCGCGCGGATCACGGCCATATCCGAGCCAGCCGGCGTTGGCGGGGGAGTCGAAAGGCACGCGGTCAGCGGCGCGGAAGTCTTGAACGATCGGGATGCGGTGCTCTTCGGCGAAGCGAGTGATCTTCTCTGCGGCCTCCGGGGTCCAGCGCGGACCGCCGGCAAAAATGAGTGGACGCTCTGCGTGACTCAGTTCGCGGGAAAGGAGGTCCAGGTGATCGTCGGAAAGCGCGCCCTCCGATACCGGGATGGGTGGGTGGATGCTACCGGTGAACTCCTGGTGGAGAACATCCTCCGGCAGGCCCACGATGACGGGGCCGGGGCGACCCTGCTGGGCTTGGAAGAATGCCTCGGCCACAACGCGGGAGGCGCGCTCTGGATCATCGAGGACAAAGACCTGCTTGGCCTGGGTGCCGAACCAGGCCTTAGGGTCGAATTCCTGGAAGGACTCGCGGTCGCGGTCGGAGGTGGGGATGAGGCCCACGAAGAGGACGAGCGGGGTGGCGTCCTGCCAAGCGGTGTGGATACCCACGTAGGCGTTGGCCGCCCCGGGGCCGCGGGTGACCATGGCGACGCCCGGCTGGCCGGTGGCTTTGCCGTGGGCTTCAGCCATGTAGGTGGCACCGCCTTCGTGCCGGGTGACGATGGCCTTCACAGGGGAATCGTAGAGGCCGTCGAGCACGGGAAGGAAGCTTTCGCCGGGCACGAGGAATGCGCGGGTGACGTTGTGCGCGGCGAGGGATTCGGCAATGGCGGCGCCGACGTGTGACATGGAAACCTCCCTGAAGTAGTTGTGTTGGTGGTCTCATTATTCTTTGGTGATGTCATGTTGTCTAATGTCTAAAAAGCTGGAAAGCCAAACCCTCAGGGCATGGTTGGTGGTAAAAGTAGGGAAATGGACATGGTGAAGGCCAAATATTTCCTTGCGGTTGTGGATTCCGGCACGGTGACTGCTGCTGCGGAACGCCTTGGAATAACTCAGCCGGCGCTGAGTCGGCAGCTTAGGCGCTTTGAGAAAGAACTGGACCTGGAGCTCTTCGTGCGGGCTGGTTCCTCGCTAGCGCTCAGCGATGCGGCGCATGCCCTCATCCCGACTTGCCGCCGCCTCCTCGCGGAATCCGCGCGCGCCGGGCAGGCGGTGGAGGCACTTCGGGCGGGCAGTGTCCCGGCGTTGCGTGTGGCGGCTACGCCAACGACGATTTCGACGCTACTTGCCCCTTTTATTGAGGCCGCTGGCTCAACTATCCCTCTGCTCACCACGACCCCGGTCACGCACTATGACGTTTTCGACGCGCTGGAAGGCGCCGCCGACGTGGTGATTGCTACCATTCCGCCAGGCAATGACGTGGCCTCGCTGGCTTTGGGCACGATTCCGGTGCGTGCCTGGGTGCCGCCGACGCATCCCTTAGCACTGGAGTGTGCGGGTTCGACCAGCGTGGAGGTTAAACGGTTATTGCAGGAAAATGTGGCGCTGCCCTCGCGGCGAAGTGTGTCTCGCGGGGTGGTGGATTCCTTCGTGGGCACGGCTGGCTACGCCTTAGGCTCGCACGTGGAGTGCGATGATACGGCAACGTTATGCGCCTTGGCGCGTGCTGGGCGAGCCGTAGCGCTCATGACGGAGCTGCAACCAGTGCGGCTGGTGGGCTTCGACGTGGTCGATGGTGAGCGCGCTCTGGCAGGGGTACCGCTGGTCGCGGCCTGGTCCCCGGGACACTATGCGGGGGAAGAGATTGCGCAGATTGCCCAACGGTTCCGCAGTTTTATTGAGGGGTCGCTTCGCTAGGGCGTTTTCTTGGCGCTGGGCGCTTCGCGCGCCTAGTTTCGCAGTCGACAAAACTGCCCCAGTTGCCAAAGATCTGGCCAGATCTTGAGGCGGAGACAATAACTTTGGCGAGTAGGGCGGTTGCGCAGCACACAGCGGCGTGCCGTGTTACCTTGGAGCCTAACTTTCCGGGGGGGAATGACATGAAACATGGCATTGTGTGCGGCCTATCTAAAGGTGCGCTTGCAACTCGCGTGCGCCGAGGAGAGATTACGCGACTTGCCAAGGGGCTTTATGTCTGGGGCAGGCCCGAGCCATTAGAACTATTAAAGCTATTACAGGAGCACAGGCCATTCCTTAAGGCGACAGGAACAACGGCTGCCCAGGTGCTTCTTGGCGAGACCGTGACTTTTCCACTGCGGCTCGCCAGTGTGGAGAGAATGCCGACATCAACCTTTTATGTGCACTCGCGGGTGAGCGTCGAGAGTTTCGTTACCTCGTCTGGGATCCGGGTCCTTAATCCTCTTGTCGCCATGAAATCTGTTAGTCCTGAACTGGGGATTCGCGTGTTTGAGTCCATCTACTCCTCGAAGGCCGGACGCGCCCGACTGGATAGTCACCGCGAAGCACTCAATGTCACCCCTGTTGCAAGCCAACGAATGCTAGAGCAGGCCGCGTTGTTCACGGATTCTGGTGCGGAGGTGAAAGTAGCCAAGGGGCTGAAAAGGCGTGGGCTCAAGGTCGAGTGCAACGTTGTTATCGGCCACTACACCTGGGACATCGTGCTCCCAGAGCTCAAAGTTGCGGTAGAAATCAACGGGATGAAATTCCATTCCCAGCAAGAGTCATGGTTGCGGGACCATTGGAAGAACAATGAGGGCGCACTGATTGGGTGGCTAACGCTGCGCTATACAGGTCATTGCGTGGCGCATCATCTGGACTATGTCATTGACCAGATAGCTAATGCCAGGAATCCGGACTTTGAGAAGCGTTACTTCAAGTTCATCGGTTTCTGGCACGAGGGAGTGTTGCCGCCCAAGCCGAAACCGTGGGAATACAGCGAGCACTTGGGGTATGTGCCGCCTGTGCCGCCGGAACCACCCGACTATCCAGAACCGCCCGACTTCCCGGAGCCACCCGACTGCCCTAGGTGACGAAGTTATTGCCAGATCTTGAGTCAGAGGCGAAAACTTTGGCAGGACGGGCAGTGTGGGGCATGTTCCTGGCAGTTGTGCCCGGCAGCATACGGCTGACGCTAGGCAGCAACCAGCCCCTCAACGATGAGCGCCAGGGCCGCGCTGATAGCCACGACGAGGACGATGCGGTTGAGCACCTTGGCGTTGATGAAACGGTTGAGGTAGCTGGCGGCGATGAGGCCCACGATGGCTACCGGCAGGTAAGCCGCGGCAGCGGTGAGCTGCAGGCTGGTGATTTGCCCGCTTAAGCCCAAGATCGCCAGCGAGATGGTGCAGCCGATGATGAAGGTACCCGACAGGGTGCCGCGTATGCGGGCTGGGTCATAGCCCTTGAGTACCAGCGCCATGGGCGGGCCGCCGATGGAGGTGGATGTTCCCAGGAACCCAGAGGCAACGCCTGCCACCGCAATGTTGGTGGTGGTGCGCTTGGGGGACCAGCCGAGGCTGGACAAAGTCATGGCAAAGATGACCGCGCAGCCGATGAATAGGGAGAGCCCGCGGTGGGAGAGGGAAGCAATGGCCCACGCGCCGAGCAGGGATCCGGGTATTCGCGCGATGGAGGAGATGGCCACGATGTCCCAGGACACCGCCGAGCGCGCTTTGAGCATCGTCGTGGTGGAAATGACGAAGGCCAGCAAGAGAATGAGCGTGGGAACCAGCTCCGGTTTGATCAGCGCCAAGATGGGGGTGGCGATGGTGCTCAGCCCAAATCCGATGGTGCCCTGGCAGATTGTCCCCACGAGGATGAGCACGCCGATAAAGATGTAGAGCCAGCTGAACATTGTTCTACTATCTCATGAAGGCTTTTAGGAGCGGACGGTGACCTTCTCGTTGTCTGCGATTTCCTGCAAACGGTCGGCTGAGCACAGGCCCGCCACGATGACGGCGGAGCCGCCCGCGGCCAGCGGTTCGAGCACTGCACGCTGGAAGGAAGCGGTGTCCGTCCAGCCCTGTGAAAGCACGCGCTCAGCGCCCAAATCCGTGGGGAAAAGCTCCGGCAGTGGGGTCGTGGTGCCATAGAAGTGATCACCATAGAAGCGCACGGTGGGGCCGAAGTCGATGGTGCCCAGCGGCAGCTCGCCGCCGCTTTCGACAACGCCGCGACCAAAAGGATCCTGCGTGACTAGCACCGTATCGACCAGTGGGGCTGACGCAGAGTCGGCGCCCGCCGCAGCCTTGAGATAGGTCTCCGGGGAGGTGAAAACCACGGCGATATCGTCGGCGTGCGGTTCTGTAGCAACCGCACCATTCTTAATGTCGAAGGGGACTCCGGCGGCGAGCGCCCCAAGCGCAATGACGGCAGCCTGCCAGGACACCGGAAGGTCAATGAGGATGCGAGAATCCGTGTCTGGTTCGAGGTCGAGCTCTTCCAACAGCATGTTGGCAATCTTGGAGGTCCAGTTCTCCAGCGTTTGCGCCGAGAAGTCCATGCGGGTGCCGTCAGTTTCGTTATAAACACTGAGCCGGGGAGCAGAGGCATCGGCGGACAGGAGATGCTGTAGGAGTTCCATGTCCGCCCATCGTAGGTGGCAGGCGCTCAGCCCGCCACGAACGACCGGTGACTAGGCCCTTGAGTCTACTGCGAGTTCACCTCGCAGCAGACTAGTTCACGCAGCGCGGGCCATCGCCGCCAGCGTCGATCTCAGGCGAAACCTCCGCGGTACCGAAATCATCGCCCGGGGTACCAACCTGCTGAGTGTCGCCACCCTGGCTGGGCTCCGCAGCAGCCTCTTCTTCCTGCGCGGAGTCATCCTTCGGGCCGGAGTAATCATCAGTAGCCACCACGATGAAGGTATCCGGCTCGAGCTCTTCGTTGGCCGTGACTGGCAGTCCGCCGAGCTGCTCAGCCAGGGCCCGGGCGCGCTCATCGTTAGCATCCGCGGCCACAATCTGGGACTCGGTATACAGGCCCGACTGCGCATTGGCCGTGCGCTCAACTGTGTAGCCCACGTTCTTCAGCCACGCGCCGATTCCGCCGGCCATTCCGTCGACGTTGCCGGCGTTCAAGACGTGCAGGTTGAGGTTTTCAGCCACGGGCTTCTCGCCGTTGTCGCCGCCCTCGTCCGAGGCGGCATCCTCAGACTTTTCTTCTTCCTCGGCTTCTTCTTGGGACTTGGCCAAATCTTCCATGAAGCGGTGGACCTCTGCGGTATCGATGGTCACCACCGATTCGCCATAGTCACCCACGCCGGTAATTGAGGTCACCGGGATCGTCGTAAAGGTCACGTTGCCGCCGGCCAGCCCGGCCAGCTGGGTGACGAAGCCCATGATGTCCCAACCGTCATCGATGACCACGGAGCGCTCCACGGCATCGGCAATCTTGTTGAGTTTGCCAGGGGAGGTCAGCGTGCCCGAGTCCAGTACCTTCGAGGTCAGCGATGCCATGTAGGCCTGCTGGCGCACGATGCGGTCAAGGTCACCGCGCGGGAGATCATAGCGCTGGCGCACGAAGGAGAGGCCCTCGGATCCCTGCAAGGTTTGGCGCCCGGCCGGGAACTTGGCGCCCGACATCGGATCATCGACGGCGTCGTTGAGGCAGACGTCGACGCCCCCGACGGCGTCGGTAAGCAGCACGAAGCCCAGCAATCCCACCTCTGCGTAGTGATCAACGCTGACATCAGTGAGTTGGTGCACCATCGAAATGAGGCCAGAACGGCCGGCCTCCGTGCTTTCCTTCTCAATCTCCTTGTCCGTGTGAGGTGCTTTTTTGCCCGCTGCTTCAGCCTCCGCGTTGTCCTGCTGCAGCTCCTCCATCTTGGCTACCTTGTGTTGCGCAAAGACGGCGTTGATCTTCGTGTTTCCGAAGTCTTCGTCGTGGACATAGGTATCGCGCGGAATGGATACTGCCGTGGCGCGCGAGCCATCGTTGGGAATACGGATCACCATGATGGTGTCCGTGTTTTCTTCACCTTCGTCCACGCCGGCATGCAGGTCTGCCAGCTCCTGTTCGGAAAGCGGATTCCCCTTGGCATCGGTGCGGGAGTCCTTGCCCACGAGCAAGATATCGACCGCGCCATCGAGACTGCTGTCCTTGAAACCACCCTGGTTACCCAGCGCCAGGTTGGAGGCGGAGGAAATATCATTTCCCAGCTTTCCCACGGTGAAGTAGCCCACGCCGGAGAGCACCAGGACGACAGCAGACAGGAACGCGACGACGGCTTTCACCGGCGTCGATCCTCGTTGGGCGGTGGGCGCGGACTGCGAGGGCGCGGCCTGGATATGGCGGGCGGCGCGCGGGGAGTTCGGGGAAGTCACGGGACTAGTTTAGGTGAGCTCGCTGCAAAAACGTGAAGCA
The DNA here is from genome assembly GCF_001811145.1 of Corynebacterium sp. HMSC062A03. Lineage (NCBI taxonomy): Bacteria > Bacillati > Actinomycetota > Actinomycetes > Mycobacteriales > Corynebacteriaceae > Corynebacterium > Corynebacterium sp. HMSC062A03. The sequence continues at coordinate 58,432 of NZ_KV803651.1, read as the reverse complement.
GTGTCGCGGGCGCGTGCGCGCACTGGCGTTGGGTACGCTCAAATTTATCGTGAAGAATATACAGAAACCCCTGGCCGTGGTCACCGTGACCTTTTCTCCTGGCCGTTACCTCAGCGATTTCTTGTCCTCGCTGCGCTTGGCGACGTCCCGTCCAACCCTCACCATCCTCGCCGATAACGGCTCGACCGATGGGGTGCCGGAAGCTGCCGCGCGGGAGCACGCGGACGTGGAATTCCTCGATACCGGGGGAAACCTCGGTTATGGCGCCGGAATGAATGCCGGCGCGCGTTTCGCTCGGGCGAAGGGCGTCGATGAAGAGTTCTTTCTCATTGCTAACCCGGACGTGACGTTTAGCGAAGGTTCTCTGGATGAGCTGATCGCGTGTGCGCGCCGCCACCCAGATGCCGCGGCGGTGGGGCCGCGCATCGTGGAGCCGGATGGTAGCAACTATCCCTCTGCTCGCGCGGTGCCGACGTTGCTGACGGGTGTTGGCCATGCGCTCTTTGGCACAATCTGGCCTTCCAATCCGTGGTCGCGCGCCTACCGCGATGATGCCGACATGGACAGCGAGCGCCCGGCCGGCTGGCTATCCGGCTCCTGTCTGTTGGTGCGCTGGGAGGCTTTTGAGCAGATTGGCGGCTTTGATGAGCGTTACTTCATGTATTTGGAGGACGTGGACTTAGGTGACCGCTTTGTCCGCGCCGGCTGGCGCAATATCTTCTGCCCCACGGCGGTGATTACCCACGCCAAGGGCCATTCGACGCAGGCCCATCGCGGCGCGATGCTGCGTGCCCACCATGACTCCGCCTATCGCTTCCAAGCGGATAGGCACCCGTACTGGTACCAAGCGCCACTGCGCGCGGCTTTGTGGCTGGGGTTGCGGGTGCGCGGGCTGGTTTTAAGCGCGTGCCGCGACGGCTCCTAGGGCTGGGGCGCTTATACACTAACGGTGGCTTATCTGAAAAGAGACTAAGGAACGATATGACTGAATCAGCGCCCCAGTGGGGATCGACGGCCGATGCCGTCATTCTGGTGGGAGGTCGCGGCACCCGTCTGCGCCCGCTGACGATTGGCACGCCGAAGCCGATGTTGCCCACGGCCAACTACCCATTCCTTCAGCACTTGCTTGCTCGTATCAAGGAAGCAGGAATCGAGCACGTGGTGCTTTCTACTTCCTATAAGGCGGAGGTCTTTGAGGAGTACTTCGGGGACGGCTCCGAGTTGGGCTTGGAGATTGAGTACGTGGTGGAGGAGACCGCTCTGGGCACTGGTGGCGGTATCCGCAATGTCTATGACAAGTTGCGCCAGGATACGGTCATGGTGTTCAACGGTGACGTTTTGTCCGGAATGGATCTGAACGGCATCCTCGATACGCATCACTCCAAGGATGCGGATGTGACGATGCACCTGCTCAACGTTGCTGATCCTCGCGCTTTTGGTTGTGTTCCGACGGATTCTGAGGGCCGGGTGACGGCCTTTTTGGAGAAGACTGAGGATCCGCCGACGAACCAGATTAATGCTGGCTGCTACGTGTTCAAGAAGGATGTTATCGAGACTATCCCGGCAGGCCGCGTGGTTTCTGTAGAGCGTGAGACCTTCCCGCAGCTGCTAGAGTCCGGCCGCTTGGTGGTTGGACACGTGGACAACTCCTACTGGCGCGATATGGGCCGTCCGGATGATTTCGTCCGCGGTTCCTCTGATCTGGTGCGCGGTATTGCGCATTCGCCGTTGTTGGTGGGCCGCACGGGTGAGTCCGTGGTGGATGAGTCCGCGGGTATTGCCGGTGGCGTGCTCCTTCTGTCTGGTACGGCGGTGGGCCGCGGTTCCGTCATTGGGGCGGGTTCGCGTTTGGATGGCACGGTGGTCTTTGATGGCGTGACCATTGAGCCGGGTGCCATCATCAATAACTCCATCATTGCCTCGGGTGCGCACATCGGCGCCAACGCGCATATCGATGGCTGCGTTATCGGTGAAGGCGCCACTATTGGCGCGCGCTGCGAACTGCAGGGCGGCATGCGCGTCTTCCCTGGTGTGAGCATTCCGGACGCGGGCGTGCGTTTTAGTTCCGACGCCTAAGTGCTGCCGCGCAGTGGAATAAAGCGATAGGAAAGCGCGGAGAGCAGGGGGGTGTCTCTCGGCGCTTTCCTTTTCTTGTGTATTAGTAACGGCACCGAAGGCTAAGCGATACACGTGGCCGTGACTCGTGGTTTTCGTGGTGCGAATGAGATCCATGTGTTTTGCCGGACTGGGTGGCGACACGCCGAAGAAACCTTGGAATTGTTCACAGGATAGGGGGAGGGTACTACATGTAGTACCCCCGACGATTACCCCCCGGCTAGGAGATCTGTGACTGATGTGAAAGTTGGGGACTCTGTACAGCGTTTTCGCTGGAGCTGCGCAAAAATCTTCCGCGACAGGTTGACGATATTTAGTGATTCGGTGTGAAATGACATCAGTGTAATAAACGGCACGGCGGGCGCGGCACCGAAAAATCTTTTCGGTGTAGGGTCGGTGCCACCGAATTAAGAGAGAAACGACCTCGGAGAAAGGAAGCAGCGTGGACAATACAACGAATAACGGCGCTATTCTCCGTGGCGGTGCTGCTGCAGAGATGTCGCTCGATGAACTCTTTGGTGCCGTCGAGCAGGAGTGGCAAGACCAGGCGCTGTGCGCCCAAACGGACCCGGAAGCATTCTTTCCCGAAAAGGGAGGATCTACCCGCGAGGCTAAGCGTATCTGCCAGGCCTGTGCGGTGCGTGATGAATGCCTCGAGTATGCCCTGGAGCATGATGAGCGCTTCGGAATCTGGGGTGGACTGTCAGACCGTGAGCGTCGCCGCCTCAAGCGTGAAATTGGTTAGAGCGTAGCGCAACCGCGAGCGAACAACCTTACTTCCCCTTTGTTGTTGGGCTTAGAGTTCAACAGTAAGGGGGAATAGTGGTTTTACCAGGTAAAGCGCGGATCAATATCTCCTGGATCGACATTGAGATAATGTGCCACCAGCGCGGTGAGCACTGTGGACAGTAGTTCTTCGCGCTCCTGGGCAGAATGCACACGCTCCTCCACGGGCATGCGGAAGATGACCAACCGTGCGCGTGTGGGCTGCCCATCGGAATCGACCCCTGCGGGGACAATGCGTCCGAGCGGAACCGGGCCATCGGCGATGATTTCATCCGGCATCACGGTCATATCCACGGATAGGCGCATTCGGGGCACGGTATCGACCGCGAGATCGAGCCCGGTGAGCTGTTCCGCGAAAGCATTGTGGATGGGTGCGTAGGCCTCCAGCACGGCCATGTCGAAGCGCTCAGCGCTGCTGCGATAGCGCGGTGTGTTGTGGGGGAGCAGGGGGCCGCGTGCACCGCGGCCATGGCGGTGGCGGGCCGGGCGAATATGCGGGCGGGGCGTGCTCATGCGGCTTAGTTTAAGCCGCCCGGAACAGGGCTTGCGGCGAGACGCGCCGCGCTGGACTATCTAAATCTCAAGTTAGGGTTTAGACTTGGGCCCGTGAATAGCTCTCGCCATTGCTCCCGCCCCGGCTGCGGCCGTCCCGCCGTGGCGACGTTGACCTATGCTTACGCGCAGCAAACCGCCGTCGTGGGCCCACTGTCTGAAGAAACCGATCCCCACGCCTGGGACCTGTGCGAAAAGCACAGCGCCCGCATCACCGCCCCGCAAGGTTGGGAGATGGTGCGCGTTGACCGCATCGAACTCGATGAGGATGATGACCTCACCGCGCTCGCGGAAGCTGTCCGCGAGGCCGGGCGCGTGACCACAGGCTTGGTGGATGATTCCACTGCTGGTTCCGGTGCCGATCCCATTGACTATTCCGCCACCTTCGACGGCGCCGATCCGCGTAACTCCAACCACCCTGTGTTCCGCACCCGCCGAGTGTACGATGCCCGCCAGCGCCGCCGCGCTCACCTGACTGTGGTGCCGGACGCAGAGTAGCCATTCGGGCGCTTTCTAGCCCGTCGGACGCAGATCACCGCGTCCGACGGGGGTATGCTTGTGGGCTATGCGAACTCGTGAACAGCTCAATGCAGTGATCAAGGCCTATGACGTCCGTGGTGTCGTGGGCGAGGACATCGATGAGAACCTCGTGCGTGATACTGGTGCGGCCTTTGCCGCGATTCTCCGTGGGGAAGGGGAGAGCACCGTGGCGGTGGGTCATGACATGCGTCCTTCCTCCCCGCAGCTGGCCGCTGCTTTCGCGGAGGGCGCTGCTGCGCAGGGCCTCGATGTTATCCATCTCGGTCTGACGTCTACCGATGAGCTGTACTTTGCCGCCGGCCACCTGAACTGCGCGGGCGCTATGTTTACCGCCTCCCACAACCCGGCGAAGTACAACGGCATCAAGCTGTGCCGCGCGGGTGCTGTTCCGGTGGGCCAGGAGACAGGTCTGGAGCAGATCAAGGACATGCTGATCGACGGCATCCCGGCCTTCGACGGCGAGCCGGGCACCGTCACTGAGCGTGAGGTTCTGCCGGACTACGCGGCATTTCTTCGCGGCTTGGTGCCGCTGGAGAACTCCCGCCCACTGGTCGTGGCTGTCGACGCCGCGAACGGCATGGGTGGACACACCGTCCCGGCGGTCTTTGAGGGGCTGCCTTTCGACGTGCGTGACCTCTACTTCGAGCTGGACGGCACCTTCCCCAACCACGAGGCGAACCCGCTAGATCCGAAGAACCTGGTGGACCTGCAGAAGTTCACCGTTGAGCAGAAGGCGGATATCGGCCTGGCTTTTGATGGCGATGCGGATCGCTGCTTCGTGGTGGATGAGAAGGGCCAGCCGGTGCCGCCGTCTGCTATTTGTGCACTGGTGGCGGAGCGCTACTTGGACAAGTTCCCAGGCTCCACGGTCATCCACAACCTGATTACGTCGAAGACGGTTCCGGAGCTCATCGCGGAGAAGGGCGGCAAGGCCGTGCGCACCCGCGTGGGCCACTCCTTCATTAAGGCCCAGATGGCCAAGGAGAAGGCGGTCTTTGGTGGTGAGCACTCCGCTCACTACTACTTCCAGGAATTCTGGAATGCGGACTCCGGCATGCTCGCGGCCATGCACGTGCTGGCAGCCCTGGGTGAGCAGGACAAGCCGCTGAGCGAGCTGATGGCCCAGTATTCGCGCTACGAAGCCTCGGGAGAGATTAACTCCACCGTGGAGGATCAGAAGGCAACGACCCAGCGCGTGCTGGATGAGCTGGCGGACAAGATTGAGTCCGTCGACGAGCTCGATGGCGTGACCGTACAGTTGAAGGGCACCGAGGCCTGGTTCAACGTCCGCGCCTCCAACACCGAGCCGCTGCTGCGCCTCAACGTTGAGGCTAAGACTGAAGACGAGGTGCAGGCCATCGTCGACGAGGTCCTCGGCATCATCCGCGCCTAGCGTGTGAAGGCACGTGCCTTCACACGAAGGCCTCGAGCCTTGAGACGAAAACTGCCCTATCTGACGGTTTTCCCCGCGTTCATTGCGGCGGGAGCGATAACTTCGTCAGATAGGGCAGTTTTAATTGGGACGAGCCGGCTTAGTCGCGCGAGTGGTTGACCATCTCTTCCCACTCGACAAACTTCTTGCGCTCGCGACCCTCGGCCTCACCCAGGGCGCGCTCGGCGGCGTCAAGCTTCTTCCAGCCCTCCCAGGTCAGGTGCTCCAGGCCCTTGGACTTGAAGAGCTCGACGATGTCCTCGTCACGGGAGTGGGAGAGGTTGCCTGCTTCGGCGTCGGCAAGCAGCATGCCGATGGTCTCCGTGGCATCGGACTTGGTGTTGCCGATGAGCCCCACCGGGCCGCGCTTGATCCAGCCGGTGGTGTAGAGGCCCGGGACGATATCGCCGTCGAGGTCAACCACGTGGCCGCCGTCGTTGTTGATGACGTTCTTCTGCTTATTGAAGGGAACGCCCTCGATGGCATCGGAGCGGTAGCCCACGGCCAGGTACACGGCCTGTACCGGCCACTCGGTGAACTTGCCGGTGCCGGAGACAGAACCATCGCCGTTGAGTGCGGTGCGCTCGGTCTTCACAGCGGTAACCTTGCCGTTTTCACCGATGAACTCCACCGGCTGCTCGAAGAGGTGGATCTGTAGGGTGTGCGGGGCATCCTTCGGCTCACGGATGGCGTAGCCTTCCAGAGTCTGGCACACCAGGTCGCAGGACTTGGCCTCTTCGCGGGCCTTGAGGGAGGCTTCGTCGTAGTCGATATCCTCCGGGTCCACCACCACGTTGATGGTCGGGGAGTGGTCGAGCTCCTTGAGCTCCAGCGGGGTGAACTTGGCCTGCGCCGGGCCGCGGCGGCCGAAGACGCGGACGGTGGTGGCCTGGTTCTTGGCCAGGGACTCATAGACGTTGTCGGGAATCTCGGTGGATTCCTTGAGCTCATCGCCGGTCTTGGCCAGGATGCGGGCGACGTCGAGGCCCACGTTGCCTACGCCGATCACGGCGACGTCGGTAGCGGAGAGATCCCAGGAGCGCTCGAAGCGTGGGTTGCCGTCGTAGAAGCCAACGAATTCGCCGGCGCCGTGGACGCCCTCGAGATCGGAGCCGGGGATCTGCATGCCCAAGTCGCCGACGGCGCCGGTGGCGAAGACGATGGCGTCGTAGTACTCCTCGAGTTCGGAGACGGTGACATCGCGGCCCACGTTGATGTTGGACAGTAGGCGGATCTGTTCGGTGTCGAGCACTCGGTGCAGGGAGTTAACGATTCCCTTAATGCGCGGGTGGTCCGGAGCCACGCCGTAGCGGATGAGCCCGAAGGGGGCGGGCATCTGCTCGATGAGATCGATCTGAACGTTGCCGCCGGTTTTCTTCACCAGGATGTCGGAGGCGTAGATGCCGGCTGGGCCGGCGCCGATGACGGCTACTTTCAGGGGCTGCTGGGTCATGATGGCCTTTCGGAATGTTGTAGTAACTAACGAAAGCTTAGGTCTTAACAAGCGTGGGTTTCATTGAACCGGCTTGTCTGCTGTAGGGCAACTGGGCCTAATTACATTCGGAGAACATTGTGGCATAAACCCAGCGTGCTTTGCATATTCGGGAGAAAATAAAAAAGACCGCTTTGTCTGTTTTGGCTAGACCGGTAGGTTTTCAGTATCCGACGAAAGGCAGCAAATTATGACCACCGCCACACAGCGAAAGCCACGTGCGAAGAAACCGGAAGGCCAGTGGAAGATTGACGGCACCGCGCCGCTGAACTCCGACGAGGAAATCAAGCAGGCCGACGACGCCCTAGCAGTGCGTCAGCGCGTTATCGATATCTACTCCAAGCAAGGATTTTCCTCGATTCCCGCAGAGGACCTTGCCCCACGTTTCAAGTGGTTGGGTCTATATACCCAGCGCAACCAGAACCTAGGCGGGGAGATGACATCCAAGCTCAGCAACGCCGAGCTACAGGACGAGTACTTCATGATGCGCGTGCGCTTCGACGGCGGCCGCGCGGATCCCGCCAAGCTGCGGGCGGTGGGAGAGATTTCGCGCGATTATGCGCGCTCCACCGCGGACTTTACGGACCGCCAGAACATCCAGCTGCATTGGATTCAGATTGAAGATGTCCCCGCCATCTGGGAGAAACTGCGCTCTGTGGGGCTGGATACCTTGTTGGGCTGCGGCGACGTGCCCCGCGTCATTCTTGGCTCACCGGTAGCGGGGGTGGCTGCCGACGAAATTATCGACGCCACCCCAGCCATCGAGGAGATTAAGAATGACTACCTCCTGCGCGATGAATTCCATAACCTTCCGCGTAAATTCAAGTCCGCCATCTCCGGCAACGTTCGTCAGGACGTGACCCACGAGATCCAGGACGTTGCCTTTGTGGGTACGCAGCATCCGGAGTACGGCCCGGGCTTCGATTGCTTCGTGGGCGGAGGACTGTCCACGAACCCGATGCTCTCGCAATCCCTCGGCGCGTGGATTCCGCTCGAGCGCGTGCCGGAGGTGTGGGCCGGTGTGGCGCGCATCTTCCGCGACTATGGCTTCCGTCGCAACCGCAACCGCGCGCGTCTGAAGTTCCTGGTGGCGCAGTGGGGCATTGAGAAGTTCCGCAAGGTACTGGAGGAGGAATACCTCGACGCGCCGCTTCTCGATGGCCTCCCGCTCCCCGTCGCCCCCGGCAACCGCGATCACGTGGGCGTGCACCGCCAGCAGGACGGCAAGTTCTACGTCGGCGTGAAACCCACCGTGGGGCATGCCACTGGCGAGCAGCTCATTGCCATCGCCGACGTGGCCGAGAAATTCGGCATCAGCCGCATTCGCACGACACCGATGAAGGAGCTGCTTTTCCTCGACGTGGAAGAAGAGGACATTCCCGCGCTGTCACGTGCATTGGATGAGACGGGCCTATACTCCCAGCCCTCGGAGTTCCGCCGCGGCGTCATCTCCTGCACCGGCCTGGAGTTTTGTAAGCTCGCGCACGTGACCACCAAGGCCCGCGCCATCGAGCTCGTCGACATCTTGGAAGATGCCCTCGGTGACCTCGACGTCCCGCTGTCTGTTGCCCTCAACGGCTGCCCCAACGCCTGTGCGCGTTCGCAGGTAGCGGATATCGGGCTCAAGGGACAGATCGTGACGGATGCCGATGGCAACCGCGTTGAAGGTTTCCAGGTCCACCTTGGCGGCGCCCTCGGGCTATCTCCGGACTGGGGCAGAAAGCTGCGTGGGCACAAGGTGGTGGCGGATGAGGTTCCGGACTATGTCATTCGCTTGGTCAACAAGTACAAGGAACAGCGCGAAGACGGCGAACAGTTCCGCCACTGGGTCTTGCGCGCGGACGAGGAGGACCTGCAGTGAATTTTCGCCGTCAACCTAACCCCAACCGCAATCACCCAGCCTTTTGCCCTTATTGCGCTGGGACAAACCTTTTCCCAGATGAGGAAGATGATTTTGCCTGGAAGTGCGAAGAGTGCCTCCGCATCTTTTCTGTACGCTTCCACGGCCAAGACGATGCCCCCGTAGCGCCCGCGCCGGCGGTCTCCTCCGCGGAGGCGCTGCAGCGCTCTCTCGCTCGCCGCGGCCATTCCACCGCGAAAACTCAGAATTAAGGAAACCCACCATGACCGCCCCGACCGCTACCACGGCATTACTAACCTTGTCACACGGCTCACGCCACCCTGAGGCTGCAGCGAACGTTATGGCCCTGACCCACGCCGCTGGCGAATTGGCCGGTGTGCCGGCCACCGCCGCACACTTAGAATTCAATAACCCGCCACTCGATGAGGCGGCGCGCTGCCTAGCAGCGCAAGGAATACGCGAGGCGGTCGTTGTGCCATTGCTCTTTACCGAGGGCTACCACCAGCGCATCGACGTTCCTGAAGCTGTGGCCCAGGCTTCTGCGGCATCTGGAGTGCGCCTTCACCAAGCCCGTGGACTCGGTACCGGTGAGGACATGGCGCGTCTACTGGTAGAGCGAGTTCCAGAGGGAACAGATACCGTTGTGCTCTATTCTGTCGGCTCCTCCGATGAGCGTGCCAACGCCGCCGTTGCTGATCTAGCGCGTCGTGTCGGTGAGCTCGCCGGTTGCACAGCGAAGGTTGCCTATGCCACGCGCGGTGAGCGCCATCCCGTTGACTCGGGCGGAGAACAGGAGGTCGTCGTGCCACTCTTTGTGAGCCCTGGCCTGCTTTTAGATCGCCTCGACGAGGATGCAGGGCGCAGCGATGGGGAGACTCGGCAGATTCTCCCTCCGCTGGGTGAGGCACTCGCCGGCATTGTTTCCCACCGTTATGCGGAGGTGGCCCATGCGTAGCCTCATTCTCATCGCGGTTGCGGGTGCCGCCGCGCAGCTTGTCGACGGTGGCATCGGCATGGGCTTCGGCGTCACCTCCACCACCATCCTGTTGCTAGCTGGCTTGGGGCCCGCGACAGCCTCCGCCGTGGTGCACGCCTCGGAGCTGGGTACCACCTTGGTCTCCGGAATTAGCCACTGGCGTTTTGGCAACGTGCATTGGCCTACGGTGCTCAAGCTCGGTGTGCCGGGAGGCCTGTCAGCCTTCATCGGAGCGACGGTTCTGTCTAACCTTTCTCTCGAAGCTGCCGCGCCCGTAACGTCTGCGATTCTCGTGGTCCTAGGCATCAACCTCGTCTGGCGCTTCTCGCGCCCACGGAGCCGCACATCGCAGGAAACTCGACAGCACTCCACTCCTCTTCTCGCGGGGCTCGGCGTGGTGGGAGGCTTTGTCGATGCTTCAGGCGGCGGTGGCTGGGGCCCGATTTCCACCTCGACGCTCATGACGGTCGGCCGGGAGCAGCCGCGGCGCATCGTCGGCACGGTCAACACCGCAGAATTCCTCGTTACTTTTGGTGCCACGGCGGGCTTCATCGTTGGCCTCTGGGAGGAGATTGTGGCTAACGCTGCCGCGGTTGTAGCGTTGCTTATCGGCGGGGTGATTACCGCACCGATTGCAGCCTGGCTCATCTCGCGCATCAACCCCACGCTCCTTGGGGGCTTCGTGGGCACGGCTATCGTGACGCTCAACATTCCTAGAGCACTAGGGTGGGCGCTGGCGCATCAGCAGATCCTTCTTTTGCAGGTCGCTGCGCTGGTCCTCGGAGTTGCTCTCACGGTCTGGGCGAATCAACGCCGGGCTCGTTCCGCGCAGGGCGCGGAGGGGGATAGCGCTTCGCAGCAGCGCACCGGCAGCCGCGTCATTGAAACAGCGGAGCCGACCGGCCGCGAGGGCGCCCATGCAGGAAGCTCCGCGGATTCGGAGGACGAGCGCGTCGGAGTTGAGTAGAACTTGGCGCTAGAGCCCGGCAACCTCACCGATGACGATGACCGCCGGGGGAGCCACCGAGTTCTCTTCCATCGTGGCCCCTAGCTCAGCCAACTCGCACTGGAATGCTCGCTCGCCATCGAGGGAGCCTTCCTGAATGATGCGCACGGGGGTGTGGGGCGACAGGGAGGCGTCGATCAGCGCAGCAGCGATAGCGGCCGCGTTTTTGACACCCATGATGACGGACAACGTAGCCCCAGATTGTGCCAGTGCTGCCCAATCCACCAAAGACTTGGGATGGCCTGGCGGCAGGTGCCCGGAGACCACCGTGAAGGCATGAACGACGCCACGGTGCGTCACCGGCGTTCCCGCCAGTGCGGGCACCGCGACCGCCGAGGTCACCCCGGGGATCACTTCCACCGGGATGCCCGCTTCCGTAAGCGCAGTGAGTTCTTCGAAACCACGCCCAAACACATAAGGATCCCCACCCTTGAGGCGGACCACGCGGCGCCCCTGGCGGGCGTTGTCAACCAGAATCTCGTTGATGCGCTCCTGGGCCACCTGGGCGCGGTAGGGGATCTTGGAGACGTCGATAAGTTCCTTGGTGCCTATATCGCACAGCTTATCCAGCTGGGCGGTAGGACCGAGGTGATCTGCCACGATGACCTCGGCCTCCTGCAGCGCCCGCATGCCACGCACGGTGATGAGATCCCACGCGCCAGGGCCGCCGCCGACAAGGACTACCGGATGAATGCTCATGGCCACTAATCCTAGCTATGCTCGGGCCTATGACTTCCTATGACCCCGAAACCGTGGGCTTCTTTGACATTGCCCACGAAGGCGCCCAGGCGCGCGTGGTGGCTGCATCCGTGCCGGAGCTTGCTCGCGTGCTGGGCGGACTCCGCCCGCGCAGCGTCGTCATCCTTGCCGCCGACCAAGTTTCTCGCGCTGCCGCTCACGTTGCTGTGGGCCTAGCTGAGCCCGCTGAAGTCCCCATCATGGTCAGCGAGTCACTACCGCGCTTTACTGGTGCCCTCGATGTCGTGGTGGTGGCGGGGGATAGCCCGTGGGCGGAGCGCGCGCTGCATACTGCTGCGCGCCGGGGTGCCACGACAGTCCTTCTCAATGAGATCGAGGACGCCCCCGAAGACACCATCGTCATCGACAACCTACCCACCGCCGAAGGGATCTCCCCGGTGCGCGTGATTACAGCTGTGCATGCGGTGTACGCGGTGCTGAGCGAAGACCCAGTTCTCGTTTCCCGCCGTGTGGAGGACGTCGCCGATGCAGTGGACCGTGAGCTGGAAGCACTATCCCCGCAACGTGACTCCACGACGAACCCTGGGCGCGCGTTGCGTGAATTCGTAGAGGGCGGGCGAGTCATCCACAGCTGTGGGCCCGATCTTTATGCGCTGTCGGAGGAGCGCACGCGCGTGCACCTTGACGCGCTTGTTGCCCGTATGGCTGGTGCGCTGTGGGCAGCCCACGGGCTGGGAGGGACCGTTGTTGATGCGGAAGGCTTAGGGCCGATTCTGCAGACAGACCCGACTGACATCTTCTACGACCCGTTTGAAGCGGAAGAGCCTTTGGTACCCTTGAAAATTGTTTTATGGGGACAGGAAGAGGCGAACCTTCCCCACTCTTTTGCAGCAGCGAGCGCCGACACCTCCTGTGGGGAATTGGCCCGCTCGCTGCAGTTGATTACGCGCAGTTATGCCGCGACCGCCTACGACGTGAAATAAAGGATTTCAATGAAGTTGCTCACCAGCGCTGCCCGCAATTATTCGTGGGGTTCGCGCACGCTTATCCCGACGCTGCTCGGCGAGCCGGAAGCCCACAGCCCGGTAGCAGAGCTGTGGTTCGGTGCGCATCCGGCTGACCCTTCAACGATTGGGGAGGAGAAGCTGGATGAGATCATCGCGGCCGACCCCCAAGGACAGCTGGGACAGCGGGTGGCTGACAAGTATGGTGCCGGCCTGCCCTTCTTGCTGAAAATTCTGGCAGCCGCCGAACCGCTATCGCTGCAGGCGCATCCTTCGAAACAGCAGGCCGAAGAAGGCTTTGCCCGCGAGAACGCGGCGGGAATCGATCTCACGGCAGCTAATCGCAACTACAAGGATGACAACCACAAGCCGGAACTCATCGTGGCGCTCACCGAGTTTTACGCCATGGCGGGATTCCGCCCCCTTGCGCAGACCCGCAGCCTCTTCGCGGCTTTGGAATGCGAAGAACTAGCGCACTATGAAGGCATGCTTGATGCGGATCCAGCCGCCGAAGGCGATAGTCTCCGCGCGCTGTTTACCACCTGGATTACGATCCCTGGCCCCAAGCGCAAGGAACTGATCAATGCGGTGGTGGCTGCTGGTGAGCGACTGCGCAGCACCCAGGCAAGTGAGCCGTGGATGACCACCGTGATGGGTACCGTGGCCAAGCTCAATGAACAGTACCCAGGTGATATCGGCGTTCTGGGAGCGCTTCTGCTCAACCACATTGTCCTGCAGCCGGGGGAGGCGATTTACCTCGACGCCGGGCAGTTGCATGCCTATGTCTCCGGCTTAGGCGTAGAGATCATGGCCAACTCCGATAACGTGCTACGCGGCGGATTGACCCCGAAGTTCGTTGACGTTCCTGAACTGGTCAAGGTCCTCACCTACGAGGCGGCTGAAGACCCGCGAGTGGAGTTAGTGGATGCCTCCGAAACCGGAAACGTGAAGGGCGCGAAGGCATGGTCCTATCCGGTACCGATTGAGGAATTCCTGCTGGACCGTGTAGAGCTTTCCGGCGAGGAGAGCGTCGATGTCGACAGCGATGGCCCGATGATTCTGCTGTGTACCTCCGGCGCAGCTGCGTTGAGCAACGCGGAGGCAGAGAGCCTCAACTTAAGCGCGGGCCACGCTGCGTGGCTCCCTGCCAACGACCCTGTTGCTACCGTCCGCGCTGCCGGCGCCGAGGGTGCTGAGGTATTCATCGCCCGCGTCTAAGCCCATGGCGTGCGGCCAGCCTTAAAACTGCGCAGCTGCCCAGGCTTTGTGTGCGCCTGGGCAGCTGTGAGGGGATTTAAGTGTGAGAGAATTTAAGCCGACTCTGTGATCGCCGGTCCGGGAGTTGGCTCGGGGGAGCTTTCAGCTGGAGCAGTGGCGGTGGGGGTTGCTGCAGAAGGTTCCTCGGCGACGGGGGTATCATCCGTCGGTGCCGCTGGGGTGGGAGCCTCGTTGCTTCGATGAGTCTCGGCGTCGCGCCCCGGAGTTTTCGCGCCATCGCCGACTAGTGGGGCGGTTCCTTCCCACGGTTTCTTGCCTGCTTCGCGGGGTTCTGCGGGGGTCTCAGCATCAGGTGCGGGAGCTTCGTGGGTGAACCCAGCTGGCCGCGGATTGAAGGACTCAGGGGAGTCAGAAGGTTCTTCAGGCTGTGGCTGCCCGGAGGACTGCGGGCCAGCGTGGTGGTCCTCCGTTGGGCTCTCTTGTGGAACGATCGTCGGTGACTCCGGTGTGGTCGGCGGCTGCGTCGGTTCTGAGCTCGGCTGAGGAGAGCCCGGTACTGGCGACCCAGGGGCCGTCGTAGCGGAACCTTCAGATGGCGGCGCAGTGGGCGCCGTGCTGAGCGGCGCCTGCGGGTACTGCGTGTTCGGCGTTACCTGCGGCTGCTGGTTCTGCAGCGAGGAGACATTATCAGGGCGGTAGACAGCCGTGGGCGCAGCCGGTTCCGTGCGGTTCACTACGGCATTCGGTGCCAAGTACGGATCCTCCGCGGGTGCGGCAACCTGAGTCTGGGACTGCTTGGAGCGCGTCGAGGTCGGGGAGGCCGTGGTGGTGTAGGAGTGCGTTGCCGAAGATGACGTGGCCGGAGCGCTTGAGGCAGCGGTGGCGGCGGAGGGCTTGGATACCACGGAATCCGGCGCGCTCATGCGCCAAACTGCGATGCCAACGGCGACGGCGCATAGGAGGCCTGCCACGACGAAAGCCACAATGCGGCGAGGGGTGCTCGTCATGCGGGGCGCTCTCCTTCCTACTTAAATTGCTGCGCAAAAGCCTGCTCAAATGTCACAAGACGGTAACAACGATAACACGAAACTGAGGATAGTAAATGGGCTGGGCAATAATCCCCACGCGCTTCTTATGTGAGCCGGTCTTCGGTGCGCTGTAGAAGGAGAGAGAAATGTGAAAGAGGAAGGAAAGGTAGATAGCTAGTGCCGTAATAAAACGGGCCCGCGGGAGCAAGCCTTGCATACGTGCGCCTAAAGAATGGTAGAACTTGGATTAGATAGCGGCTGCGCGGCGTGCCCCGCCTGCGAATCCGCACCGGCCCACCGTGGATATAAGAACACAGACCCCTAATTCACCAGAGCATAAAGGAGAAAACAATGAGCTCATGGGATGAAGACATCTTCGCTGACGAGGCCAACGTCGACTTCTTGGATGAACTGGCTGATCTAGAGGATGAAGAGATCGTTGCTGCGGTCGATGATGCCTGCGCGCTTGCGGCTTCAGGTGAGGCGCAGACTGAAGAGGAGCAGCGCAACGCCCTAGCGGCGGCCACGATTGCTGCCATCTGGGCAGGTGCTCCGTTCAGTGCCGGGGAGGTCGTTGAGGACTACCCCTTCATCCGGGATCTCGCCGGCTCCGGCAGCGAGAACCTGAACGAAAACGCGCTCGAGCTGATCGAAGGTGTGGAAGAGGACTATGACCTTGAGCCCTTCATTGAGGCTCTGTCGTAGAGCCAGCTTTCCTAGAAACAGCTCGAGCACCAGATACACCAAGCATGCTGATCAGTATTGAAGGAATTGACGGCGCGGGTAAGAACACCATCACCCAGCGCTTGCGGGAAGAACTAGCCTGCGATGTCGAAGTCTTAAGCTTCCCGCGCTACGAAGACTCCATCCATGCCCAGCTCGCGCAGGAGGCGCTCTACGGGCGTATGGGTGACCTCACCGATTCGATCTACGGGATGGCCACGCTCTTTGCGCTGGATCGGCGGGGCGCCAAGGAACAGCTCCTCACCGCCGCTGCGTCCTCGGACTCTCTGCTCATTCTGGACCGCTATGTGGCCTCCAACGCCGCGTACTCTTCCGCGCGGGTGGGAGGGGAGCTCATTGTTGATTGGATTTATGAGCTCGAATTCGAGCGCTTCGGCCTGCCGGTGCCGCAACTGCAGGTCTTTTTGGATACCGACGTAGCCCTTGCCGGCCAGCGTGCCGTGGCCCGTGCAGCAGAGGATGAGGGACGCAACCGCGACCGCTATGAACGCGATGCCGCGCTGCAGTCACGCACGGCGGCTGCCTACCGTCGGTTGGCGGAGCAGCAGTGGGCAGGGCGGTGGATCGCCACCGCGGATGCCGATATGATTATCCAAGCTGTCAAGGAGCTTGTAGGAGAACAATAACGTGGCACCGAAAATCTTGGTCGTGGATGATGATCCGGCGATTGCCGAAATGCTTACCATCGTGCTCGAGGCGGAAGGGCTGGAACCTATTGCCGTCAACGATGGTAATGAGGCCATCCCGGCCTTCCGCGAGCATGACCCCGATCTGATCCTGTTGGATCTCATGCTTCCGGGTATGAACGGCGTTGATATCTGCCGTGCCATCCGTACCGAGTCCTCGGTGCCTATCGTGATGCTCACCGCAAAGACCGATACCGTCGATGTGGTCCTTGGCCTCGAATCGGGGGCGGATGACTACATCACCAAACCCTTCAAGCCGAAAGAGCTCATCGCCCGTATCCGTGCGCGCCTGCGCCGGATTGACGGGGGTACGAGCGAAATAATTGAGGTAGGGGACCTGCTTATCGACGTCCCCGAGCACACCGTCACCCGTAAGGGCGGCGAGGAGATCTCGCTGACCCCGCTAGAGTTCGACCTCCTGCTGGAGATGGCTCGAAAGCCCGGACAGGTGCACACCCGCGAGGCGTTGCTCGAATCCGTCTGGGGTTACCGCCACGCTTCCGATACTCGCTTGGTCAACGTGCATGTTCAGCGCCTGCGCGCAAAGATCGAGCACGACCCAGAAGATCCACACATCGTGCTCACGGTGCGCGGTGTGGGATACAAGACTGGAAAAATCGCCGAGTAAAGGACTACCGCTATTTTTGGTTGGTTAAGGCGAGCCCGGGATGGCGTCGTCGAGCGCTGGCGCACGTCCCTGCAGACACGTGTCTTGGGCATGATGCTGGTCGCCTCCACGGTGGTCATGATCATCCTGGCGTATGCACTGGTGTCGGTGTTGACACAACAGCTCGTGAGCCAGAAGGAAGACACCGCACTGCAGGAGCTCGACCGCGCTCGTGTGGCCGTGGAGCAGCAGATCGATGCCACCGGCACAGCAAATTCAACGCAGGTGCGCATCAACTCTGCGCGCGCCGCCTTGGGCCAAATGTCGGCGCAACAGCCCGATGCCCAGGCCGTGTATGAGCCGGTCATCGTCGTGGAAAACTCAGACGGCACGGCCACGACCTCGCCGGAGGGCTACCGTATTCCCGATGGGATGCGCGAGCTCGTCAGCCGCGGTCAGGTTGTCCAGCAATATGCCACGGTGGACCAGCAGTCGGGGGCGACCTATAACGCGTTGATGGTGGGCACACCCATTGAAAGTGATATCCCGAATACCCAGGTCTACCTCGTATTGTCCATGGAGTCCGAGGAATCCACGATGGCGCTTATGCGTGGTCTGCTCTCGGCCGCCGGAGTGGTGGTCGTGGTCCTCCTCGTAGGTATTGCCTGGCTGGCCACCCAGCAGGTGATCGTCCCGATTCGCTCCGCATCCCGCATTGCACAACGATTTGCCGCCGGCCACCTGCGCGAGCGCATGGTGGTCAACTCGGATGATGAGATGGGCCGCCTTGCTTCCTCTTTCAATGACATGGCAGACAAGCTGTCAAAGCAGATTACCCAGCTGGAGGAATATGGCGACCTCCAGCGGCAGTTCACTTCCGATGTCTCTCACGAGTTGCGCACGCCGCTGACGACGGTGCGCATGGCGGCGGATGTCATCGCGGAAGACGCAGAAGAGTTCAACCCCTACACCAAACGTTCGGCGGAGTTGCTCATCAAGGAGCTGGACCGTTTCGAGGACTTGCTCGCGGACCTTTTGGAGATCTCTCGCCACGATGCAGGCGTGGCTGATTTGTCCACGGCCTCCCTTGATATTCGCTCCTGTTTGGACTCCGCACTGAGCCAGGTGGAACACCTCGCCGACGAGTTGGGGGTGGAGGTTATCGTTCATGCCCCAGAGGAACCCGTGGCTGTGGAATGCGATTCGCGCCGCGTCGAGCGCATCTTGCGTAACCTGCTCGCGAACGCCATTGATCACTCTGAAGGCAACCCCGTTACCGTGGATATCGGCGCGACTGAGGATGCCGTTGGCATCGCCGTCACCGATTCTGGCGTGGGACTCAAGGAAGGTCAGGAGGAGCTGGTGTTCAACCGCTTCTGGCGCGCGGATTCCTCGCGCAAGCGCCACTCAGGCGGAACCGGCTTAGGCTTGGCCATCGCTCGCGAGGATGCCGTGCTCCATGGAGGCACTCTGGATGCCATCGGCTACTTCGGCATCGGCTCGCGCTTCCGTCTAGTCCTGCCACGCACCCCGGGGGAAGCGGTGGAATCTGAGCCCATTGCCCTCGAGGTCCCGGGCGCTCCGAAGCCCGTCGAAGCGGAGGAACAGTCCGCGCTCGACGTGAGCACTGAACTAGGAGCCCCTGCAGTAAAGGCAGAGCCGGATAACGGGATAGTGTGGCCCTCGGAGCGCGAAGCGCGTGGCGCGGAAGCGCCGTTCAATCAAGACATCGTCCCCGATTTCGACGAGGAGGCCCAGCGATGATTCCGGCCCGCCGCTCACTCGCAGTGCTCAGCTGCGTCGCGCTTACTACCCTCGTCGGGTGCTCGACTTTGCCGCATAACACTGATCCCCAGGTGATCGGCACCTTTGAACCTCATGAGCGGGCAGACGATGCCGTCGTGGAGCCCCGCACCGATAGCGAACCGGACCTCTTAGTCCGTGACTTCTATTCGGCCGTGGCGATTCCCACTGGCAACTACGCTGCTGCCCGCACCTTCCTTGCCTCCGAAATCGCTAATTCCTGGGATCCCACGGATACCGTGCTCGTCGTGGATTCCATCGACCTTGTGACCTCAAACATGGAAGACGGTGCCCTCGAGTATTCGGTGCGCGGCAACATCATCGGCCGTCTGGCGAATGGTGGGGCCTATGTCCCGGATAACTCGCGTCTTGAGGCGACTGTCCGCCTGCGCCAGTTCAATGGGCAATGGCGCATTACCGACCTGCCTACTGGCGCGGTGATCGAGCGCACGGAACTGCGCAACCGCTACCGCCCGCAGTCGCTGTACTTCTTCGGTACAACCCAGCGCCTACTGGTGGCGGACCGTCGGTGGCTCTACTCGGGAAAGGACTCGATCGCTTCAGAGTTGGTCACCCTCCTGCTACAAGGGCCGTCTTCCGATATCGCTCCGGCGACCTCCACCTTGATCCCGAAGGATGCCACTTTCTTAGGCATCAACGATGGTGTGTATGAATTCAGTGGGATGTCAGCAATGAGCCAGGAGGAGCGCCTTAAATTTGCCTCCCAGTTGGTCTGGACTCTCAACAATGCGGAGATCACTAATTCAGTTCGCGCCACCATCGATGGCAGCCCCTTGGTTGACAACATGGAGGAGATGACCATCGATGATTTCGCCGAGTTTAACCCAGAGGTAGCTGCCCAATCCGTGCCCAAGCTCTACGCCGTCAACGACGGCTCCCTGCTGGAAGTCAAGGGCGAAGGTAGCACCGAGGTACAGGGCATGGCTGGCCAGATCCATGACATCCAGTCCGCCGATATCTCGGATGAGGGGATGGTGGCCGCGGTGCGTAAGCGTTCTGAGAAGGAATCGCAGCTGGCGATGGGCGAGCTCGGCCACGGACTCAAGGGCTCGGTCAAGGGCGAAACCCTAGCCCGCCCCACCTTTGAGGTGGGCGGCCAGGTGGCGTGGACCGTTGTTGACGGCAAACATGTAGTCCGTGTGACGCGTTCGCCGGCGACTGGCGAACTGAGCACCGCAGAGGTGGACACCTCTGCACTGGAGAACATGGAGGGAGAGATCTCGGTCATTCGACTGTCCCTCACGGGAGCCCGTATCGCCATGATCATCGACGGCAGCATTTACACCGGCGTGGTGGCCCGCGCGACCTCGGGCGAGCGGCGTATCGTCAACATCCACCAAGTTGGTCCTGAGCTGACCGGCTCGGCCTTGTCCGTGGAGTGGCAGACGGATGGTTCTTTGCTCGTGGGTACCTCGGCGTCGAATTCGCCCGTGTGGCGTATTGAGCAAGACGGTTCCTCTGCTACCACCTTACCTACCGGAAATATCACCGCGCCGGTGGTGGCGGTGGCTTCCTCACCGTCGACGCACTACGTCACCGATGCGCATGCTCTACTGCAGCTTCCCGCAGGCGGATCTGAACGCTCGTATTGGCGTGAAGTCGAAGGCCTGCAGGGAGTGCGATCCTCACCCATCATCGCGCGCTAGAGTCGCGCTAAAGTGGGGCGCATGCCGAAGAATCGGGGGATAGGGGAGGTCACGGCCGCTCTCGTGGAGCTTTTCTTGCCACGCCCCTGCGCTGGGTGCGGGGGAGAAACAGCTGCGGGCGGGGTGTTGTGCGCTTCCTGCCAGGAACACTTGCGGCAGGTTCCACGCCGGGTGGAACGGCCGCGGCCCCTGGGGTTTCCGGCATGGGCTCTTGGTCCCTATTCCGATACTCGCCGTGGTGTCATCATCGCCATGAAGGAACACGGGCACCACGCAGTGCGTGCTCACCTCGGGGCGGTGTTCGCTGCCGGCATCGATTACTTGCGCGCCCGCGGTGATATCCCGGAGACTGGGTTGCTCGTGCCGGCGCCGACGCGCGTGTCCTCGGCTCGTCGCCGCGGTGGCGATCCTGTTGCCGCGCTGTGCCAGGCAGCGGCTGCCAGGCTTCCAGGCTGGGCTGTGGTTAATGCCCTGAGCACGGCTGAAAGCAGTGCGGATCAATCAGAGCTCAGCGCCGTGGAGCGCGCCGATAACATGCGGACAGCCGTGCTGTTGCGTCCCGCCGCCCGCGAACTAGTGGGGAAGAACGTGATGCTTGTCGACGACGTCATCACCACCGGCGCAACTCTGCGTGCTAGCGCCGCGCGTGTATGGGCTATCGGGGGTGACGTCGCGGGCGCAATTGTGCTGGCAGATGCGTAGGGCGGGCCATCATCATGCATGAGTGTAGGGGCCAGTCATCGTGTAGGTTATGACCAGTGGTAACATGAGGGGTGTCACAGGGAAGCGGGCTTCCGGCTCCTTATCACAGGCTTGTAGAAGTCCGCAGAATGTGCAGTCATTCAGTCCCCACGAGTATAGGGAGGCATTTCATGTCCCAGCAGACCAACGCTCAGGTCACCATCACCGGCCGTAACGTGGAGGTTCCGGAGCACTTCCAGGAACGTGTCACTGAAAAACTAGCCAAGATCGAGCGCCTTGATCCGACCCTGACCTTCTTCCACGTGGAGCTGCAGCACGAGCCGAACCCGCGCCGCGAGTCCGAGGCAGAGCGTCTGCAGATCACCGCTACCGGTAAGGGGCACATCGCTCGCGCCGAGGCGAAGGAAGATTCTTTCTATGCGGCACTCGAGACCGCCCTGGGCAAGATGGAACGCTCCCTGCGCAAGGTTAAGGTGCGCCGTGAGAACGTGAAGTCCGGCCACCGCGCCCAGAAGGGTACTGGTCAGATCGCCGCTGAGCTGGTCGCTGAAGCTGAGGCAGCTAAGCCCGCTAAGGAAGAGCGCTACATCGATCCCTACGCCGAGACTGTCGAGGATGTTCGCCCGGGCCAGGTTGTCCGCTTCAAGGAGCACCCAGCAACCCCGATGTCTGTTGATGATGCGCTCAGCGAGATGGAGCTGGTCGGCCACGACTTCTACCTCTTTATCAACGAGGAGAACAACAAGCCTTCTGTGGTTTACCGCCGCCACGCATTCGACTACGGTCTTATTTCCCTGACGGATGCTGATGCTTAAGGCCTGAGCCTTAAAGGCCGTAGGGCCTAACACACAGGCTCCCTGCCCCGCAGCGCACACGCGCAGCGAGACAGGGAGCCTTCTTATGTCCCTATTAGGCATTGTTAATCTTCGATCATCTTTTTTCGTGACGGCCGAGGGGAGCGTCCTGCAAACGTCGGGGTGGGGACAGAATTGCGCTTTGGGTTGGGTGGCGAATCGTGAGAGAAAAGCTAGTGAGTACAATGGCGACGAGTTAACTTATTTGTCGCGACAAGAAGGACTATCTAGACGTGTTTGGACTTTCCAAGCTGCTCCGTGCCGGTGAGGGGCGCACCGTCAAGCGCCTGGCCAAAATTGCAGATGATGTTATTGCCTTAGAAGATAAATTCGCGGCGCTGTCGGACGACGAGCTCAAGGCTAAGACTGACGAGTTTAAGAAGCGTCTGGCGGATGGCGAAAAGATGAATGACATCCTTCTCGAAGCCTTCGCCACCGTGCGTGAGGCTGCCTGGCGCGTGCTTGACCAGAAGCACTACAAGGTGCAGGTTATGGGCGGTGCCGCCCTGCACTTCGGCAACGTCGCTGAGATGCGCACCGGTGAGGGCAAGACCCTGACCTCGCTGCTGCCGGCCTACCTCAATGCGCTGGAGGGCAAGGGCGTACACATCGTGACGGTCAACGATTACTTGGCCAAGCGTGACGCCGAGATGATGGGCCGTGTCCACCGCTGGCTGGGCCTCACCGTTGGCGTCATCCTCTCCGAAATGCGCCCTGCGGAGCGCAAGGAAGCGTATGCTTGCGACATCACGTACGGCACCAACAATGAGCTGGGCTTTGACTACCTGCGCGACAACATGGTCCGCTCGCTCAATGACACGGTCCAGCGTGGCCACAATTACTGCATCGTGGATGAGGTTGACTCCATCCTGATCGACGAGGCCCGTACCCCGCTCATTATTTCCGGACCGGTCGACGGCTCCTCCCAGTTCTACGGCGTTTTCTCCAAGCTAGCGCCGAAGATGCGCGAGGGCATCCACTACGAGGTGGACCACAAGAAGCGCACCATTGGTGTGCTGGAGGAGGGCGTCGAATTCGTCGAGGATCAGCTGGGCATTGAAAACCTCTACGCCCCAGAGCACTCCCAGTTGGTGTCCTACCTCAACAATGCCTTGAAGGCGAAGGAGCTCTTCACCCGCGATAAGGACTACATTGTCCGCAATGGCGAAGTGCTGATCGTGGATAGCTTCACCGGCCGTGTTCTGGCTGGCCGCCGCTACAACGAAGGTATGCACCAGGCTATTGAGGCAAAGGAAGAGGTGGAGATCAAGAACGAGAACCAGACTCTCGCCACCGTTACGCTCCAGAACTATTTCCGCCTCTACGACAAGATTTCCGGCATGACCGGTACCGCAGAAACCGAGGCTGCTGAGTTGCACTCCATCTATGGGCTAGATGTGGTGCCGATTCCGACGAATAAGCCGAACCAGCGTACCGATCACTCCGACCGCATCTACAAGACCCAGGAAGCCAAGTTCGCTGCGGTGGTGGATGACATCGAGGAACACGTTGCCGACCGCCAGCCGGTGTTGGTGGGTACCACCTCCGTGGAGCGCTCCGAGTACCTCTCGCAACTGTTGAGCAAGCGCGGAATCAAGCACTCGGTACTCAATGCGAAGCACCATGAGGAAGAGGGACAGATCGTCGCCCGTGCCGGCCGCCCGGGCGCCGTAACCGTCGCCACCAACATGGCCGGCCGCGGTACCGATATCGTGCTCGGCGGTAACCCCGAGGTCATCCTGGATGAGAAGCTGCGCGAGCGCGGCCTCGATCCCTTTGAGGATGAAGAGAAGTACCAGGAGGCCTGGGACGCCGAAATCGATCAGGAGAGGGAACGCTCCAAGCGCCTGGGCGACGAGGTCCGCGAGGCCGGCGGCCTGTACGTATTGGGCACCGAGCGCCACGAGTCGCGCCGTATTGACAACCAGCTGCGCGGCCGTTCCGGCCGTCAGGGTGACCCGGGTGAGACCCGTTTCTACCTGTCCATGCGTGATGAGCTCATGGTGCGCTTCGTGGGCCAGTCCATGGAGAATATGATGAACCGCCTCAACGTGCCAGATGATGTGCCGATCGAGGCCAAGATGGTCTCTAACTCCATCAAGGGTGCACAGGCACAGGTGGAAAACCAGAACTTTGAGATGCGTAAGAACGTGCTCAAGTACGATGAGGTACTCAATGAGCAGCGCAAGGTGGTATACGCCACCCGCCACGACATCCTCGAGGCCAGTGACATCAAGGACAACATCCGCGAGATGATCAACGACACCGTGTCTGCCTACGTGGCGGGTGCGACGGCTACCGGCTACGTGGAGGACTGGAACCTAGACGAGCTGTGGAATGCGCTGGAATCCCTCTACGGGCCGACCATGACGCACGAGGAGCTTGTCGCCGGTACCGAGTACGGCTCCGCCGGCGAGATTTCTGCGGAGCAGCTGCGCGATGCACTGTTGGCTGATGCGAATTCCGAGTATGACCAACTCGAAGAAGCTGTGAGCGCTATCGGTGGTGAGAGCCAGATGCGCAATACCGAGCGCATGATCATCCTGCCGGTTATTGACCAGAAGTGGCGCGAGCACCTCTATGAGATGGATTACCTCAAGGAAGGCATCGGTCTGCGTGCCATGGCGCAGCGAGATCCTCTGGTGGAGTACCAGAAGGAAGGCGGCGACATGTTCAATGCCATGAACGACGCGGTCAAGGAAGAAACCGTGCGCCAGCTGTTTATGCTGCGCAAGCAGTTCAAGGCGCAGGAAGAGGCAAACGCAGTGGATGAAGCGGAAGCCTAGGGCAACCTTGATGCGCCAGCGCTAGTCAACGCAGGACGCCGTGGGAATCATTCCCCACGGCGTCTTTTTATTGGAAGTAGTTAGGTATATACTGTCAGAACATTAATTATTGTTCTTCGGAGGTTGAGTCAGTATGCGCCGCTTGTCTCTGCGAGTAGGTCTATCCGTGTTCGCATCTGCCACCCTGCTGGGTGGCGGCGCAGCTGCTTCGGCTGTGGAACTAGCCCCAGAAGAGCAGTGCCAGCTGGCCTCCGTATTGGGCTCTCAAAGCGATGACTCCCTGAAGGGCGCTGCACTCAGCTCGCAGGATGTTGTCTCCACTCAGTGTGGCGCGGTGTCTGAACCGGAAAGTCTTGATGAAGCTACTGCGAAGCTTCCCGTGGTGGGGGCCACCATGTTTGGCGGCATCAGCCTAGCTTTGGTGAGCGCTTCTGCAGCCTTCGCCGGAATCGATTGGACACCCATCCTGATCAAGCTGGGATCGATGTTTTAAGACCAGCGCTAAGTCATAGGCGTGATTTCTAGGGCTCCTCAAGGCCGCAAACTCATCTTTTCAGAACCTCTGTCTCTTGTGTCAGTGGGTTTGCAGGCCGCCCGAAAGTAAGCGGAAAGACCGCAGGTGTCGGCCGGTTGCAGCGCCGGTAAAAGCGCGCCGTGTTGAGCCTAAGAGCACCGAACCGAAGAACTCACCATTTGAGCGCGCGTGCAAGCTGCGCAGCGTCATTCCTCCGTGCGATTCTGCAGCTGCCTGGGCTTTCCTCCAGGCGCGCACATGCTTAGTGATTTCTGGGGCGAAGCGTGGGTTATTGAGATGACTCAAAGGCCGCAAGGCGGCGGCGACTTCGAGAACTATGACAACGAGACCACGGATCTCTTCCCGCGTGGCCAGGTCGCGAGCTGTGGGCTCGCGCTCATAGCGGATACGTTGCGGGGCAACATACAGTTGTAGGTGGCTCATGCCGGGGATGGGGGTGTACATGTGAATAGCGTCCTCTTCCGCAGTGCGCGGTACGGAGGAAAGCGCTGAAGCAAGGATCGGGGGATGGCACAGAGAAGGAAGCTGGATGTACGTTCATTGTGCCATGGCAGCCCCGTCTGCGGCTAGAGCTTTGCAGCGCATTGGCCGGTGAGAGCAGGCGGGCGGTATGTTCGCTATACTTTCGGACGATAAACACAGTTCAATGCGAAGGGTAGATAATATGCGTGGACTCATCGTCGATTTTGTAGGCGTGCTTGACGGCACCGAAGAGGACGTCAAGCGCTGGCGGGAACTATTCGCCGCCGCGAAATCCAACGGAGTTGCCACCGCTATCCTTTCCAACGATCCGGGCGGCCCAGGTGCGGAGCACATTCGAGAGTGGGAATACCGCGGCATCGTGGATGCCGTGGTGCTTTCTGGCGAGGTTGGCGCTGAGAAGCCGGACCGTGCTGCCTTCCAAGCCGCGGCAGATGCTATTGACCTGCCGATTAATGATTGCGTCATGGTGGATGATTCCATCGTTAACGTGCGCGCTGCTGTGGAGAACGGCATGGTGGGCATGCTCTACACGGTCTTCGACCGCACGAGCGTTGAGGTTCAGGCAGTCTTCGACATTGAAGGTGAGTTCTAAGTGTCGAAGGATGTGCGCGTCTTCCTGCCGGCTACCTTCGGCATGCTGGCTGAGCTTGAGGAGACCGGCCAGCTCGCCGCACGCAGTGGTTGGGGTTTTGCGCTAACACCCGCGTTGCGTGAGTTCTATACCGAAGGCGACGAGGAAGAAATTGAGTACTCTGCCTTCCTTGAAGCTTCCATGGCTTCATTGCGCCTGCTGGCTATCGGGGACGAAGAAAAGTTTCCCCACCGACGCGTGGTCATCTCCGTCGACGTGGATGAGTCCGTGGTGACTCCGAAGCCAGACATGGGTGAGCCCGTCGTGGCCCTCAACCCTGCCACGATCACGAAGGCTAACCTGCAGGCTATCCACGTGGATATCGAGGAATCCGAAGCCGCTACGGCCAAGGCTATAGACGCTATCGACAACGCTGACCTCGGAGATGAGGACGCTGAGCTCGCAGTGGGTGATGCTTTGGACAATTTCATGGCATTTTATGACCCCACCGAACTACCCATCCTCGTGGAGCTTCTCTAAGGATCTACTGGGAAATAATCACCGGTGCCTCACGCGTGGTGCTAGTCTAAGCCTCTAACGCCATCGCTTTAGAAGGAGCACCACCATGAAGAGATCCCGTCTTGCTAGCCTTGTCACCGCCGCTGCCCTGAGCACCGCTGCGCTTGTCGCCGCACCAGTTGCCGGCGCAGAGGAGCCTGCAGCACCGATCGCGCAGGTGCACGCGGATCGCAGCAAGCCGGAACCTGGGAACCCAGACCCTGATATGGCCGTGAAGCCCACGACCCCGTGGCTGCGCATCCTGGAAGGTTCATCCCAGGGTCCAGCGGCCGTCATTATCTCCGTCCTCTTCGGCATCATCAGCATTGGCTTCGCCGCCTACAAGGAGTTTGGTGATTACCTGCCCAAGTTGGGCTAATTATTGATAATCTGCGGGGGTAAAACTTTAGCTCGATCGAAAGGTTTCCTCAGTATGTCTTCCTCTCGCCTTCGCCGCGTAGTTGCTGCTTCCAGCTTGTCGGTTGCGGTTCTTGCCGGTGGTGTCGCAGCCCCCACGGCGGGCGCGGTAAGCACCACCATCAAGGATGAGAAGTGCACCATCACCTTGAGCGAGGAGGAAGCCAGCGACCTGAAGAATGCGGAGTCGAAGGCCAATGATGTCGACAGCAGCTTGCTAAAGAATGGCCTTAAGATTTCGCCCAAGGACGCGGAGAAGCGTGCTCGCGCCGTAGAGGACCAGTCGGAAGAGCTCTTCCGTGCACTGGCAGGTTACGAGGCGGAGGTCGAGTTCGGTGATGAGAACGCCGTCAAGCGCGCCAAGAACAACATTGCAGTGGTAGACACCTTCCGTGTCATCGCACCGGAGTACATCAAGGCGCTCAACGCCTGTGCGAAGAAGGAAGAGTTCAATAAGAGGGAGGCGAGCGGTGCCAACACTTCCTCCAATATCGATACCGGCGGAGCCGTTATCCTCGGTGTTACCGGCGGCTTAGCCGTGATCCTGATGGTCCTCCGCGCGGCTGGCCCCTTCCTTAAGACCGTCCTGCCGCCGCAGCTGGCAGCAATGCTTCCGCTTTAAAACTAGGCCCCGTTAGGGCGCCTAAGGCCTTTCCTGCGCTAGGAGTAAGGCCCTTAGGCCTTAGGCCCAATCGACGTTGGTGCGCAGGGAAGCCAGCAGGTTGCGAACCGCATCACGGCGGCGTGCAGAAGCTGTCCCTTCCTCTATGCTGAGGTCCAACCCGCATTCGGGGTCCGCGGGTGGCCCGGAATGCGTGCAGCCACGCGGGCAATCCTCAATCGCTTCGGCAAGATCATCGAAGACCTCAATGACGTTTTCCGCATCAATGTGGGCTAGGCCGAAGGAGCGGATGCCTGGGGTATCAATGATCCACCCGCCATGCGGGGTGCTTCCTTCCGCCGGCAGTCGCAGCGCCACCGACTGCGTCGATGTATGGCGGCCTTTGCCCACGGCGGAGACTTCGCCGGTTTCGCGGTTGGCATCCGGGACGAGCCGGTTGACCAAGGTTGATTTACCCACACCGGAGTGGCCGATGAGGGCCGTGACATGTCCATCAATTGCGGCACAGACCTGCTCCAGTCCATCGTCCACGCCAGCTTCCACCACGGTGACATCCAAGTCCGCAAACTCTTGGGCGAACGGAGTGGGGTCGGTGAGGTCGGTCTTCGTCAGGCACAGGACCGGCTGGATATTGCCGGCGAAGGCCGCGATGAGAGCACGCTCCACGAATCCGGAGCGCGGCGGTGGATCCGCCACAGCACTCACGATCAGCAGGCGGTCTGCATTCGCCACCACGATGCGCTCATAAGGGTCTGTGTCATCCGCGGTGCGCCGAAGGACGGAAGTGCGCTCCTCTAGCTTCACGATGCGCGCGAGGGTGTCCTTCTTACCAGAAGTATCGCCCACGACGCCGACCCGATCACCGACCTCGACGGGTGTGCGGCCCATCTCGCGGGCGCGCATAGCGGTGACGACTGGGCCATCATTATCAAGGGCAACTCCCCAGCGCCCGCGGTCCTTGGTGATGACCATGCCGAACTTGGCATCCTTGTGCTTCGGACGGTCCTTCGTGCGGGGGCGCGACCCTTTGCCCGGCCGGATACGGACATCAGATTCGTCGTAGCTGCTCGCGCGCCTAGCCATGGATCATGGCCTCCCACATCTTGGCGAAGCCGGGCAGAGTCTTGGAGGTGGTGTCGATGTCTTCGACCTCGACACCGTCGACTGCCAGGCCAATGATGGCGCCAGCGGTGGCCATGCGGTGGTCGGCGTAGGAGTGCCACTGGCCGCCGTGGAGTGGGGCAGGGGTGATGCGGAGGCCGTCGTCAAGCTCAGTGACGTTGCCGCCCAAGCCGTTAATCTCTGTAGCGAGGGCCGCCAGACGGTCCGTCTCATGGCCGCGCAGGTGCGCGATGCCGGTCAGGGTTGACGGCGTTGAGGCCAGCGCGCACAGCGCGGCTACGGTCGGGGTGAGCTCGCCGATATCTCCCATATCGAGATCGATGCCGCGCAGGCCTGCTAGACCCTCCTGCGGGCCAGTGACCTGCAGGTAGGGATCTCGGTGAGGTGCCTGCGGGACGTACTCAACCTGTGCCCCCATGTGCTCCAGGATGCCGCGGAAAGCATCACCTGGTTGGGTCGTTTCCTCCGGCCAATTCAGAATGTTCACGCTGCCGCCGGCGACGGCCGCGGCAGCCAAAAACGGTGTGGCGTTGGACAGGTCCGGTTCGATGTACCACTCGCGGCCGTCAATCTTTCCAGGACGCACGACCCAATTATCCTCGCCCGCGACCACATGCACGCCGGCATCACGCAACATGCCGATGGTCATCAGGATGTGGGGCTGGGAAGGGACCGTGCCGCCTTCGTGGCGCACGCTGATGCCGTTGCGGTAGCGCGCCCCGGCCAGGAGCAAGCCGGAGACGAACTGGGAAGAAGCGGAGGCATCAATGGTGACTTCGGCGCCCTCCGGAATGCCATGGGGCGTGATGCTAAGTGGCAGGCTATCGCCTTCGATGTCGACGCCCAACTCACGCAAGGCCATGGTCATCGTGGACATGGGGCGCTTGCGGGCATAAGGGTCACCGTCGATGACAACGGGCCCATCGGCCAGCGCTGCCACCGGAGGCAAGAAGCGCATGATCGTGCCAGCCAGGCCACAATCGACGGTCGCGCCGTGGAGCTGGCCCGGCGTCACGCGCAGGTGCGGTCCCCACTCGGAGATACCTACGCCCATGGCCTTCAAAGCTTCTTTCATCAGGTCAGTATCGCGGGAGACCAGCGGGTTGTAGATGATAGAAGGTGAGTCGGCCAACGCAGCGAGGATGAGGGCGCGGTTGGTCATCGACTTTGACCCGGGAACTTCCTGAGTCCAGGACAACGGGCCGGCGGGTTGGGGAGCACACCAGAAAGCAGACATGTAGTCCATAATAAAGGGCATGTGCGGAAGATTTGTTCTGTTCACCGAGTCCCTACTGGAGGAAGTCGGAGCGTGGGAATCCATTACGGAAGTTCATGCGCCGGAAGGCCTGCCGCCGGCACGCTATAACATTGCTCCGACCCAGCCCATCGCCATCGTGCGGGTTGCGGAGGAGACCGTTCGCGTGGAGCCAGCGCGCTGGGGGCTTATCCCGCACTGGAAGAAGGACCTCGACGGCCCACCGCTGTTTAATGCCCGCGCGGAGACTGTGGCGCAGAAACCTTCCTTCCGGGATGCCTTCAAAGCACAGCGCTGCGTTATCCCGCTGGATGGTTACTACGAGTGGAAAGCCGGTGGGGATAAGAAGGCCAAGAAGCAGCCCTTTTATGTGACCGGGCCCGATGGCCTGCTGTGGGCGGCTGGTTTGTGGGCCACGGGGTTGGAGAGGCTCTCGGCCACGATGGTGACCACGGATGCCACGGAAGAGATGGCGTGGCTGCACCACCGCTTGCCCAAGTTTCTAACTGCAGATGAAATCGCGCCCTGGCTGGCGGGGGAGGCGCTGCTGGAGCCGAGCTCTGTGCGCGGCTTTCAGGCACGCCCGGCCGACCCCGCGGTGGGCAACGTGCGCAACGACTACGCAGAGCTTATCGACGAACCACCGGCCACTGCCTTGTTCTAGTGCACGAGAGGCTAGTCGGCGAGCACGTCGGCGAAGGAGAGCTCCAGCACGCGGGGGAGATCTTTCGGATTCATCTCAATGTCGAGGCCACGCTTGCCGCCGGAGAAGAAGATGGTATCGAAGAGCAGCGCGGTCGCGTCAACGACAGTGGGCAGGACGTGTTTGTGCCCTAACGGGGAGATGCCGCCGGGGATGTAGCCGGAGGACTTGGAGGCGTCGGCAGGCGCGGCCATTGTGGCCTTGGACGCACCGAAAGCTGCGGCGGCCTTCTTGAGACTGAGCTGGTGTGTGACCGGAAGGACGCAGACGGCGAGTTGGCGTTTGGGGCCTTTGCCGGCGCTCAGATCAATGACGAGGGTTTTGAAGATACGCTCAGGAGTAACGTCGAGGGCCGCAGCGGCTGCCTCGCCGAAGTTTTCGCGACCGCCATCAAAGGCGGAGACGTGGTGGTCAATACCTGCCTCTTCGAGGAGTTTGAGAGCGGGGGTAGCGGCACGCGGGGTCTTCTTGGACATATAAACCACCCTAGTCCTGAGCGCTAGGATGGTCGGTATGGCCACAGAAACGACGAGCGAGACGCTTCAGAAACAGCGGTTGTTTGAGGAGCAAGCCTTGCCCTTGCTGGACCAGCTTTACGGCGGAGCGATGCGTCTGACGCGCAACCCGCAAGACGCGGAGGATTTGATCCAAGAGACCTACCTCAAGGCCTTTAGCAACTTCGATTCCTTCAAACAGGGGACGAACTTGAAGGCGTGGCTGTACCGCATCATGACGAATACCTACATCAACTCCTACCGGAAGGCCAAGCGCCGCCCAGTGGAATCCTCAGCGGATGAGCTTAGTGACTTTCAGCTGTATACCACGTCCGGACATGACTCCACGGGTTTGGAATCAGCGGAGGTCGAAGCGCTCAAGCAGATGCCGGATTCGGAGATTTCCGAGGCCATGAATGACCTGCCGGAGGATTACCGCATGGTGGTGTACTACTCGGATGTGGTGGGTTTGGCCTATAAGGAAATCGCAGAAGTGATGGGCACTCCGTTGGGGACGGTCATGAGCCGCCTCCACCGCGGAAGAAAATTGCTTCGTGCGGCGTTGAAGGACGTAGCACGAGAAAAAGGCATTGGTCGCAACCACCCAGAGATGGAGGAGAAGTAATGGAACGCGCAACAGGACGCAATTGCGGTGCGTGTAACTCTCCGGAGGTTGAAGCGCTCTTTCGGGAGCTATTCGATGAATCAACGAGCTATGCGCGAGCACTGGAAATCCGCGAGCACCTCGCGCAGTGCGATACCTGTCAGCAGCGCGTCGAGAGCGAAGAAGTAGTCCGCGCACTCGTGCGCAAATGCTGTGGGGGACAGGTCGCACCTCAGTCACTGCGCCAGCGCATTAGCGTGCAGATTACGCGGACTGAGATTACCTGGGGATAGGGCCTCGAGCGCCTAAAACCGGCTCAGGATATGCAAAAGGGCTCGTTCCCTCCCTCGATTCGTGAGGGGAAGAAACGAGCCCTAAATTACTGACGTTATGCGCCAGGACGCTTGCCGTGGTTAGCGGGCTTCTTACGGCGATCCTTGCGCTTGCGGCCACGCTTGCTCATCGTATGCTCCTTCTGTTAAAGGGAAATGAACTCATTCAACTGTAGCGGCAGGGTATGCCGAGGTGTTAATCGGGGGTGCGCCTACTGTGGGTTTCTTAAGCGGAAACGCGGGCGCGAGCGCGGCTGCGGTTACGGCGCTTGATAGCGCGGCGCTCCTCCTCAGAGAGGCCGCCCCACACGCCGGCATCCTGGCCGGACTCGAGGGCCCACTTGAGGCAAGAGGAAGCGACCGGGCAGCGGTTGCAGACCAGCTTGGCCTTAGCGATCTGGGTGAGTGCAGGGCCGGAATTACCGACAGGGAAGAAGAGCTCCGGGTCTTCGTCGCGGCAAACAGCTTCGTGGCGCCAATCCATGATTGAAATCTCCTAACAAATTTTTGACAGCAGTAGATGAAAGCAGGCGCACCAAGGGCAGTTCACGGCAGTGAACTGTTCCGAGTGCTACGGGGTTTAAGTGAACTGGTCTGCGGTCAGTGGGGCCCTGTCTTGAGTTGGGGCCAGCGTCGCCGCCGCCATGGTTCACTTTTGGTTAACTTGGAGTTTTCTCCGAGTTAAGAACTGATTTAACAGCTCGTTGTTTTTGCTACCTGAGAATAATGACACGTTTACTCATTCCCCGCTAGGGGTAGAGGCCGAAAAGTGTCCAAAGTCACTAAATAAATTCCGTCAATTCATATGATTGTTATGGGTTGGCCCCTGTAAGAACCCTGTCAGAAATGCTTCCACCTGCGGTGATGAGGGTAAGGTGGTGAGTGTGGTGACCTGGATCGCGTCAAATCCGGGTTCATCCCTCTGCCCCCGAAATTACGGATGGAGGAAGCCGAGGAACACCGCGGCGGAGGAGGATTAGGCTGAAGCATGTGGGTGCGCGCGGGGTAATGGCGTGGAGTCGTCCTAAGTACAGGGCTGAGAAGTAAACTAAATCTCCGTGAATAAGAAGCAGAAACAGTCCTCGACCACGCCTGCCCAAACTGAGGGAGGCCGTCCCCCGGGAACGGTGGTAGCGGCTGCCGGCATCGCCGTGCTCCAGTCCATCGCGGTAATTATCTTCGGAATCTTCCTCATCGTCCGTGAGCTAACCGGTGCTGAGAACGACTCCATGGTGTCCGATTCTGGGGCGACGGGCTTCGTCGGCCTAGGGACGGCCATCTTCATTTTTATCGTCTTCGGCTTTGTCATCGTCGCCTCGTGGGCCTTTGTTAAGGGCAAGCGCTGGGGCCGCGGAGCTATCGTGCTCGTGGAGTTTATTTTGGGTGCCATCGCCTTCCAGATGTTCAGCGGAGGCTCAGCAGCGCTCGGCGCCGTGACGCTGGCCAGCGCAGCGTTGGTGCTCTACCTGCTCATGGTGCGCCCTGAGGCAGCGCAATGGGCTGAAAGCCACTTCTAGGCAAGCTGTTTCTTAAACAACTAAGAAGTTAAGAGGCAGTGAGCGCCACGGCGGTGTTTCCACGCTGCTCGATGATGACAGTGCCCGCAAGAGTCAGCGAAATTGGACCGTTATAGCCGTCACGGTCGACGGGAATGCTGTGCTCGGTCTTTCCGGTAGCCCAGTCCACCACGTCGATCCCTTCCTCCGTGGGCACCAGTAACCGCTCGCCGACGGCGATGCCGGTGCCAACTGCCTGCTCCAGAACATGGTCCACTTTGAGCTCGGTTGGGGTAAAGAGATAAAGACGTTCGCCGTCGAACCACGTCATGTGGTGGGGCAGATCAGCGACCGCAGGGGCGAAGGGGGAAGCGGAATTCGTGATGGCCTTCGATGGCTCCACGTCCGTGGAGGAGAGCGTTTCGCCCTCAAAGTTATAGGAGACGATACGTGGCGCATCGCCCGGCAGAAAGACCGCAGCGGCCTCCTGACCATAGGCAATGAGACGCGCGCCTGGGTTATCAATCTCGATATCCTTGGAGATTTCAGGCGAACGCGCATCCTCTGGTGTGGCGTTTTGGATGCGCAGCCACGTGGAGTCTGGAGAATCCGGACAGGATTCGGTGACGGCCATCGTTTCGGTGCGGGTCAGTGCTGAGGAGATGGCGCAGTCTTCGTGGGGCTGGAGGTTCGGTTCTTGCTTGGCTTCGACATCGCCATATTCAACAGTGCGCACCAGGTCAGAGCGCCATAGTTCTACGCGCTCGGCGGAAACGGTCCCCACGCGGTCATTCGA
This sequence comes from Corynebacterium sp. HMSC062A03, assembly GCF_001811145.1. Lineage (NCBI taxonomy): Bacteria > Bacillati > Actinomycetota > Actinomycetes > Mycobacteriales > Corynebacteriaceae > Corynebacterium > Corynebacterium sp. HMSC062A03. The sequence goes on along the minus strand of NZ_KV803651.1, from coordinate 23,886 downwards.
CATAATGGGGACCACCTGCTCGGAATTACGGGCGCTGCGGGTATCTGAGTACTGGCCGGACACCGCATCGATGGCTACCACATCGCCGCAGCCATTTCCCGCGTCATAGGTGGCAACGACTTTGTTCCACGCCGTGCCGAGCGAACAGAGGTCGGCATCGCGGCGCTGGTAAGTCCAGACCGTATCGCCGGAGGTATCCGAAGCGCGGAGGGTATCGCCGTCATGGGTTATCAGCATCTCCTTCGTGGATATCGCGCGGGACTGTCCCGGCACCACAGTGTTGGGGAGGCTGAAGGTTTCAGTGAGGGAGTTGGGGACGGTATCGAGAGTCTGAGTCTTGGCATCAGACGCGGCATCGACAGCGGGAGTGAGCTCCGACTTGTGGATCGGTGCCGTAATCACCGCGCCGCCAATAGCAATGGCACAGACCGCGCTGATCGCGCCCACTGCAAGCCAGTCTGCCTTGGTGGAACGCAAGATGGGAGCCTTCTTCGCAGAGCTTGGCTTCTTCGCGGACTCCGGGCCCTGCTCGGTGCTCATCGGCGTCCTCCTTGGCGGGGCTTGCGCGTGCGGGAACGGGTGCGGCGGGAGGCACGGGCAGATGCTGTGGAGGAACGTGGTGAGCCTCCACGCGGCGACTCCCCACGTGAGTGAGAGCGCCGCGGTGCACCCAGCACTTTCGTGGGTGGGCCGACGGTGTCAGCAACCGTCTTTGGGATATCGAGGGCTTCCGCAAGCTCCGGGGAGGTGCTGAACCACTGCGGTGGCTCTGGCTGGCCCAAATCGAGCTCATCGTTGATGACTTGCCATTTGCCCAGCTCGTCGTAGCCGACGAGAGTGATGGCCGTGCCCGTGTGCCCCGCGCGACCAGTGCGTCCGATGCGGTGGACAAATGTCATCGGGTCATCGGGCACCTGGTAGTTGATGACGTGGGTGACATCGTCAATGTCGATGCCGCGAGCGGCGACGTCTGTGGCCACGAGAATCTCCACGGTGCCTTTCCGGAAGGCATCGAGCGAGCGTTCGCGTGCTTTTTGATCCAAATCGCCGTGGACCGCGCCCACGCGAAAGCCGCGCTGTGCCAGCTCGTCCGCGACGGCGGCGGCCGAGCGTTTCGTACGCGTGAAGATGATGGTGCGTCCGCGGCCTTCTGCCTGCAGGACCTTTCCCAAGACCGCGATCTTATCCATACGGTGTGCCTGGAAGGTGACCTTGCGCGTGGAGGCATGCGTCTGCCGGGCGTCACCAGACTCGGCGCGGATATGGACCGGCTTTTCCAGGAAGGTACGTGCCAAGGTCACGATGGGCCCAGGCATGGTGGCGGAAAAGAGCATGGTCTGGTGTGGGTTGCCGTGCAGGAGCGAGAGGATCTTCTCGATATCCGGCAAGAAGCCCAAGTCCAGCATCTCGTCGGCTTCATCCAGAACTAAAACGCTGACGTGGTCGAAAGAGAGATGCTTCTTCTGGCAGAGATCGAGCAGACGGCCTGGGGTGCCGACGACGACGTCCGCACCAGACTCAATCTCCTTGATCTGTTCTTCATAGGGGCGCCCGCCACACAGAGTGACCACTCTGAGCGGAAGGTTTGCGGCGGCGAGCTCCAGGTCCCCGCTGACCTGGATGGCCAGCTCGCGCGTCGGTGCAATGACCAGTGCGCGGGGAGTGCCGTCGAGTTCCGGGATGTCGGCGTCATCGAACACGCGATCCAGCAGCGGGACACCGAAGCCATAGGTCTTACCCATGCCGGTGCGCGCTTGGCCGATGAGGTCCTGGCCATTCAAAGCGATGGGCAGGGTGAGCTCCTGGATGGCAAAGGTGTGCGTAATCCCGTTGTCAGCGAGGGCATCGCAGATCTCTACAGCGACGCCGAGTTCGGCAAAGGTAGGGGATTCGTGGGATTCGCGGGATGATTTCGGGGCAAGCACACCTTGATAGTAGAGGACGTGGCTATAGTGGGGCCATTAGAGCGCCGGGGCGCAGTTCTCACGGCACCGATTAAAGAACACGATTTAAGGGAGACACACCACATGGATATCAAGTTTGGTTTTGCCGATACCGCCCGTGAGCTGGTTATTCACGCGGAAGGTGAGCGCGAAGAACTGACCCAGACCATCAACAACGCCTTGGCAGACAACTCCACCCTCGAATTGAAGGACACCAAGGGCCGCTCCTACATCGTGCGCACTGAGCGAGTTGTTTACGTAGAAATCGGCACTGCGCGCGCACATACCGTCGGATTTGCGGGCTAAGTACGCGCGCGCTGGCTCAGCGGGTAGCCTAAATGGCCATGGAGAATCCCGCGGATTTTAAGCAGCACCCGCAGCGCCTTTCGGCGGTGGAGCGCTTCGCGCGCGAGTACGGCTGGTGGCGCGTGGTGGCGATCCCCGTCATGGTCGTCATCACTGTGTGGGTGCTGGTTGATGTTTTCCGCTCCCCGTCCCAGGAAGCGGAGGTGACGGCGGCAGGGGAGACGTCGGCAAGCAGCACTGCCGCATCCGCCTCCTCGCGTAAGGGGCCGGATCCCGCCAATGCCAGCGCGGTGGCCGCCGCCAAGGATGGTTTGCCCGCCGGCGGTGACTTCACCGAGCAAGGTGAGGAAACCTACCGCGATGCAGGGCCGTCTACCATGCACGCGGGCCAGGGCGGCAAGCAAACCATCCGCTTTTCCGTTGAGATTGAAAACGGCATCGACACCTCCGCATATGGTGGGGACGGTGCTGTCGTTGCGCTTGTTGACGCCACTCTGGCCGACCCTCGCGGGTGGACGGCCAACGGTGACTTTGAATTCATCCACGTCAAAGCCGATGACAACCCTGATACGCACATCCGTCTGACGTCATTGGGAACCACGGCGAAGTTGTGCGGCGCGCAGTTGGAATCAGAAACCTCCTGTCACACGACCATTACGGGGGAATCCGCGGTCAACCTCAACGAGTCTCGGTGGGTGCGTGGCGCGACGCCCTTTGAAGGAGACTTGGGCAACTACCGCCAGTACCTGATCAACCATGAGTTTGGCCACGCTATCGGTTTTGCGGCCCATCAACCCTGCGGCGGGGACGGTAAACTCGCGCCGGTCATGATGCAGCAAACGCTGAGCTTGAACAACGCCAAGCTTTTTGAGAAGGAACCCAACGAGGTTTATCCGGACGAGAATGTCACGTGCGAGCCGAACCCGTGGCCCTACCCGAACCCGGCTAATTCTGATCACGCTAAGCCCGAGTAGGTCGCCCCAAACCTAAGGATTGTTTTCCCATGCCATTGCCACCTGAGCCCGTTCTTGCCGCTTTCAACGCCGAGTTTCACCCGCGCCGAACACAGGGTGAGCTTGTGGGCCCTGCGTGGGATAACGGGATCCGCGTGGGCGATATTGTCTTCGCCGAGGCTCGGCCGTGGACTGGCTGGTCCGCCAAGGTCCGCGAGAAGCTCAGCCTGCCGGGAGCACGTATTGCCCGGCCGGTGCTGACGGCGGATGGGCGCTACACTGCTGCCGGGTGGAAAGCCACGCAGTTCGTGGAGGGGCAGTTGCGGGGGCGCATCGATGAGACTGCGCAGATGGCACTGCGCCTTGATGAAGCGCTCGAGTTGGCGCCGTTGCCGACGGTGGACCGGCGCGATGATGTGTTCGCACGGGCAGAACGGGCAGCGTGGGAGGAGAGCGGCGAGGCCTATTCCGATGCTGAGCTTGCGCAGCTCCCACTTGTCACCGCCCACATGGACGTGCTGGGTACCACGGTTTTCTCTGGGGCGAACCCGCCAGCGCTGACCGATATCGTACCTTCCGCGGCACCGCGCCCGGTTGGCTGGTCCGCCGCGCTGGTCATGGTGGATGGCCTCATCGCAGGCGCAGTGGATGATGATATTTCTGCCCGCTTTGCGTCGGTTCCCGGCATACAGCAGCTGCTCTTGCGCGCAGTGGCGTATCGCCGTTACGTCAATACCCTGCACCCGCGCTCCAAAGCAACCGTGCGTTCGAATATTGAAAGGGTCGAAGAGGCCCTCGTGTCCGCAGCATCTGACACACTATAGGGCGTGAAGTACAGCAGCGAATCCCCCATACGTACCGGCGTCACGCTTCCTCCCTCGCCGGAAGTCCGCCTCATTCCCCGAAGCCGCCGCGCCACGTCGCGCGAGTGGGATGTTCCTTTGCCACAGCAAGGTACCTGGCGGGTGCTTGGTGCGGCGGGATCAGGGGTGTCGAGCCTGCTGATCGACGTTGTCTTGGCCCAACTCAATGCTGGAGCCGATGCCTCCGGCATCCTCGTCGTCGCCCCCTCCAAGGAATCCGGCTCGTTGCTGCGCCGGGAGTTAGCAGAAAACCTCGATGACTACGCCGCACAGACTTCGATGGTGCGCTCGGTGCACTCATTGGCTTTTGCGCTTCTGCGCCACAGCAGCGAGGAGGAGCTGCGTCTCATCACTGGTGCGGAACAGGATGCAGTGATCCGTGAGCTGTTGCAGGGCCATGCGGCCGATCGCCGGGGCGCGTGGCCAGAGGAGATGCGCCCGGCCCTAGAGTATGTGGGCTTTGCGCGCCAATTGCGTGATTTGTTGCTGCGTGCCATCGAACGGGGGCTCGGACCGACGGACTTGGAGGAGCTGGGACAACGCTACGGCCGGCCCATGTGGGGTGCTGCCGGAGACTTCCTGCGCGAGTATGAGCGCACTCAGGCGCTGGCGGGTTCGCATTCCTATTCCGCTGCGGAGCTGGTCAGCCAAGTGCTTTTGCGCCCAGAGATGTTGCGCGAGCACCCGTGGCACACCATCGTGGTCGATGACGCGCAGTTGCTGGACCCGACCTCCGGCCAGCTGATCGCGGAGCTGGCGAAAACTGCACGCCTCACCGTGATCGGCGGTGACCCCGACCAAGCGGTTTTCGCCTTCCGTGGTGCTAATTCGGAATTCCTCACCACCTGGAAAGCAGAGAACGAACTTCGCCTGAGTTCTACGTACCGCAGGCCGTCCCCGGCGTGCGTGAGCGTCGTGGATTCCCGCGGCACCTTGCGTGATGTCCTGGCCAATACGGTTCGCCGCCGGCACTTAGAAGACGGCGTGGACTGGCGTGATATCGCAGTGATCGTGCGCTCTACCGGGGATATTGGATCGGCCCGTCGCACGCTGCTTTCTGCTGGCGTGCCGGTGCACATCAACCCCACGGACGTGGTACTCGCTGAGCAGCGCTTGGTCAAAGCAGTACTTCTGGCTTTGCGTGCTCTGGAAAATGAGCTTGAGCCCGTGGAGCTCGAGGACCTGATTACAGGTCCCGTGGGCGGCGCTGATCCGGTGACTCTGCGGAGGCTCATCCGCGGCCTGCGCCGTTGGAAGCCGGAGCAGCGCGGAATGAATACACTGCGGGAGTTGCTGGACGGTGAGTTGCCGGACTTCAATAACCTCCTCACCGAGCGCGAGGAAGCGATTTTGGCGCGTATTCGCGGGGTGCTGTCTGCCGGGCGCGCGGCCTTGCAGCAAGGCGCTGCTGTTGAGGAAGTCCTGTGGGAAGTGTGGCAAGCCACCGGTTTGGATACACGCCTACAGGCAGCAGCCCTGCGCGGCGGTGCCGCGGGTTCGCAGGCGGACCGTGACTTGGACGCGATGATGGCCTTGTTCGACGCCGCCGGCGATTACGCCGAGCGTCGTCCGGCGGCGTCGTTGGAGTCCTTCATTCTGCACATCACGGAGCAAGAACTGCCCACCGGCGTGCGGGATCGCCGCTCGGCCTTGCCCAATGCAGTAGAAATCCTCACCGCGCACGGCGCAGTGGGGCGCGAGTGGGACACCGTCATCGTGGCGGGCGTTCAGGAAGGAACATGGCCCTCGGTAGGGGAGACCGGCTCTCTTTTTGGGCAAGAAGATCTCATCGATGTGCTGGATCGCGGCATCACTCCCGGCACCCCAGTCAGCCACGTGTCGGGGCGCTTGGCGGAGGAGCGCCGTCTCTTCCACGTGGCCACTACCCGTCACCGGCAACGGCTGCTCATCGTGGCGGTGGACTCACCGGAGAGCGATGTCGTGGAAGAACCCTCGCGTTTCATCGACGAGTTCCTTTCCGCTCGCGGCGTTGATGTTCCCGGCGCACAAGCGCGCCGGGAGGCGGGTAAGCGCCTCGCACGCCAGGCCTGGCCACGTGAGTTGGGCCTCGAGGTGCCGGAGCCGAATCCGGTGACGCTGCCCAGTGCTGCTAGTGGGGAGGAAGAGCTCGATCCTCTCGATGTCTCCGTACTCTCGGTGCCCGCGTTCGTGGCGCAACTGCGCCGTTGTGCAACTGATCCGGAGACCAATGAGGCGGAACGTTCCCAGGCGGTCCGGCAGTTGGCCCGTTTGGCGGAGGCTGGGGTCCCTGGGGCGCATCCGGATCAGTGGTGGGCCGCGCGCGGCGTGGCTTCGGAATTGCCGCTGCGTGGTTCGAGCACGGTGTCGCCATCCCGGGTCGATGCCTTGCTCACGTGTCCGCTCAACGCGGTGCTCGGGCAGCTCGTGGAGGATGATTCTGCGAACATCAACCTGCTACGTGGTAATTTGGCGCATGCTTTTTTGGAAGCGCTGGGGCGCGGTGCTGCCGCCGAGCCTGCGAAGCGGCTTGTGCTCGATGCCTTCGATGCGCTTGTGGAGGGGCCAGCGTGGCATCGCGAGGCTGAGCGTGTGGACTTTGAGCGCCTTATCGACCGCACTCATAGTTGGGTGCTCTCGAGCTCTACATCACTTGAACCCGTTGGCGTTGAGGTCCCCGTCAACGTGGACATCGGCTCCGATGTCACCATTCGCGGGTTCATTGACCGGTTGGCGAAGGCCGGGGAAGACTATGTCGTGGTGGATCTCAAGACGGGGACAAAAGTCCCGTCGGCGGCCCGCGCCCAAGACAATACCCAGCTCATGACATATCAGTTGGCGCTAGCACACGGCGCGCTTGTTACAGCACCCGCGGAACCTGGCGGCGAGTCGCAGGCTGTGTCTATCCGGACCGGTGATGGCCTGCCGCGTGGCGGAGGTGTTCTGGTGTATCCGCGCTCCAGTACTGCCGCCGTGTCCACCCGGGAGCAAGCCACCAAGCCTCCTGAAGAGCTCGAAGAATTTGCGCAGTCGCTGCCCGCACTCGTGGCTGAGCTGCGTGGTCCGGACCTGACCGCACGTGAAAACGCTGATTGTGATCGCTGCCGGATCCGCTCTATCTGCCCTGTGATGAATGAAGGAGGTCTGGTGACCGATGCCTAAGAATCCCGCTCAACACTTCAGCCCTGAGGAGCTGGCTGCCGCGCTGGGCAAGCCCTTTCCGCCCACCCCGGAACAGGCCGCCGTTATTGATGGCCCGCTTGGACCGAAGCTCGTCGTGGCCGGCGCAGGCGCTGGTAAGACGGAGACGATGGCCTCGCGTGTTGTATCGCTCGTGGCCAATGGGCTCGTGCGGCCTGAGCAAGTCCTTGGCCTAACCTTTACCCGCAAGGCAGCCCAGCAACTAGAGCAGCGCATCCGCCGCCAGCTGCTAACCCTGCGTTCCTCTGGAATCCTTGCCCCGGGCAGCCCAGCGGCAGAAGCAGTGGAAAATATCGCGCCAAACGTGTCCACCTATGACTCTTATGCGGGTGATCTTGTCCGCGAGTATGGCCTGCTCATGCCGGTCGAGCCGAATGCCCGAATCATCACCGAGGCGGAACGCTATGCCATCGCCCACGAGGTGGTCAGCAATTACTCGGGTTCGCTCAGCACAGATAATGCGGTGTCCACGGTCACCGCTACCTTGCTCAAGCTCGCGGAAACGATGGACGGAGAGCTTAAGAATCCGCAGGATCTCTATGAGCACGAGGACATCTTCCGCAAGACCGCTGAGGACCTAGAAAAGAGCAAGAGGACCAAAGGCGAGTTCGGCAAGGACTTGCAGAAATACCTGGATACCCAACGCCTGCGCCTGGAGTACCTGCCCTTGGTGGAAGCTCTCAAGAAGGAACAAGCGGAGCGCGGGGTCATCACCTTCGGTGAGCAGATGTCCATCGCCGCCACGCTGGCCAAGAACTTCCCGCTCTTAGGTGAGCAACAAAGCGCGCGTTACCGCGTCATCATGTTGGATGAGTACCAAGACACCTCCCATGCGCAGCGCATCTTGCTGCGCTCGCTCTTCGGTGGCGAGCGTGAGGGTCTATCAGTTACCGCGGTGGGTGACCCCATGCAGTCCATCTATGGCTGGCGTGGCGCGACGGCGGAAAACCTGGAAGCTTTTGTCACAGACTTTCCGCAGCCGGACGGCACCCCGGCCCCGAAGGACCAACTCACCACCTCCTGGCGTAATCCCTCGACGGTACTCAGCTTGGCTAATGACGTGGCGTCGAAGCTCTTCTCCTCAAGCCCCGGCGAGCGCCCAGTAGATGAGCTGTCGCCCAAGCCCACGGCGCCGGCCGGCAAGGTAGAGCTGGGCTATTTCGCTTCTGAGGACGAGGAGCGCGCTTTCATCGCTGAGCATCTCCGCCAGCTTTATGAGTCCACGCCGGAAGGCGAGGATTTCAATGCCGCCGTACTCGTGCGCACCAATAAGCAATCGCCGTTGATCGCCGCTGCCTTGGATGAGGTCGGTGTGCCCAACGAGATCTTCGGCCTCGGTGGACTTCTCTGGCAGCCGGAGATCCAAGATCTTGTGGCGGTAGCCACGCTTTTGGTGCGTCCACAAGACACCGCCGCGGCGCTGCGTGTGCTGACCGGACCGATGTGCGGTCTGGGCATCGCCGATATCCAGGCGCTGCATTCGCGTCAGCGTAATCTCGCCGGCGCCACCGAAGGCCGCACGCGGTGGGAAGGCGGTGATCCCCTGGCGCACCTAGCCGCCCAGGTTGAGGAGATTACCGCGGAGGGGCCGGACCAGGTGCTGGGGCTTGCCGACGCCCTCGCAGACCTCGGCGAACGCGATCGCTACAGCACCGAAGGCTTGGAGCGCATGGAGGAGGTCTCCTCTAAGCTGCGCTACCTCCGTACCTATTCTTTGGGCAAGACTCTCAACGACATCGTGGCCGATATTGAGCTTCTCTTCGGCTTGCGCACCGAAGTCCTCGCCTCAGGTAAGCCGGGCGGGGCAACGCACCTCGACGCCTTCGCCGACTTTGTCGCGGGCTTCCACGGTGATGGCTTGGCTGGCCTTTTGGACTATCTTGAGTTGGCTAAGGAGAAGGAAGACGGGCTCGAGCTGGGAGAGGTCCCGCTTGTGCGCAACCGCGTGCAGATCATGACGGTGCACAAGGCCAAGGGCTTGGAATGGGAACACGTCTGCGTGGCGCATGCGGATTCCTCGAGCTATAAGGCGCAGGCGGAGACCTTCCTGACCAAGATCGAAAAGGCCCCAGGTGACGAGGACGTCATCGATGTGCCCGAGGATGCGGTGACGCGCTCTGACTTTGATAAGGCGTGCACGGCTTTCAAAGAACAGAACCGCGAGTTCCAAGCAGAGGAAGCGGCACGTCTTTTCTACGTGGCCATGACCCGCACCGAGTCCACGCTGACGGTGACTGGTTCCGGCACGAATAGACTCAAGGGAAAGAGCAAGAAGGGCCCCTATTCCTACCTGCAGTTATTAGCAGATAAGCATCCGGAGCTGATTGTCCATTGGGATATCCCCGACATCCCTGTGGAAGAGGAGGAAGGAGGTGCAGTTGAGGCCTCTTTCCCTTCTTTGAACCCGCAGTCGGAAGCGCTGCAGGCAGCAGAGGCGGTACGCGCGGCAATGGAGAACCTCCCTCCGCTGCGCGATGGCGAAGTCTTCGGTCTCTGGGAACAAGAGGCGAGCGCGCTCATTGAAGAGCACAAAGCGCTGCAGGCCCCGGTGGTCGATGTAGAACTACCCGGCGAGCTGACGGCTTCTGACATGGTGGCCATGTCGGCAGACCCCACCCAATTCGCACGCCGCCAGCGCCGCCCCATCCCCTTCAAACCTAATTCCTACGCCAAGCGCGGCACTGCTTTCCACGCGTGGCTGGAGGATCGTTTCGGCGCGCCTGCCTTGCTGGGGGAGGATGAGCTGCCCGGTTCTCATGATGAACCGGACCACGACTTGGAGTCTCTCAAGGAGTCCTTCCTAGCCTCGGAGTGGGCACAGCGCACGCCGGCTTTCGTAGAGGCCCCTTTCGAGATCACCATTGGGGATTCCGTCGTCCGCGGCCGCATGGATGCGGTATTCCAACAGCCGGATGGCTCGTGGCTCATCGTGGACTGGAAGACTGGCCGCCGCCCCCAGGGTGCTGCTCTGTACTCGGCGCAGATTCAGCTCGCCGTCTATGCGGAGGCATGGCGGCGCATCCATGGCGTGGAGACTGTCCGCGCGGCTTTCTACTACGTGCATGAGAACTATCTTTTGGAGCCGGAGGACTTGCCCACCGGGCCACGGTTGGCTGAGCTTTTAAGCTCTGCAGTTTCCACGTCACCAGGGTTGAGTCTAAGGTAGTCTCACGAGGAAATCCGCATCATCTAGGGAGGTTGGCGCTTCGTGCCCAAGCACTTAGGCAAACGCATTACGTCGCGTTTCTTGTCGCAGGTAGAGCTGACCTCGCAGCCTGACCATGCGCTGCTTGACGTCATCACGATTCCGCGTACCGCGAGCACCAGCCCGTGGAAGCAACTGGCGCGCCGAGTTATCTGGGCTATGGGGCTGATGGTCTTTGTCACCATCATCGTCTTTTTCGACGGTGATGGCTACAGCGAAGACCTGTCCTTCCTCGATGCCGCCTACTATTCAGCGGTGTCGTTGACCACTGTGGGCTATGGCGATATCGTTCCCGTCACCCCCACCGCGCGCTTCATCAACCTCATTATCGTTACCCCGGCCCGCCTGCTCTTCCTTGTTTTGTTGGTCGGTGCTACCTTGTCGGTTCTGACGGATCGAGCCCGCCGCACCTTTGAAATCCAGAATTGGAGAAAGCAATTGCGTAACCACACCGTTGTCATCGGCTATGGCACTAAGGGCGCTGGTGCGGTCGCCGCCCTCATCGCCGATGACGTTCCCGCCTCCCAAATCGTGGTTGTTGACAACAACCGCGCGGCCCTAGCCAGCGCCGAGCACCACGGCCTCGTCACCATTTACGGCTCCGGAACCAAGCAAGACGTGCTGCGCATCGCCGGCGCGCAGCACGCCTCGTCGGTGGTGGTGACTCCGTCCACGGACGATACCGCGGTGCTGTGTACCTTGTCCGTGCGCGAGCTCAACCCCAAGGCCAAGGTGGTCGCTTCCGTGCGTGAATCCGAGAACCGCCACCTACTCCTCCAATCCGGTGCCGATTCGGTGGTCACCTCCGCAGAGACCGCCGGACGTCTCCTGGGCCTAGCCACCGTGACACCGACGGTGGTGGAGATGATGGAGGACCTCCTCTCGCCGAACGAGGGCTTTTCCGTGGCCGAGCGTGCGGTGCGCGAATTCGAAGTGGGCTCCAATCCACGTCACCTCGCCGACATTGTTCTGGCGGTTCTGCGCAACAACGAGCTACACCGTGTCGATACGGCAGACGCGTATGCACTCAAGCCTGGTGACCGCCTGCTCTATATCAAGCATGAGATGCAGCAGGCTGCGGAAGATACCGATGAAGACGAGGATGAAGGCAACTAATGTTCCTGCCCGTCACCGAGACTGGCCTTGTCCCGGTATCGCCACAAGGCCAGCCGGTCTTTCTGGCTAAGCCGACGGGGGAGATCGTGGTTGCGGCCGGGGATATTCACGCTTTCCTGGTGGAGTCCGAGGCCGCCGAGCGGCTCGGTACACTGCGCGATGCCACCTTCTTTAACGGTCAGCGCGACATTCTCAAAGCCCTGCATCTGATCCGTAACCGTCGGGAAGCGCGCTTTGATCCACGCACTGGGCGGGAGCTGTCCTACCCTGCGCCAGGGGGCGTGGGACATGATGGCGAACGCCTCGTCTTTCCCCGCTTGGATCCCGCCGTCATCGGCATCATTCACCACGCGGAGTCGGACCGTATCCTGCTGGCTCGCAACCGTCACCGTCCAGGATTCTTTTCACTCATCGCCGGCTATGTCGATCCCGGCGAGACCCTTGAAGAAGCGATGATCCGCGAGGCACTGGAGGAAACCGGTCGTCGCGTTGAGTCAGTTTCCTATTGGGGCTCGCAGCCCTGGCCGCCTAGTGGCTCTTTGATGGTGGGCTTTTCCGCGGTCACGGAGGATGTCCAGCCCGTGTGCGATACTGACGAAGAGCTCGCAGAAGTGCGGTGGGTGTCCCGCGCTGAGCTGCCAGAACTGACCATTGCCCGCAAGGGTTCAATTGCACACACGATGATTATGGAGTGGTTCCACGGTGATGAGACCGGATCTGTCCTTGCTCGATGAAGACCAGCGAGCCGCAGCCACGGCGCCGCGCGGCCCAGTCTGCATCCTGGCGGGTGCCGGAACGGGTAAGACCCGCACGATTACCTATCGCATCGCTCACATGGTGGACCAGGGTTTCGTCAACCCGCAGCGCGTTCTGGCCGTCACCTTCACCTCTCGCGCCGCGAGTGAAATGCGCGAGCGGCTCAACCAGATGGGCGTTGGGGGAGTACAAGCCCAAACCTTTCACGCCGCAGCGCGCCGCCAGTTGAAGTACTTTTGGCCGCAGGTTGCTGGGGATCTGCCCTGGCAGCTCATTGACAACAAGTTCAGCCTGGTCGGCCGCGCGGTCCGCTCGCTTGGCCTGGACAACAACAAGGACACCATTCGTGATTTCCTGGGGGAAATCGAATGGGCAAAGTCTTCACTGATTAGCCCCGAGGGCTATCCCGGTGTCATCGAATCCACGGACCGCGAGGCGCCGGGGGATCCGGCCAAGGTGGCGGAGGTCTTCCGCCGCTATGAGGACATGAAGGCCACCCCGGATCTCATGTACCTCGATTTTGATGACTTGCTCATGCACATCGCCGGCGCCATCGAGAACGTGCCTGCGGTGGCGGAGGTCTTCCGTGAGCAGTACCGAACCTTTGTGGTGGACGAGTATCAAGACGTCACACCGCTGCAGCAGCGAGTACTGGAGGCCTGGTTGGGGGAGCGCGATGACCTGACGGTCGTGGGCGATGCCAACCAGACCATCTATTCCTTCAACGGTGCTTCGCCGGACTACCTTCTGAATTTTTCCCGCACCTACCCGCAGGCCACCGTGGTCAAGCTGCAGCGAGACTACCGCTCCACCCCGCAAGTGACGGACCTGGCTAACGAGGTCATCTCGAAGGCCACGGGCCGCGCGGCGGGGACCCGTTTGGAGTTGCAGGGCATGCGCGAGCCTGGACCCGAGCCCTCGTTTAAGGCCTATGAGTCTGAGGAGATCGAGGCCAAGGAGGTCGCAGGCCAGGTTCTGACCCTGCTGAACCAGGGAGTGAAGGCTTCCGAAATCGCAATTCTTTACCGCATCAACGCGCAGTCGGAGCAGTTCGAGCAGGCGCTTGCTGACGCTGGAGTGGTTTACCAAGTCCGCGGTGGCGAAGGCTTCTTCCGCCGCCCAGAGATTTTGGAGGCCATCCGCGTGCTCATCGCTGCCACGCGCCGCGATGATTTGCCGAATGATCCGGTGGCTGTGGCACGTGCGGCCTTCGTAGAGTTGGGACTATCCGCCACGGAACCGCAGGGTGCGCAGGCCCGCGAGCGCTGGCAGTCGCTCACGGCGTTGGTGGACCTCATCGCGCAGATCGTGGAGGACCACGAGGGGATAGACCTTCCTGGTGTATTGGGTGAGCTGCACCGTCGTTCTGAAAACAAGCACAACCCCACGATGGAGGGCGTGACCCTCGCTACCATTCACGCTGCCAAGGGCCTGGAGTGGGATGCGGTGTTCCTCGTAGGCCTCACCGAAAAACTCCTGCCCATTAACCACGCCATCAAGGCCGGCGATGAACACGTGGAGGAGGAGCGCCGGCTGTTTTATGTCGGCATTACCCGTGCCCGCGAGCACCTAGCTTTGTCGTGGGCGCTGGCTAAGACCACGGGTTCGCGGGCCTCGCGTGAGCGAACTCGTTTCCTGGACGGCGTGGTCCCGGGAATCGAGGAAAGCCAGTCATCGAACCGTCGCTATCGCCCGCGCCGCTGCCGAGTGTGCTCGGGGCAGCTCAGCAGCCCGGCGGAGAAGGTCCTCGGCCGCCACGAGTGGTGCGAGTATGAGGGTGATGAGGATGTCTTCAACGCGCTGCGCGCGTGGCGGGCGTCTGTGGCGAAGGGTTCTCAGGTTCCTGCCTACGTCGTCTTTTCTGATGCGACTCTGCAAGCGATTTCGGAGGCTCTTCCAGCCAACGAGGCGGAGCTGCTGGATATCTCCGGGGTGGGCCCCTCGAAGCTGGAGCGCTATGGTGCGGAGGTGCTGCAGATCATTGCTTCTTCCCGCGGCTAAGAGGAGCTAAGAAGCAGCGCAGTACGTGCATCGAGGATGTTCCATGAGAAGCCTCCGCTGCTCTAGGCCGTAGAGGTCTATCTCCGTGAGTTCGCCGGCGAGCGGCTTGCCGCCGGGCGCTCCTGGCGGGGCCGGCCTTCCCAAGAGCCGGCGAATAATCACCACTGCATGCATCACTATCGCAGTACGCACGATGGGGTCGCCCGGTGCTTCCACTGTCGCGGCGCGGTGGGCCACCTCGTGCCATAGCTCGTCTGATTCGATGCGGTGCAGATGCGCGCACAGTGGGCAGGGGCCAGACCCGTCGATGCGAACTGGTCCGATGATGCCGCGGGCATCGATCATAGATACCGGTAACCAGGTGGCTGGGGAATTGCGCAGTGCCTGTGCCCACTCCGTGGCACCATCCAGCATGTCGACAGCCACGATAGGCAGGTGCCCGGCTACGTTTGCGATGTACTCGGCGGGACTTTCGCTGTGGAGAGGAGAGCGTGGTTGGAAGGAATCACCAAGCAGGACGTCGCGCAGCTCATTGGCCAGGGCGGAGGTCCCCAGCACAGCCACACGTTGCGGCCGGGGCGCCGGCCACAAAACACGGTAGCTAATCAGATCCTCCACTAAGCTGCGGGCAGCTGAGGGGCTCATGCCCGTATTCTCAATGGATTTTTCAATGGTTTGTCGGGTCAGCGGCGTGCGCAGTCTGTTGAGCAAGCCCGCCAGCTGCGGGTGGGCTTCGAAAACCCCGACTCGCGTGGCATCCATCCCACACTGGAGCATTCCGGGTTCGCGCTCAAGAATGGTGGTTTCCGGCGCCAGCATGTACGTCTGTGCACTCAAGACTGTCCTCCCCGTTTTGCCCCACCCCAGGTGTGTTTAGACACCATTGCACCACAGGTAGAATGCCCTGTCATGTCGAGCAATCCCGAGGTACGTGTCATCCGTTCGGCACGGCGCCGTCGCACCGTCCAAGCCCGCGTGGTCGACGGTGTTCTGGAGGTGCGCATTCCCGCGTGGATGTCAGCGGCGGAAGAGCGCGAAGCGGTGGATGGCATCGTGGCGAAGGTGCGCAAAAAGCACACCTCTTCGCAGCTTTCCGACGATTCCCTGGCCGACCGCGCCCGCACACTGAATGCCCGCTTTTTGGAGGGCCGCGCCACGGTGGGTTCTATCCGGTGGGTGAGTAACCAAAAATCCCGCTGGGGTAGCTGCACTACCTCAACGGGAGATATTCGGATTTCTGACCGGCTGCAGGATGTTCCCGACTACGTCCTCGACGCGGTCATCATCCACGAGTTAACGCACACCTTCATCCCGGGTCATGGTCCGGACTTCTGGGAGTGGGCCGATCGAGCCCCCAAAGCCGAGCGCGCGAAAGGATATCTCGAGGCCTACCAGCGCTTCCGTTAGTTCTCGTCTTCCGGCTTGTCCTTTTTGTTTTCCTTATCCTCGTCGGCGTCCTTCTCCTTGCCAGCAGTATCACCGGCGTCCTGCTGGCGGAGCATCTCCTCCAGCTTGGAGAATTCTTCTTCAAAGCCCTCATCAGGGGTGTCATCGAGCAAACCGTCGATGAAGGACGCAGGGTTCTCCAGGTGCTCGGCCGTGGGCAGAAGATCCGGGTGGTCCCAGGCGGAGTCACGTTTGTCGGCGCCCACCGCGACGGTGGCGCGGCGCCAGAGTTCAGCGGCCGCCTCCACCTTCGGGGCATTGAGCTCGATGCCGACGACCTGGGAGAAGGCCTTCTCTGCGGAGCCGCCAGTGGAGCGGCGGTGCGCCCACGCCTCGGTCATTGCCTTCGTGGACGGGATGCGCTCTCCCAGGGCCTCGGTCACCACGTGTTCAACCCATCCCTCGACGAGTGCTAAGAGGGTCTCCAGACGAGAAGCCGCGACTGCGTTGCGGGAGGTGATCCGCGGGGATAAGTCCATGCCCTGTAGCTTGCTCATCGCGTCCTGGATGGCCTCAGGGTCACCGGATTCCAGGTTGAGCTCGCGGGTAGCTTCCTCGATATGGGAGGTATCGATAACCAAGCCCATGGCGTATTCCTCAACGGAGGAGACGAGGCGCTCGACCAACCACGGCACATGCTTGAACAGGCGCTGGCGGGCGGCTTCACGGGCACCGATATAGACCAGCACTTCTTGGCCCGGAACGTTGAGATCGCGCGCAATGGCCTGGATATTGTGCGGCAGGAGTGCAGTGGTGCCTGCGGGGGAGACAGGCAAGCCGAAGTCAGAACCGGTCAATGCCTGCGCAGCCAGATCACCCAGCGCGTGGCCCAGCTTCATGCCGAAGTTCATGCCGGACATCGAGTTCATCATCGAGGTCATCGGGCCCATCATCTCGCGGGCTTCCTCCGGCAGGGATTCCAGCTGCGCGGAGTTCATGTGCTCCGCAACCGGGGTGACCATGCGCTGCCACATCGGCAGCGTCTCATCCAGCCACTGCGCGGAATTCCACGCGGTGACGGTGCCGGATGCGGTGGGCAGGATCGTGGCATCATCTAGCCACAGTTCCGCTAGCCTCACGGCTTCCTGCACGGCGGTGCGGTCTTGCTCGCTGACCTCTTTGTCGCGGGAGATTTGCTGGTGCGCGATGCGCTTGGCCAAGTCATAGTTGACCGGGCCGGAACCCTCCGGGGAGTTCATGGAGGAACCCATGCCGGAGAGCATCTGGCCGAACTGATTCAACAGGTCTCCTAGGCCACCGTTGCCTGCGCTGAAGCCGAAGGCGCCGAACGGGTTCTGGTCGCGACGATCGTTATCATCGTCATCGTCGTTATTGGGGAAGGAAAAACCGAATCCGTTGCTCATGGACCCCAATCTACTAGGTTTCCTAGCGCGGATTCTAGGACCACGGCAACGCTGAGAGCGAACAAGCTCCACAAGGCTGTAGGCTGATCCTCCGTGAAAACTCCGCAGAACCCCCGAACCCGCCGCTTGTCCACTTTGACGTGGGGAGCCATCCCGGTGGTGCTGACGGGAGCCCTGCTCAGCATCGACCACATTCCCGGCACCGATATCACCTTGTCGGTGCCTTATGCCGCCGAGGGGCCAGGTCCTACCGTGGATACCCTGGGCGAGGTGGATGGGGAACCCGTCGTCAACGTCGAAGCTCCGGACACGTTCCAGCCGGAGGGGCAGCTCAACATGACGACGGTCTCCGTGCGCACCAACATGACGCTGGCCCAGGCCCTGGGGCGGTGGTTGTTTACGGATGACACCATCGTCCCCATCGAAAATGTCATCCCGCAGGGCAAGACAGATAAGGAGGTCCAGGAGGCCAATCAGCAGGCCTTTACCCAGTCCGAGTCGGCGGCCACGGTCGCCGCCATGGACTATCTGGACAAACCGGTGAGAATCGAGGTGGCACAAGTACTCGATGACGGCCCCGCAGCAGGCGCGCTTGACGACGCCGACATTATCACCACCGTCAACGGTGACAAGGTCACGGAGCCTGGCCAAGTGCAAGAGAAGATTCGCGCTCTTCAGCCTGGCGATGAGGTGGAGCTAGGCATTGTTCGCAAGGGCAAGGAAAAGACTGTCGGGGTCACCCTCGGCTCCCACCCCGAGCAGGAGGACGTGGCCCTGCTAGGCATCCTTATGACCTCGGTTCCCACCGAGGACATCACGGTGGATTACAACCTGCAGGACGTCGGCGGCCCCTCGGCCGGCATGATGTTTACCTTGGCGGTGATTGACAAGCTCTCTAGCGAAGATCTCACCGGCGGCCGGTTTGTCGCCGGCACCGGCACTATAGGTGAGGACGGCAAGGTCGGCCCCATCGGCGGTATCGTCCACAAGGTTCACGCGGCTCAGGAAGCGGGCGCTGAGCTTTTCCTCGCCCCAGCCGACAACTGCGCGGAGGCAGTCAGCCGCGATACCGGAGACATGGTGGTGGCTAAGGTCCACACGCTGGATGATGCCATCGAGGCCATGCAGGATTTTGCGGAGGGCAGGCCCGTCGAGACCTGTGAAGGCTAGCCCGCTAAACCAGGCCTAGCTCCTTGAGGCGCTCTTCCGGATCGTCCTGGTCCGTGGAGATCATCTGCTGCATGATAAGGCCCTCATCGTTGTCAACGACGGTGAGGATGGCCGTGTTGCCCAGCATGGACCAGCCCACGACGCGGTTGCCGCTGTCCTCGATGACGCGGGAGCTGCGCAGCTCGGTGAGCACCTGGGTGGTTTGGGAAGCCTTGGTCTTGGACTTGAAGAACTGGAACTGGCCTACCTCCGAGCCAGAGCAGTTGAAAGAATCCGTCACGCCATTGGGATCGCAGCGGTCGAATTGCGCGAAGATCCCCTCCGGTACGAGCCCACCGAAGATTTCATAAGCTTGCTCCACGGAAGCATTAAACGCCCCGCTGGGCTCCGCGGACTCGCTGGCGTCCTTGTCTTTGTCTTTGCGGTCGGCGGAGCTGCGGGCTGAGGATTCATCCTTCGCGTCTGAGCTGGTCTCAGACTCAGAGGCGGCAGGAGAGGTCGTCTCGGATTCCTCGGCGGACGTGGCTGGGGCCGGCGCGCTGGTCTTCTCCGCGGCGACGGTGGTTGCTTCGCTCGCAGGCGCTGGGTCAGGGGAGGGGGCATCGTCCTTCCCACATGCGGAGAGCAGGCAGCCGGTGGCAAGCACGGCCGAAGCTGCGGCGGTGAAGCGGGATGTCAAGCGCACGAGAGACTCCTCTATCAATTGCGTGCCCAGCCCCGAGAGCTGAGCACTAATGGCCACTGCATTCTGAGTTTAGTCGATTAGAGCATTTCCTCCGGATCTTGCTCCAACCCGTAGCGCAGCGCAGCGATGACCCCCGGTGCCACATTCGGTCCGCCACGCAATTGGATATCGTCTTCTGCGAAGGGGCCGGCCTCCGCTAGTTCCTCCTCGGTCGGACGCAATTGCAGCAGGGTGAGCTCCGCGCCATCGTTGTCGACACTCTCTGCATCGGCTGTGGAGCTTCCGTCCAGGGCGGTAGCCCGCAGGACTCCGGAGAAGAGGCGGGCGGGGCGGGCGTCGCCAAGCGCGGCGTCCGAGGTGTCCTTAAACATGATCTCCTGGGCCAGGATGACGCCGGCGATCTCCCGCGGCCATGCTAGCCGCGAGACGTAGTCCGCGAGGTGCTCCGATCCCGGTTCGATGCCTTCCGGCAATTCTTGCACCACGAGGGTGAGGGGAGAGGAGTCATCGACGTCCCCAAGCTGGGTGGCCACCAGCTCAGTAGGGACGAGAGCAAAAAGGGTAGGAGGCGCATCCCAGCCTTCGGCGTGGATGAAATCCACGGCTTCGCGCATCGCCTTGTTGAGCGCGCGGTGTACAGCGGGCTGGGAGGAAGGTTGGGAACTCATAAGCGTCCTTGTTCGTTGACGGTCATAGTGCTTCTCTAGACTAGAAGCTTGATACCTCTATATTCGCACGACACTTGATTGGAGCTGGAGTTGGCTTCCGGACTCAACCGACCCGCCGCCCCGATGAAACGTCCGCCCAAATTTCTCTCGTGGGTTGTCGCCATCATCGCGGTCCTCTTGTTCATTGGCCCCATGTTGGTGGGCTTCTACACGGATTGGAAGTGGTTCGGCGCGATTGAGTACCGTGGGGTCTTCACCAAGACCCTGGTGACGCGCATCGTCCTCTTCATCCTCTTCGGCCTCGTAGCAGCGGCTGTGACGTACGTTGCGGGCCTGATTGTGTGGCGGGGACGCGGTGACTCGATGGACATGGCGGACTTCAATTCCCCCGTTTATCAGTACCGCAAATCCATTGAGAGCACGATGAGTGTCTTCCTCAAGGTCATCCCAGTCCTCGTCGGCGTCGTTTCCGGCCTGTTGGGGCAAGCCAACTGGCGGACCGTCATGCTCTTCCTCAATTCTCATGACTTTGGGGTGGCCGACCCGCAGTTCAACCACGACCTTGGCTTCTACGCCTTCCGTTTGCCGGTGTGGTCAATGCTGGTCAGCGCTGCTTCCATGCTGGTCGCAGTGTGCTTCCTCATCGCACTTGTGGGGCACTACATTCTTGGCGGCATTCGCTTGGGCAATCGCGCCGCCGGCGTGCGTGGTTCGCTGTCGAAAGCAGCGCGCACGCAGCTCGCCGTCACCGGTGGCATTTGGATGCTGCTCCAGGTGGCTGGCTACTGGCTGGGGCGCTACGAGTTGCTGTACAACCAGCACTCGCTGTTTACGGGTGGTTCCTACACGGACATCAATGCCTACCTGCCGGCAAAGATCATCCTCATGATCATCGGCGTGTTCGTGGCCGTGGCGATCTTTTCTGCAGTGGTCATTAAGGACCTGCGCATCCCTGGCTTGGCCGTGGTGCTCATGGTGCTGTCCTCCTTGGTCATTGGCCAAGGCTGGCCGCTCATCATGGAACGCTTCTCCGTGAACCCGAACCGCCAGGCTAAAGAGGCGGAGTCGATCTCCCGCAACATCGAGTCCACTCGCTTTGCCTATGGCCTCACAGACGACAAGGTGACCTACGAGGAGAACTGGGGCGCGGAGGACGTCGCCGATGACAAGGTTGCCTCGGATGACTCCACCATCTCCAACCTGCGCCTGCTGGACCCGGACATCTTGGCGCCGACGTTTACTCAGATGCAGCAGCTGAAGAACTTCTACGGCTTCCCAGAGACGCTGGCGATGGATCGCTATGAAATCGATGGCGAACTCCGTGACTTCGTGGTCGCAGCCCGCGAGCTGGACCCGAACGAGCTGCAGGAGAACCAGCAGAACTGGATTAACCGCCACACCGTGTATACCCACGGCAATGGTTTCATTGCGGCGCAGGCCAACACAGTCGATGAGGTAGCTCGTGATGCCGGTTCGGCCCGTGGTGGTTTCCCCATCTTCACGGTGGCGGACCTGCAGACCCAGGCGGGCAAGGACGCCGAGGGTGAGGGCGAAACCCAGAATGCTGAAGAATCCCTCGGTATCAAGGTGGACCAGCCGCGAACCTACTTCGGCCCGGTGATCGCTAGCGCCCAGGATGGGATGGACTACGCCATCGTGGGCAAGACGGGTGATGAGTCCGTCGAATACGACACCGATACCTCCACCTACACCTATGACGGCAAGGGTGGCGTCGACATCGGCAACATTGTTGACCGCACTGCCTTTGCGCTGAAGTACCAGGAACTCAACTTCCTGCTCTCGGACCGCGTGGGGCCGGAGTCCAAGCTGCTCTATGACCGCGACCCGCGCGAGCGCGTGGAGAAGGTTGCTCCCTGGCTGACGACGGATTCCTCCACCTACCCGGCGGTCATCGACGGCCGCATCAAGTGGATTGTCGATGGCTACACCACCTTGGATTCCCTGCCGTATTCGCAGCGCACCTCCCTGACGGAGACCACCCAGGACGCACAGAACCCGACGGGCACGACGCAGCGCTTGGTCAACGATCA
The DNA here is from genome assembly GCF_001811145.1 of Corynebacterium sp. HMSC062A03. NCBI lineage: Bacteria > Bacillati > Actinomycetota > Actinomycetes > Mycobacteriales > Corynebacteriaceae > Corynebacterium > Corynebacterium sp. HMSC062A03. The sequence goes on along the minus strand of NZ_KV803651.1, from coordinate 2,179 downwards.
GGTGGGCTATATCCGTAACTCGGTGAAGGCGACTGTCGACGCTTACGATGGCACCGTCGATCTCTATGAGTTCGACACCGAAGACCCCGTGCTTAAGGCATGGGAGGGTGTCTTCCCGGGCGTCGTCAAGCCCGAGTCGGAGATCTCCGACGAGCTGCGTCAGCACATGCGCTACCCGGAGGACATGTTCAAGGTGCAGCGCAACCTGCTGGCCAAGTACCACGTAGATGACCCGGGCGTCTTCTTCAACAACGACGCCTTCTGGTCCGTGCCGGAGGATCCGACTGCCGGTGAATCCCAGGGGCTGAACCAGCCGCCGTACTACGTGCTGGCTTCCGACCCGGAGACCAACAAGCCGAGCTTCCAACTCATCACCTCCTACCGCGGTCTGAACCGTCAGTTCCTCTCTGCACACATGGCGGTGTCTTCTGATCCGGAGACCTACGGTGATATCACCGTGCGCGTGCTGCCGACGAATACCCAGACCCAAGGCCCTAAGCAGGCGCAGGACGCCATGATGTCTTCTGATCAGGTGGCTCGTGACCGCACACTGTGGCAGGGCTCGAATGACCTGAAGAACGGTAACCTGCTGGCCCTGCCAGTGGGTGGGGGAGAGATCCTCTACTTGGAGCCGATCTACTCGCAGCGCAAGGGCCAGGAGTCTGCGTTCCCGAAGCTGCTGCGCGTGCTGGTGTCCTACAAGGGGCGCGTGGGCTATGCGCCGACGATTGGTGAGGCCCTAGAGCAGGTCGGCATCGACCCGAAGGCCGCCCAGGACATCACCGAAATTGAGGGTGACTCCGGTAAGCAGACGGAGAAGGATGACGAGGAGGCCAATGCCGCCGATAAGAAGGACGAAGAGAAGGACTCTGAGTCTTCCGCACCGGCCTCCGCTCCGAAGGCATCTGACGAGGGCGAGGCTATCGACGCCATCAACAAGGCTCTCGATGGTGTAGACAAGGCCAAGAACGGCTCCTTTGAGGAGTACGGCAAGGCCCTGGACGAGCTCGATAAGGCAGTGGAGGACTACCGCTCCCTGCAGTCTCAGTAAGTCCGGATAGGTGCCGGCGAAAACTCGGCGCCTCACCTATGAAATGGCGCCTGCCCAGGGGATTTGGGTAGGCGCCAAGGTGTCTGTATAGTTACATCCGTCGCCAGCACACGGGACAGTGTGCAGAGCGCTTGATGTTTGGAAGTACATCTCGACGCGGGGTGGAGCAGCTCGGTAGCTCGCTGGGCTCATAACCCAGAGGTCGTAGGTTCGAATCCTGCCCCCGCTACCAACTTCCGACCCCTACCAGGGAATATCCTGGTAGGGGTCTTCTTCATTTTGTACTGAAATCGCCACTTGGTGCACTAGATGGTGCACTGGGCTCAAAATCGGGTTAAGTAGGGTTAAGTAAAGAAAAGTGTGTCTTTTCCGGGCGTGTTGCGGTTATTTGATCCAGCCTTTTTGGATGCCGAGGTTGTGTTGGTAGCTGGTGTCGATGGCGGTGTCGTATTCTGCTGGTGCACCGATGTCATTGGTAGTGGCTGTGGTGTCGTGGGTGATCATGTCTGTTGCTGTGGAAAGTGCGTCTTGACCCCATCGTTGGTCCCTGGCGATCTTGACCGGATCGTCAGGGACTTCTGTATGTAGATACAGCCACCAATCCATCACTGTGCGTTGATGCGGTAGTGATAGTCCGCGGTGTCTGCGGGCTAGTTCTTTTATGGGGGCGTTGATGCCACCTTCGAGGCTGTTTGTTGTTGCTGCAAGGTTGTCGGGGTCGATGGTTGTTGGTGGGGGTTGCAGGTAGGTAAACAGCAGGTCTCTGCGGTGCAGAGATAGCAATGATTGATAGGCCGCTCGGACGCGTTGGTGGGTGTAGACCTTGGTGTAGGCGCCGGTAACGGGGTCTTTGATGGTGGTTTTCTCGTTCATCCATTCCCGGTAGGTGTGGTCGAATTCGTGCAGGTGGGCGACCCATGTGGATGCTTGGTCAATGTCGGTGATGCGAGTGAGTTTCAGGGCTAGGCGGTAGAGGGTTTTGCCGGCATCGGTGCGGGGGTTGCTGGTGGTGTGGCGGCGGACTGTTCGTTGGGCGTGGACGAGGCAGCGTTGGATGCGTGTTGTTGGCCAGCAGTGGTGGATGGCTGATTGGGCACGGGCCTGGCCCCCGGAAAGTAGACACGTCGG